>REEM01000230.1 GCA_007695055.1 Spirochaetaceae bacterium | reverse complement strand
GGAGAGTTTACCCGGCTTTGATCTTGCGCGGGGACGGCGCCAGCTCGGGGGAGAAGACTCCATCTACGCCCGCCTGCTTAAACAGTTTAGCGGCAAACTACGCAGGGACTATGCACCACTCCTTGGGCACCTCCGGACTGGACATGTTGAGGAGGCACGCAGCATCGCTCACGCTCTCAAGGGCGCTGCCGGAACTCTTGCGGCTGTAGAGCTCCAGCAGCTTGCCGAACAGATTGACTATAGCTTGGCAGTGGGCCTAAGCGTTGATAACAGTATTGTCAACGACCTGGAACGGGCGTTGGAAGCTGCCGAGGCGGCTCTTGCCACCCTGACCTCGCCCAGCGAAGCTCATGTCACCGGCACACCGGACGCGGTAGAGAAGCTGCAAGGCCAACTGGAAAAGAACGAGCTGGTAGATGAGTCCACTCTGCAGGAGGCAGTTGCCTACCTGCGTGGCCGCGGATACGACTGTGAAGCGCTTGAAGAGCAGGTGGCGCAGATGGAGTTTGATGCTGCACTTGAAACTCTTTCTGCAATGATGAATACAGAGGATGGTGCAACAACATGAGCGACCCCATGAATGCTGAGAAACAACAACAGACAATCCTCGTAGTCGATGACGAACCCGCCAATATTCAAGCGTTGGGGAGCCTGCTCAAGGACGAATACCGCATCCAAGTAGCCAACAGCGGTGAGAAAGCGCTGGCTATTGTACGGGACGAAACACAGCAGCTGCCAGACTTGATCTTGCTTGACATACAGATGCCAGGTATCGACGGATACGAGGTGTGTCGGCGCCTCAAGGAAGATTCCAGGACAGATGGTATCGTTGTTATCTTTGTTACGGCCCGCGACGCAGTGAGCGATGAAGAGCTTGGTCTTAAACTGGGAGCAGTGGATTATATCTCAAAGCCAATCAGCCCAGCCATAGTGCGAGCGCGCGTAGAGACCCACATGAACCTCAAACGCAAGACCGATATGCTTGAGCGTTACGCACTGCTTGACGGCCTGACCGGCATCCACAATCGTCGTTACTTTGATGAACAGCTGGAGAAAGAGTTAGCAAGGAACTTACGCGAAGGCTATCCCCTCTCGGTGATTATGATGGATATTGACCATTTTAAGGAATACAACGACAACTACGGCCACGGCGCCGGGGACAAGTGCCTGCAGAAGGTGGCACACGCGCTGACCGATACTCTTTCACGCCCCGGCGACACACTCTGCCGCTATGGCGGCGAGGAGTTCGTTGTCCTACTCCCCGACAGCGACGCGACCGGTGCCCGGGTAGTAGCCGAGCGCTTGCGAGAAGCAGTGGAGGCACTATCCCTCACCCACGAGTATTCCGCCGCGAGCCCCGTAGTAACCCTAAGTCTGGGCGTTGCCAGCGTTGAGCCAGCCGGACAGCAGAAAGGCGGAGCAGAGTCGCTGCTCAAGCGTGCCGATGAAGCTCTCTACGCTGCTAAGCGGGCAGGCCGTAACCGCGTCGGCTAAACTCGCCGCCGTACCGGGGTTGTACGTCTGCCTCAGCTGTGGGACTCATGTCGTGGGTCATGTATCACCACCTTGTTCTCCGTCATAATCCAAGAACGATAGAGCACCTTTAATACGCGACATCATGACTTCTGGCCTGGCGCTGCGCAGAAGCTCGGAGCGCAGGTGCTCCTCACGAACAAGTCCCACAATACCGCGTGCGATCTGCACCTGCATTGAACTATCTTCCTCTGGTGTGAGTACCAGGAAAATGAGCCGTACCCGCTTGCCGTCGTTCGCGCTCCAGTCTATACCCTTAAGGCAGCGCGCAAGTGCTATGACCGGACGCTTCAGACCCGGGAGCCGTGCATGCGGAAACGCTACACCGCGCCCGAGCGCGGTCGTCAATTGCTGCTCCCGGTTGAGAACCGCGGTCTGTATCTGCTCGGCGGTGAATCCTGGCGTACCGGACTCAGCAATCTTACACAGCTCCTCAATAGCGCTATCTCGATCAGTTGCATCCAGGGTTGTTCGTATGCGCTCGGTGGCAAGGTACAAAGACCAGTCCTGTGACCGTTTCCGGTGGAACACCTCCTTTCTCAGAATTCCAGCCAAGCGCTCCGAGCCGTCTGAGCGGAGAACCGGTAGAACTGGCCGCCGCAGGTACTCAAGCCGCCGCAAGGCCTTGAGCAATGTTTCGTCCTCGTAGACGGCGTCCGGTGGAATCTGTGTGAGCTGACGCACCGGGGTGTCTGCATCACCACCCTGATGCAGGTGCTGCAACACGCTGCGGTGCTCCAACATGCCAGATAGCCTGCCGCTAGCCTCGTCTATCACCGGCAGCAGTTCGTTCGAGCTCCGCGTGAATATATCGTCCGCTTCTGCAATTGAGGTGCTCTCATTGACGCTCACGAAATTGGTGCTCATTGCCTCACCCACGGTGAGGCCAGCAAAGCTCTTCTGCGACTCAACCGGATCTATGGCGTCAAGAATATGGCGTTTCAACACAACCTGGTTCTCGTATATGTTCCAACGCTGGCAGAAGATGTAGCCGAACATGGCCACCCAGAGAAAAGGCACCATGAGGTTGAAGGTGCGAGTCATCTCTGAGATGATGATCACAGTCGAGATTGGTGCATTTGCCGCACCAGCAAAGAAGCCCACCATGCCCAACAACACGAACACCACCAGCGGAATTTGCGAAGCTGGTACCAAGTGCAAATAGGCCCCGCCAACAACGCCGCCCAACGCTGCACCAATCATCAGTGACGGGCCAAATATTCCGCCCGAGCCGCCCGAGCCAATTGAGAACGATGTAGTCAGCATCTTCATAAAGACCAACAGCAGCATGCCCTGCAACGGTACATTGCCGTTGATCATCTGCTGCATGTGGTAGGAGCCTTCCCCAAATGCGGGCGAGAACCATAACGCCACTAGACCGGTCAGTACCCCGCCTATAGCTGGCTTCAGATACGGCTTGATTCTCAGTGTCTGGAAGAAGTCACGGGTACCATAAAACACGCGCACGAACATAAACGCGCCAAAGGCCGACATAAGTGCAAGCACCGTAAAGGGAATGAGGTGCACAAGTGATAGCTGGTAGGTGAACTCCGGCACCGAAAGAACCGGGTCAAAGCCAAAGTAGAGCGCATAGACACCGTAGGCGACCGTCGACGCAATGACCGCCGGAATAAGAACCTTGCCGTTGTACCGCATATCGGAGTGCAGGATCTCAGCCGCAAAGATAGCACCGGCTAAGGGAGCACGGAAAATTGCGGCAATTCCAGCCGCCATTCCGGCGAGCATGATCTGACGACGATACTCCGAGTAGTAGGGAATACGCGAACAGATAAAGGAACCGAATCCGGCACCAATCTGCGCAATAGGGCCCTCCTTTCCGCCCGATCCACCGCTACCTATAGTAATTGCCGAGCCCACCAACTTCACCACGCTCACCCGCAACCGAATGCGGCCCTGCTCGTGGTGATAGGAATGAATGACTTCATCTGTCCCGTGGCCAGCGGCCTCCGGCGCAAAACGGTAAACAATGAGACCGGTAATGAGCCCACCCGCCCCGGCAATGAGCGGAAGAAGCCACGGACGGAATATCGGCTGTGACCACGGTAAGTCGAACCTGCGAAGTCCGGACACAATGGTAATCTGAGTGTACCCGGCTGTTCCCTCAAGCACAAAAATATTCAACAACGAAAGCAGTTGCTGGAAGATAATGGCCCCAACACCGGCAATGATTCCCACAAAAATATAGAGTGCAATAAGAAGAACCGTGCGCTTATGATCAACAATGCTTGCCATCCAACCTCCTCATATCCGGATGAAGATGCTACATTTAGCGCAACAAGACAAACCAAACTGGAGCAGTCATGGAAGACCTCACGCCACGTTTTTGGGAAGTATTCTGGGAGGTTTTCGGTAGCCTTCCGCGGCAGGGCCCTGGGAACCGCGCCTCGGCAGTCAAGGCGCTTGCAATGTGCGGGGAACTACCGGAGCAAGCGGCGGTTCTTGACCTGGGCTGCGGCGTGGGCGGGCAAACCCTTCAGCTGGCCGAACTTGTGTCGGGGCACATCACAGCGCTCGACAGCCATGCACCTGCCATTGAGTCCTTAGAACAGAGTGTGGTCGAGCGCGGCCTTGCAGACCGGATCACTGCCGTTGTTGGAGACATGGCCCAACCCGGCCAGGATCAAGAGAGCTTTGATCTTGTCTGGTCAGAGGGTGCACTCTATAGCATTGGACTCTCCAACGCCCTAAAGGTTTGCTACGAGCTTCTACGCCCCGGAGGCTACCTGGTCTTTACCGACGCTGTCTGGCGCAAAGACAACCCACCGGCCGCAGTTAAGGCCAGCTTTGACCTGGACTACCCCAGCATGGGGACACTACAGGATGACCTGACCGCCCTCAGCACATGCGGTTTCGAGCTTGTTGGAAACTTCACCCTTCCAGATGAGGCCTGGTGGGACGACTTCTACACCCCTATGGAAGCACGCCTTGCAGAGCTCCTGCCACAGTACGCTGACGACCCGGAAGCCACGGCGGTGCTTAAGCAGGTTGCCGAGGAGCCAGAGATGCACCGGCGCTACGGCGAGTACTACGCCTATGAGTTTTTTGTGGCACGTCGTCCCTTATAGCCCATGAATAGGCTGAGGTGATCAGTACGCGGTACGCTCGGGCCCTCGGTCACGCCAGGCGGAGATAAAGCGGCGGATCCGACGAGCGTCGACCTGGCCCATGGTGTCAATTCGTTGCCAGGCGGTCAAGGCAATGCGGTGCTCCATCCCGGGCCGCGGGACGACAATGAGCTTCCAGAGTCGCTCGTCCTCGGCAATTTTGGCAAGTCGCGCGACTGTTGATTCTGCCTCTTGCTCGGGCATCCCCTCAACGTTGTACGAGATGATTACGTATCCGTGCTCAAGGCTGTGCACCAGGTACCCGTCAGGGATTGGCTCATCATATATTCCGGGCCGAGCTGAGGGGTCGTAGTGCGGGCCAGAGGTAGGCGGGTCACTGTTGTACTGAACAGTGTGCGAAGTGCCAACCGGGATGTGGTCTCGTCCTTGACTTTCGACGTGGCGTCCAGGCCTGTTCAACAGTCTCATCGGCACCAGAACAGCGGCCGTTACTGCAAGCACAATAAGCGTCGTTCGTAGGATCAACTTGTTCCGGTGGGAGCGACGCCGCTCACGTTCTCGTTTCGCTTTTGCCGCCGCTTCCCGCTCCTTGTGTGCCATTTCTGCCTCCGTTTCCCATTGGGTATCACCGCGTTCTATTTCAAAAACAATAATGCCACGCCCGCTACCGCCATGAGAATGCCAACGCCTTCCTGCACCCCTACCCGTTCGCGATGAACCGTGATGGCCGTGACCATAAGAATCACCGGTACAGTGGCAATGAGTGTCGCGGCAATGCCGGTACCCGCACGTTGAGCCGCAAAGAGTCCCAGCGAGACGCCAAGAAAGGGCCCAAAAAAGGCTCCACGCGTTATCATGCTCATGGCGGCACGATCCCTAAAAGTTACTGAAATCCGGTGCCAACGGCGCAACACGGTGAACAGCACGGCAAAGCCTATGAGTCCCGAGAGTATTCTGATCTGAGTCGCAGCAAACGCGTCAAAGGTAGGCGCACCGTAGCGGCTCAGCACAAGGCCCAGGGCCTGTCCGAGCGAACCG
>REEM01000229.1 GCA_007695055.1 Spirochaetaceae bacterium | reverse complement strand
GTCGGCGGTCGGGCTTGGCATTGTTCCAAAAGTATGCATATGTTTTCCTCGGCTAACCGTTGCGGAATTATAGTTTACAAAACAAGGAGCGTAACGTGTTGCAACAGTATGGGCAAACGCGGAGTCCTGCAGTCAGGGAATTATACTGCGCTCAACCAAGAAAGTCAGGGGGTGAGGTCATTCGGCCAGCGCAATCTGGGGCGACCCGAGTCGGGATATGCATTGTATTCAGCCTAGTGGTTGGATTGATGCTGGGTATAGCAGGCGCCTCCGCGCAGAGCGGCTCGCTCTACGGCGCAGGTGCTCCGGAAGACGCTGCGTATGTGCGGGTCTTCAACCACAGAAGTGACGGTACGGTGTCGCGACTCTGGGTTGGCGCAACCGAGTTTCGGAACCTAACTACAGGGGTGAGCAGCGCCTACCGGCCGGTCACGCCGGAGATACATATGGTCTACCTCAACGACCTGTTTGAGGAACTGATTGCTCGTGAGGGGGTGTACTACACCGTCATTCTGCAGGATGAGGGTCTGCTCATTCATGAAGATCCCACTCACAGACGCGCAGACCTCGCTCAGATCTTGGTGTATAACCTTGATATCGCGGAGCCACTAGCCTTACGCAGTGCTGACGGGACGACTACCGTCGTTGGAGAGCTGAGGAGCGGTGAGTCCGGAGCAGTTGCGGTCAATCCGGTGGCGGTTGAGCTGACCGTATTTCTGGGCAACGGGCAGTCTGTGGAGCTTGGTGACATAGGCCTGGAGCGGGGTCAGTCCTTTGCGGTTTTCGTAATGGATGATAATGGGAGACCAGCAGCGCGGGTAGATCGCGCCGAGATTCTGGTAGAGTAGAGCAAGCGGGAGCGACCGGTGGTTTTCAGCACAACAATTTTTCTGTTCCTCTTTCTGCCGGTCTTCCTTGGGGGTTATTACCTCCTGCCTTTTCGGGCGCGGTCGGCCTGGATACTCCTTGGAAGCTGGGTTTTTTATGGCTGGTGGCGGCTGGATTTCCTTGGCCTGTTGGTTCTGACCACGGTTTGGACCTACCTTTTGGGGGGCATTGCTGCGGCCGGGTTGGCTGGCTCTCGTCCAAGAAGGGCCCGAGTCGCGTTGATTGTCGGAGTTATCCTCAACCTGGGCAGTTTGGCGTACTTCAAGTACTTCAACTTCGCGGTTGACAGTCTGAACTATGTCCTTTCTGCGGCCGGAGCTGACGGTGTGAGCGCCTGGAATGTGATCCTGCCTATAGGCATCTCGTTCTATGTGTTTCAAGCTACCAGTTATCTGGTCGATGTCTACCGTGGTGACGCTCCGGCCGCACGTAGCTATCTTGACCTTGCTGCCTACATCGCCCTGTTTCCACAACTCATTGCTGGCCCTATTCTGCGTTACAAAGACCTTGCAGATCAGTTGCGCCTTCGCACCCATAGTTTCAGCAAGTTCTCGGAAGGCTCGTATCGCTTCATGATTGGGTTCTGCAAGAAGGTTCTCATTGCTGACACCGTAGCGCTGATTGCAGATGTAAGTTTTGGTATGGAGCAACCTGGTCTGTTAGGTGCCTGGCTTGGGACACTGGCCTACAGTTCCCAGCTGTACTTTGACTTTTCTGGTTACTCGGATATGGCAATAGGGTTGGGACTCATGATGGGCTTTCGGTTCATGGAAAACTTCAACTATCCCTATATTTCCCGCAGTATCACCGAGTTCTGGCGCCGCTGGCATATTAGTTTGTCCACCTGGTTGCGTGACTATCTCTACATTCCGCTGGGCGGTAACAAGCAGGGCCCGCTTAAGACCTACCGCAATGTGCTGCTGGTCATGCTTTTGGGTGGACTCTGGCATGGTGCCGCCTGGACCTTTGTGGTGTGGGGCGCCTGGCACGGGGGCATACTGGCCCTTGAGCGTTATCTTGGGAACAGGCCTGGAGCCAAAGAGAGGGCCAAAGGCGGGGCACCAAGCGTCTTCGCTTTACCGCGCACCATGTTTTTCGTCTTGCTGGGATGGGTAGTGTTTCGGGCGCCGGACTTTAGCGGGGCGCTGCGGATGTATGCTGGTTTGTTTGGTTTGCAAGGCATTGGCCCACGCGAGGTTCTACAGGTGGAGATTGGATTTCTGTCCCTGGCCATGTTGGCTCTCAGCCTGGTGCTGATCTACATGGGGCCGTACATGAAGGGGCGGTCAGTGCTGACCGCGCCAGCCGCTGCCGGTACTTCCGGTACTGCCGGTACTGCCGGTACTGCCGGTACTGCCGGTACAAAGCTGGCGGACTTGTCTTACGTCTCCTCCTACCGTCTTACCTACGCACGGCTGTTCCTTATCCCTTTGTTTCTGCTTGGGGTTCTTAAGCTTGCGGCGGAGTCGTTCTCGCCATTTTTGTACTTCCAGTTCTAGCGCAGGAGCATAGGTATGAGGAACAACACAGAAGAATCTCGCGGTGTCAGGCCGCATGGTGTCACCTACGCCTTTGGCCTCACTATGCTCATTCTGCTTGGTGCCGGGGTGCTGCTCTCGCTCATGAATCCGGTCTTTGGGCCGAATGACTCTGTCCGCAGGAGCTATGGCTCGCTCCTCACCGGAGACTGGACACATGAGTTTCAGCAGGACTACGAGCTTGAGTCGCCTGTTCGCGACCTGGGGCTGGAGATCTGGGGTAGTTTGCGGTTTGGGCTCTTTCGCGAAGGTCTTCCTGGGGTGGTAGTAGGTGAGCAGGGCGTGTTGTTCACAGCCGAGGAGTTCACCGCGCTTTCGCATGCGGGCAATGAAGCCGCACGTGCCCGCGATGTAGCTGCCTACGTGGCGAGTGTTGCCGCCCAACTGGGAAGGCTCGGAGTGGAACTGGTGGTGGTGCCGCTGCCGTCCAAGGCGCGGCTGTACCGTCAGTATCTGGGACGCTATGGGTTTCCGCCAGCCGCCGAGGAACGCTACGCTGCGTTTCTCTCCGCCTTGGAGGCAGCAGGGGTTGACCATGTTGGGCTTAAAGAGGTGCTGGCGGGAAGCCGTGACCGAGGAGTAGAGGTCTTCTTGCGTACCGACACACACTGGACACCGGCGGGTGCTGAGCTGGCGGCGGTGGCTGTTGCAGAGCATGTGAACGTTGCCGGGTATCTTGAGAACATTCCGACACAGGAGTTCCGCTTGGAGTTTGGGGAGGAGCACAGGCATGATGGTGACCTCTTAAGCTTCATTCCGCTCGGCCCGTTCCGCGGGCGCCTTCAACCCGCGCCCGACCTCATTCAGAGTTTTGAGCTCTACAGCGGGCCCGCACCTGGTCTGGGTCTATTTGACACTGCGGCCGTGCCGGTTGTGTTGGTAGGAACAAGCTACAGCGCCGGTGCGGCCTGGGGATTCGACGCCTTTCTTCAGGTGGAACTGCAGGCCGAGGTGCTGAACCTGGCCGAGGAAGGCAGAGGCCCCTTTCTGCCAATGGTGCGCTATCTTGATAGCGACACCCTGCACGAAGCTCCGCCGCGCTTTGTTATCTGGGAGATCCCCGAACGTTATCTGCCGCACGCCGAGCTGCCGGAGCTGCCTTCGCGGAATTGAGTCGCCGCGCCGCTGAGCGGCTACGCGGCCACGTGGCGCCCGCTGGCCTCCGCCACCCGCTCGCGGCCCGCCCCTTACTGGGGCTTCTTTTCGAAGTGGGCAAACTCCATAGCAAAGGTGCCGCGTCCCTGTGTAATGGAACGCAATGAGGTGGAGTAGCCAAACATCTCGGCCAAGGGGGCCTCGGCCCGGATATGCTCGGCACTCGGGCGCGACTCTACTCCATGCACAATTCCGCGGCGCATAGTAATGCCACTTATGACCTCGCCCATGAACTCCTGAGGACACATAACGTCCACGCGCATGATCGGTTCAAGTAGAACCGGACCGGCCTTCGTACAGGCATTGTCCAGACCCATACTTGCGGCAGCCTCAAAGGCAAACTCGGTGGAGGTATTCTGGTTGTACACCGCCGAAACCAGGGTCACCCCGACGTCGTATGCTGGGTACCCCTGAACAATGCCAGCGCCGAGTGAGTTCTCCACACCCCGTTTCACGGCCTCTTGGAGCAACTCCGGCAGGGCGGTCGTTGGGACGTCGGTGTGGTATTCGTTTCCGGTGCCACGCGCTAAGGGTTTCACTTCCAGGGTAATTTCGGCCTGGTTCTCCTTACCTGCAAGCACTCGGTGATACTTCTCGGTATGGCGATATGTCTGAGTAATGGACTCTCTGTAGGTGACCTGCGGATTACCAACCCGTGCATTCACGTTGTAGTCGTCAATGATCCGGGTCACTAAGACATCAAGATGAAGTTCACCCATTCCCGAGATTATGAGCTGCCCGGTGTCGGAGTCCTCCTTCCAGAGAAAGGTGGGGTCTTCTTTTGACAGGAGCGCGAGCACCTCTTTGAGCTTGTCTCGTTCCGAGAGGGTGTTGGGCTCAATTGCTACCGAGATAACCGGCTCGGGAAAGTTCATGCGTTCGAGTATTACCGGGAATCCCTCTGAGCCTATGGTGTCACCGGTCTGCGCCAGCTTAAAGCCAACAATGACACCTATGTCACCCGCACGGAGAACATCGAGCTGTTCAGTCCTATTGGCGTGCATTCGCAGGAGCCGGTTCACCCGTTCCCGTTTGCGCTTGTCGGCGTTGTACACCGCGGTGCCGCTCTTGATGCTGCCGGAGTACATGCGGACAAAACACAGGCTGCCCGCCTCGCGGTCGGCCTGAATTTTAAACACAAAACCCACCGGCTCTCCAGCCTCGCTGCGTTCGATATCGACCTCAGTCTCTTTTTTGGCATGAATGGCGGTGATAGGGGGCAGGTCACCCGGAGCAGGGAGGTAGGAAATAACCCCGTCAAGCAAAGGCTGAACCCCAATGTTGCGGAGACTTGCGCCGCAGAACACCGGTGTAATGCTCCGCTCCAAGGTCAGCTTGCGAATGGTATGGTCAAGGAGCTCACGCGGGATATCAGCACCTTCAAGATAGAGGTCCGTGATCTCTTCCGAGTGCGCGCTCAGGGTGTCAAGCAGATAGTCGTGCCATTTGCGGGCAGTTTCCTGAAGCCCTTCTTCAATGGGCTTGCGGGTGTAGGTTGCCCCGAGCCCCTCGTGTTCCCACTCAAGTTGTTCCATGCTCAGAAGATCTATGGTAGCCCGAAACTCCGACTCGGTGCCGACCGGAATAAAGAGCGGTAAGGGCAGCGTGCCAAGCTTGGCTTCAATTTCTTTAATGACCGCGTAGAAGTCAGCTCCAATGCGGTCCATTTTATTGATATAGGCAATACGCGGAACTTCGTAGGTGTCGGCCTGATGCCATACCGTCTCGGACTGGGGCTCAACTCCGCCAACCGCACAGAACACCGCAACCGCACCGTCAAGGACGCGGAGACTTCTCTCAACCTCGGCGGTGAAGTCCACGTGCCCGGGAGTATCAATGATGTTAATCTGCGCATCCTTCCAGAAGCAGGATGTAGCGGCCGAGGTAATGGTAATGCCGCGGTCTTGCTCCTGCGTCATCCAGTCCATGACGGTGTTGCCGTCGTCGACCGTTCCCATTCTGTGGCTCTTTCCGGTGTAGTAGAGAATTCTTTCGGTAGTTGTCGTTTTTCCGGCGTCAATATGCGCCATGATTCCGATGTTTCGCATGTTGGATGTTTTCATAGGATCTCCGAGTTCC
>REEM01000228.1 GCA_007695055.1 Spirochaetaceae bacterium | reverse complement strand
GAATATTAAGTCAGGAATTGGTGGCATCCGAGACATTGAGTTTGCGGTACAGTTTCTCCAAATGCGAGCGCTCCACACGGATGAAAAACTTCATAACGGCAATACTCTGCAGGCTATTCAGCTCTTAGCCAGCAAGGGCTTATTGAGTCCAAACCAAGCAGCGACCCTGTCACGACACTATATTTTTCTGCGTCGTATTGAACATCTGCTGCAGGTTCTTCATGACCGGCAGGTACACGCCTTACCTTCGGAGGGTGTAGAAAGAGATGCCCTTGCACTCCGTGCCTCGAACGAAATTGGTACAGGTGAAAGCTTCTCTTCCTACGTGCTTCACATAACGGAGGAAGTGCATACAATCTATGAAGTCGTTCTCACTGCGACTGATAGATAGAATTGCCGTGAAAGCATAGAGTCAACTCAGTAGCCAGGTCGGCTTAACTAAGCGGGGCACTGCCATCTTTTTGCTTTGTATGGTTGGGGCTGTCAGCGTTGAGACGTGCCCGCACCTCAGGAAAATCATACACAAGCAGACCTTGTTCGCTCACTTCTACCCGCACACGGCTGCTGTCAACCATTGAGCTAAGGAGTTGCTCGGCTTGCTCAATACCTATCCCGAGCTCAATAACTACATCCGAAACTGTTAGACTTCCTCCGAGCTTACGGGCTGTCTGAAACACCCTTGCCTGTGAGTCCCCACTTCTCAGTCTGTCGTAATACTCTGGGAACAGTGCTCGTCGTGCATCATACGCGCTGCGCGACCGCCCTTGGTCTCCTTGGAGGACTACTGACGAAGCCAGCCGCATCATAATGAGAACAACTACAAACGGGAATAGCATTGCCAGTGGTCCGAAAAAAAACACTGTTCGCCTCGCTCTTAACACCAATATACAACGTGCGGGAGACGGAAACAACGAATTATTCCTGAGTATATTTAGTGGCTATCCGAGCGGCCCTGAAGTACATCTGAAGCGGCGCTGCGGAAGCGTGAGTAGACCTCGCGGTAGCGGTTGTAGCGCTCAGTGTAGCGCTCGTACTCTTCGGGGCGAGGTTCATATCGGGCATGGATCTTGACGATGTTTTCGGCGGCAGCGGGTAGAGAGGTGTAGTGGCCAAGGCCAACGAAACCTGCCGCAGCGCAGCCCGCGAGTTCCGCATCCTGAATAACAGGAACCTCTATAACCTTTCCGCAGATATCTGCCTTCATCTGTGTCCAGATAGAGTTCTTTGCCTGTCCTCCACAACCACAAACTGTGTCAATGGGGCAGTTGTTCTCTTCTAGTATTTCCATGGACTCACGTACTGCAAACCCTATGGACTCAACAACCGCCCGTCCCATCTCGGCCGGACCGTGTTCCGCGCCAAGCTCCACAAACATCCCACGACTGAACTCCCATGTAGCTCCATGCTTTATGGATGGGAAAAACCAAGGATAGGAGCTCGTGTGGGCAATAGCACGGATTTCTTCCAACATGGTATCGTAACGCGTATTGCTCTGCCCAGATATCTCACGGAACCACTCAAAAAGCCGTCCGGTTGAACTGAGAATTCCAGCAATATTATAGAAGCCGTCCACGGCATGGGGCAGACAGCGTAAGCGACTGTCGTGCACTTTTTCCGCAGAGCAGTAATTAATGCCTTCCGAGGTGCCAGCTCGGTCGCATGTGCGGCCTGGTTGCAGGGTCGCAGTGCCTATAAGGCTCATGAGAAAGTCCGAGCCGCCCGCAAATACGGGAATGCGCTCCGGCAGGCCAAACTGAACGGCAGCCTGCGGAAGAACTCTTCCAACAAACTCACCTGGTTGCACAAAAGGGGGAAAGAGCGCAGGGTTCAAGTCATAGGCGCGAATTTCTTCTGGTGTCCAGATGTATGTGCTGAACTCTTCTCCGGGGGTAGTTGTAACGGCCTCTCCGGTCAGCTGAAAACTGAGGAACTCCGGACAGCCTATGAAGTACTTCACTTTTTGCCGCAGGAGAGGAATATGTTTGTAAAGCCAGGAGGCCTTTGGAAGGAAATAGCTTTCTGTGTCTGGAACTCGGTTTTCACGAGGATCGAGCCACAGGAGAGTCGGCTGCAGTGCTTGGCCAGCCTTGTTCATGGCAACTACGGTCGGCCCGTTACCGCTTACAACCACCGCCGAAATTTGGTCTCGTTCCGGTAAGCGTGACAAAAGCCGAGAGAGAGTCTGTGACCATGCCTCGGCATCCCAGTCGTGGATCTGTGATGGGTAGCCAATAATTCGTTCTCCGGACGACGAGACAAGCGTACCGTCCGGAGTTATGCACCCTGCCTTGATGGCTGAGGTTCCAATATCAATTCCAAGTACTCTGGGTTCACTCACTCCATGCCCCACAGCCGCTCAATTTCATTACTTTGTGCATGTGGCTTTCATACCACAGTCACTACATGCGGTCAATATCGAGCAAATGAGGTTTGAAAGCCATTGCCCTTATCATGTAGACTGCAAAGGATTCCTAAGGAGGCCCACATGCTATGCACGCGAATACGCCGCACATATCTATCTCTGCTCTACAGCGCATTTTTTGTCCTGCTGGCGACGCTCTTGCTGGGTTGTGCCCCAGCCGAGGACGCCGGAATTGACCGCCCCTACTCCATTGCTGTATTTGTCCCCGGTGTTGTTGAAGGAAGCCCAACCTATGAAATGCTGGTTGAAGGTGTCCGTCGGGCGGTTGATGAGTCCGAGCATGCCACTGTGCGGATAGTTGAAGGTGGATTCAACCAGGCCGAGTGGGCCGGTGGGATTACCTCTCTTGCGGCTACCGGTAGTTATGATCTCATTGTTAGTTCAAACCCATCCTTGCCCGAAATTGTTCATGAAGTCTCACAGAGCTTTCCAGACCAACACTTCCTGGTGCTTGACGGCTACTGGGAGGGCAACCCTCGTCTAAGAACGGTCATGTTTAACCAACGTGAGCAGGCGTACTTGAACGGCTACTTTGCCGGTCTTGTAACCACAGGCGGTATGCCGGACAGCACCAATGCACTTCGAATTGGACTGCTTGCCGGTCAAGAATACCCTATGATGAATCAAGTAATTCGGCCCGCATTCTTAGAGGGAGCCCAAGCGGTGAACACCGGTATTGAGCTGGACTTCCGCGTTCTAGGAAACTGGTTCGATGCTGGGAGAGCGGCCGATCTGGCCAACAGTATGCTTGACCGTGGTGTGGATGTCATTCTGAGTATAGCTGGCGGTGGAAATCAGGGGGTTATTGCAACCGCTCGCGACCGTAACGCCTATGTCCTATGGTTTGACTCATCTGGCTTCCACCACGGCCCCGGCGTAGTTATTGGCAGCTCATTGGTCAAGCTGGATCAAGCAGCCTATGAACGCACACTTGAGGCTATTGCAGGCTCGCTTGAGTTTGGTGTTGGCGAGGTGCTTGGTGTTGCCGACGGGTATGTCACCTTTGACGATCAAGACCCCAACTATATTGAGTATGTTCCGGAGGATGTGCGCACGCGGCATGAGGCGCTCATGCAACGTCTTATGGACCAGCCGATGGAGTTCGCTATTCCAGGCGCCAACTAAACATGGAACTCAGACACATCACCAAACGATATCCCGAGAATGATGTCCTTGCGGTGAGGGATGTGTCTATAGAGCTCCGCCCGGGTGAGATTCACGCCTTGATCGGTGAGAACGGGGCTGGAAAGTCCACCTTAATGAAGATTGCGGCAGGGCTTCTTTCTGCGTATGACGGAGAGGTGAAGTTAAACGCGGGACAGATCTGCCGACTGGTGCAACAGCATCCGCAGTTTATTTCTCAACACCAGGTTTGGGAGAACCTTTTTCTGGGGATTGAGCCCCGCACACGCTGGGGCATGATAGACCAAGACGCAGCCGCGCGGCGCTTTTCCTCCCTTGCAGGCCGTTATGCCTTTCCGGTTGAACCTCGCATGCGGGCCGAAAGGCTGTCGGCAGCTCAGGGCCAACTTGCAGCCATACTCGGTGCGCTGCTTCATGACCCGGACATTCTCATTCTTGACGAGCCTACCGCCCCGTGTAGCGACCACGAAACTGCCCTGGTTTTTGGCATGATGCGTGACCTGCGGAACGACGGCCGGGCTGTGGTTCTGATAACTCACAAACTACGCGAGGTTATGGAAGTTTCGGACCGCATTACCGTTATGCGGCATGGGAGAGTCGTCAGGACTCTGTTAACCGCCGACACGAATCCGGGTGAACTCTCATCACTCATGATTGGTGAAGACTGCCAGCGCAGCGAATCCGACAGAAGGTTTAGCTTCACGCGGCGTGAGTTCGCTGCTGGACACACATCGACCCTTAGTTCTGATATTTCTGACACTTCTGATACTTCTGACAAGGCGGTTGACCCGGCTCAACCGGTTTTTGAGCTGCAGAAGGTCAGCCTTGTACGCCGCGGCCGCAAGCTCCTGGAGGAGTTGGACTTGAGGCTTTATCCAGGAGAAATATTGGGAATTACCGGCATTCGTGAGAACGGACTGGAGTATATAGAAGACATTCTCTCGGGGTCTGCCGAACCCACCTCAGGCGAGGTGCTCATACAGGGGCATGTTCCAAGCCGCTACACGCCACGAGTCTTCCGCAAGCTGGGTCTTGCCTACATTCCTACCGACCGTCTCATGCGTGGGGCTAGCTTGTCCTCAAGTGTAGAGGACAACATGATTCTCCTGGAACGCAAACGGTTTGGACGTGGTGGCCTCCTGAATAGGCGTGCGAGTGCAAACTTTTCCTCTGCCCTTCAACAAAAGTTTGGGATTACAGCGGTGCTTGGAAAACCAATGCACACACTCTCGGGTGGCAATATGCAGAAGGTCATTCTCTCGCGTGAGTTGTCCCAGAACAGTCCGGTAGTGGTGTTCTCAGAACCGAGTTGGGGCCTTGATTTCCGCAGTTCACAGCGCGTACACGACGAGATACAACGCCTGTCTGCGGAGGGCATGGGAATAATCTTGATATCGTCGGACATCGACGAGATCCTCAGCCTGGCCGACCGGATAGTGGTAATGTACAAAGGCAGTTTTGCGCGAACACTTCATGGCAGCGATCGTGTACGAGATACCATTGGCGAGTTAATGTTGGGTATAGAGTCAGAGATGTCTCTAGCGGCGCAGAGAGATCACACTCATGACTCCGCCCAGCAGTCTGGATCCAAGGAGTTCGGGCAATGAGCCGCACTCAACCGGACAGCAGCATGCTGGTGGCGGTGGCCGCAATTGGTGGGGCACTTTTACTGACCGTACTTCTTCTGATCTCGGTGAGCAGTACCCCGTACGCAGCAGTACGAGCATTCTTCATTGGTCCCTTTTCTAACAGGTATTATCTGGGCAACATGCTCAATGTTTTTTCTATGCTGTCCATTACCGGACTGGGAATGGCGGTTGCGTTTCGGGCCGGTGTCTTTAATCTGGGCGGTGAGGGCCAGGTCTACGTATCGGCGCTGACCGCTACTGTAGCCGGATTAGCCTTGGCTTCATTACCAGCTGTGCTTGGCCTGCCTCTTGCACTATTTGTGGGCATGCTAACCGGTGCGCTCATTGCCGGGCTGTCGGGGTTGTTTCGACACCTATGGGACACCGATGAACTCATTACCTCCTTCCTTATTGCCTCTGCCTGTATTCCCATTGTGGACTTCCTTTTTGTTGGCCCCCTCAACGACCAGGC
>REEM01000133.1 GCA_007695055.1 Spirochaetaceae bacterium | reverse complement strand
CGTCGATATCGTACTCATAGGCGTCTTCTAGAAACTGATCAACGAGCACAGGGGCCTCGGGTGATACTACAACGCGTTTCTCCAAAAACTCATGCAGTTCATCACGGTTGAAAGCAATGACCATGCTGCGACCGCCAAGCACGTAGGAAGGGCGCAGCAGCACCGGATATCCAATTTCCTCGGCCGCCTTCTCTACGCCATCGGCGGTGGAGGCCATGCGGTTAATGGGGAGCTTCAGTGACAAGTCCTGGAGCACCCGGTAGAAGAGTTCACGGTTCTCTGCACGTTCAATACCCGCGGTCGGCGTGCCCACAACCTCTGCACCGGCGGCCTCAAGCTCACGCGCCATGTTCAGCGGGGTCTGTCCGCCGAGCTGCACCACCACACGTTTGATTCCTTCCTTGTGCAGCACCTCAAGGACGTCCTCGGAGGTCAGCGGCTCAAGGTAGAGCCGATCCGACACGTTGAAGTCGGTAGAAACAGTCTCCGGGTTGCTATTGATAATTACGGTTGTCACCCCATGCGTACGGTAAGCAAGTGAACACAAGGTGCAGCAGGTGTCGAACTCCAGTCCCTGTCCAATGCGGTTCGGCCCACTGGCGAGAATGACCACTCCCTCAGCGCCGACCGGCGCGCCTTCGTCTATTTCGCCGTAGGTGCCATAGAAGTACGGCGTGGCCGCGTCAAACTCGCCGGAGCAGGTGTCCACAAAGTGGTACGCGGCGTGGAGGCCAGCCGCGTTGCGGCTGGCTCGGACCGTGGCCTCGCTGCTCCCGGTGAGGGCCGCAATGCGCTTGTCCGCAATGCCGTTTCGTTTGGCCTCTAAGAGCAGCGCGGGGGCAAGGCTTGCGGTAGGAGACGCCGTGATGCGGCCTTCCAGCTCGGCCAGCGCCGCCATCTCATACAAAAACCAAGGATGGTAGCCGCTGCGTGTTGCAAGCTCGTCAATTGCGGACATGCCTCTTCGACAGAGTTCGGTATAGAGTGCAAAAATGCGTCGCGGATGAAGCGTGTCAATCATGCGGTCAATTTCGGCCTGCGGTAGTTCCGGAAGCGACTCGAGTCCGCTAAAGCCAAACTCCGCCGCCCGAATGGCCTTGTTGAGCGCCTCGGCAAAGCTACGTCCAAGAGACAGCGCTTCACCGACGCTCTTCATCTGAGTACCAAGCTCAACGTATCCCTGCGGAAACTTTTCTAGCTCAAAGCGGGGCACCTTAATTGCGCAGTAGTCCAAGGACGGCTCGAAACAGGACACGGTCTTCCCGGTGATTTCGTTGGTGATTTCGTCCAGTGTATATCCGACAGCAAGTTTGGCTGAGCAGCGCGCAATGGGAAACCCGGTTGCCTTGGATGCCAATGCCGAACTGCGCGAGACACGCGGGTTCATTTCTATGACAATCATGCGCTCACCACTTGGATCAAGGGCAAACTGCACATTTGAGCCACCGCAGTCAACACCAATCTCACGCAAAATCTCTATGGCGGCGGTTCGCATCCGTTGGTACTCACGGTCCGAAAGGGTCTGAATAGGTGCAATAGTAATACTGTCGCCGGTGTGCACACCCATGGGGTCGATGTTTTCAATAGAGCATACAATGACTGCGTTGTCGGCCTGGTCACGCATGACTTCAAGCTCAAACTCACGCCATCCGAGCAGACTTTCCTCAATGAGGGCCGTATGTACCGGACTCTCGGTGAGCGCCCAGTCGACAAAGTTGCGGAACTCCTCTCTGGTATGAGCAATAGCCCCACCGCGGCCGCCAAGAGTGTAGCTCGGGCGGATAATTGCCGGTAACCCGACCTCGTCTAAAAAGCCCTCTGCATCGGTCACGCTGGAAACCAAGGCCGAGCGAGCGCTCTCAAGCCCAATGCGTTCCATGGCGGCCTTAAACAAGCCACGATCTTCTGCCATGCGAATGGAGGCGGTTCGTGCGCCAATGGTCTCAACCCCGTAACGTTCCAGCACCCCGGCCTCATCAAGAGCCAGCGTTAAGTTAAGTGCGGTCTGTCCGCCCATGGTCGCCAACAAGGCATCCGGCCGTTCCTCGCGGATAATGGCCTCTACAAAGGGTACCTCGAGTGGATCGCAGTAAATGGCGTCAGCAATTCCGGGAGTGGTCATTACTGTGGCTGGGTTTGGGTTTACCAAGACAACCTGGTAGCCCTCTTCCTTTAGCGCCCGTACCGCCTGGTTACCGGAGTAGTCAAACTCACAGGCCTGTCCAATCATAATTGGACCGGACCCGATAATGAGTATTTTCTTGATATCTGTTCGTGCACTCATTTGATCATCTCAAGGAAGGAAGCGAATATCCACTTAGAGTCATGCGGCCCCGGAGCTGACTCGGGGTGAAACTGCGCAGTGCGGATCTTGCGGGAGGTATCGAGGAGACCCTCAACACTCTGGTCGTTGGCGTTACGTAACCACACCATGGTTCCCTCCGGTAGGCTATCCTCGTCGACGGCAAAGCCGTGGTTCTGCGATGTCACAAAGACTCGGCGCGTTATTTCATCACGCACTGGGTGATTCACCCCGTGGTGGCCAAAACTCATTTTGTGGGTGCGAGCACCTATGGCCTCGGCAATAAGCTGATGCCCGAGGCAAATACCAAGTAACGGAGTGCTTCCAACAAGTGACTTGAGCGTTTCTACCTGCTGTGCCAGAACCGCTGGATCCCCTGGACCGTTCGACACCAGCAAGGCGTCGTAACCCCCGTCACGAATCATGCTTGCATCGGCTGCACTTGGCAGCACCGAAACCGAGCAGCCAAGCGTCACCAGTTCGCGAATGATGTTGGCCTTAGCACCACAGTCAAGCAAAGCAATACGTGGACTGCCGCCCGAGTTCACCTCGGTAATCTCGGTCGTTCCGACATCACCTATGAGGTTGCGTCCCTCCATGAGTGGAAAGGCGGCCAAAAATGCTTTGACCCGTTCAAGCTCGGCAGCACTCAACGCCGCGCCGCCAGGGCGGTTGAGAATGAGGCCGTTACGAGTGCCTTCGTTCCTAAGGGAGAGTGTTAACCTGCGGGTGTCTATTTCGGAGATTCCAGGCGTGGCGCCAGCCGATAAAAAGTCATGGAGGCTTGCCCTGCCCTCGGGCACGGGGCCACGATATAAGGAGCGGATAACAAAACCAGCCGCCTTCACACTAACGCGGGGCTTTGGACCCTCGGGGCCAATCTCGCTCCAGTCATGTAAGGTGCCGTAATTTCCCATGTGAGGATAGGTCATAGCCACTAACTGGCCAGTATAGGAAGCGTCGGTCAGCACCTCATGATAACCGCTCATGGCGGTGTTAAACACTACCTCGCCTGCGCTTTTCTCCGGCGCGGGCACGGTATCTAGTTCATCCAGATTCAATGCCGGACCACCGAAACCTAAGCCAGCATACACCGACCCGTCCGAAAGGACCAGCAGTCTGTGTTCATCCATACAAAGCCTACCTGTTTATGCGAGAGCCGAAAAAAACCGGCCTTTTCAGGCCGGTTTCCATGTGATGCTTAGCCCCTAGGGGAATCGAACCCCTCTTTGAAGAATGAGAATCTCCTGTCCTAGCCGATAGACGAAGGGGCCATTTTCACTTCCCGGGGAGGACTCGAACCCCCACAGGCAGAACCAGAATCTGCAGTGCTACCATTACACAACCGGGAACCGAACACGCAGCCACCATAGCGGTTTCGGCCGCTTGTGTCAACTCCTGCACCGTTTCCCACCCCTGCCTGTTCCAGCCCTACCACCTACTCTCCATGGTACTCAATAAGTGTGCGTACGGCAAAGGGTTTCAAGTACTCGTCATAATTTAGGAACGGCAGCCCCACAACGCAACAGACTCCGACAATCTCGGAACCAGACTCAACAATCATGTCCGCTGCTGCCCGCAAGGTACCGCCCGTAGCGACTAAATCGTCAAGCAGCAGTACCTTCCGCTCCTCGGCAACATCTGCCTTGTGCAACTCAATTTCGTCCTCACCATACTCAAGCGTAAAGCGCTTAACGAACTTTTCACCAGGCAGTTTCCCCCGCTTGCGAATAAGAATGAGAGGCAAACCCAGCTCATGCGCCACCGGTGCGGCAAAAACGAATCCGCGCGCATCTATTCCCGCAACCGCATTCATGCCCGAGTCCTTATACATCTCAACAATACGCCTTACGCAGTACCGGAAGGCCTCTGGCTGCACCAAAATACCGGTAATGTCGTAGAAGAGTATCCCCGGCTTGGGAAAGTCTGGGACTTTTCGTATTGCGCCATCCAAATCATAGTTGTCAGACATGACGCTGAGAATAGTCGGGCGGGTCTGTTTCTGTCAACGATGCAGAAGCTAGGCTCCCGCGTTTTGTCTCATATTAGGAGCAGCACTCAGCTACCTATCTTGCGCCTTAGGGCGCGGACTTGCGTCCGCGCCGCCTCAGGTGTATTCTGGCACCATGAAACTCTCAACACGCTCTCAGTACGGTCTGCGCATTATGTTGAATCTTGGGCTGCACGTAGATGGGAAACCCCTTCAACTGAGTGAGATTGCAGCTCGCGAACGAATATCAGAGAAGTATCTTGGGCAGATCATCATGCCGCTGCGCGCCTCTGGTCTTGTGAACTCGGTTCGCGGCTCCCACGGCGGTTATTTTTTGTCACGTCCTGCTCGAGAAATCACGGTGTTGCAGGTGGTGGAAGCAATTGAGGGTGAGATAAGCATTGTTGACACGGTAGGAGACACCGGAACCCAGCGCGGAACTATAACAGAACAACCTGCAAGTATTGCGGCGACTGGGCGAGTCTGGCGCAAGGTGAGCGACTGCATACGGGAAACACTCGGGGCGTTTACCATTGAGGATCTGCTGGACTATTACAGCAAGGAAGCGGCTGTTTTTGATTTCTCGATATAGACTGACCTTTCTTGTCGCTACCGGCAAATCTACATATAGTGCAAGTTAATGGTAACTATACTTCCAGTAGCAAGCGGCAAAGGCGGCGTCGGCAAGACAGTATTCTCGGCTAATCTTGGCGTGGCGCTCGCGAGAGCCGGTAAGACGGTTGTGCTCATGGATCTGGATCTTGGCGGATCAAATCTGCACACCGTGCTTGGTGTCCGCAACCGGCATGCAGGGGTTGGCAACCTTATTTACAAACAGGAAGAGGGTCTGGAGTCGCTCCTGGTACCCACCTCTCAGGATCGTCTTTTCCTTATCCCTGGCGACGCGCTTCTTCCCGGCACCGCCAACCTACCGTACTTTCGCAAACAGAAGATCATTAAGGAAACGGCCGCCTTGATAGCCGACTTTGTTATTTTAGACCTCGGCTCAGGTACGACCTACAACACGGTCGACTTCTTTCTCACCGGCAGTGACGGTGTGATTGTGTGCACGCCCGAGACTACATCGATCCTGAACGCATACTCATTCATAAAGACATCGGTCTATCGTATGCTGTACCGCAGCTTTCCGCATAGCAGCCCCGAACGCGGAACGGTGCAGTCCTTCATAGAGGAACGCATTGAGGGCTCGGACGACTCCTTTGATACCCTCCGCCAACGACTTGCACATATATCTGAAGATGCGGCCGAGATCTGTCGGAAATGTCTGGAGGGCTTTCATCCACGGGTCGTGCTGAACATGGGGCGTGATCTTGAGGACCTGGAAATTGGGCGCCGGCTCCGAACCATTTCGCGCCGAAACCTCGGCATTG
>REEM01000145.1 GCA_007695055.1 Spirochaetaceae bacterium | reverse complement strand
AGGTTTTTCATGGTGACTACTGCCACATTCTCCTCCTCATTGCGATCAAGTCTTGTTGACCACATCCTTCGCTATTTCTCGTGCGGTTCAAGACCGACGGAAGATTGCCCACACTCGGTTTTTGCTGAGTCTTACATCAGTTACCAAGGCGGAATTGATTGCCACGTAGGATAGAGCAAATACGATGAATAGGCAAGCCCATCACGTTGGGAAATGAACCATGGACTGAGTTCACAAAGGCTGCGGCTGAGCCTTGAATCTTGTATGCACCGGCAGCATCGACCCAGTCGGAGAAAGTAAGGTAAAGGTCGATTTCGGAATCGCTGAGCGGTTCAAAACTCACAGGCGTGCACTCGATTCCGGTCTCGGTGAGTTTCAGGGCAGGGCACAACAGCGCGAATCCGGTGATGACGGTGTGCTCTGTACCCTGAAGGAGGGACAAATACTCACGAGCTTGATCTACGTCCTGCGGTTTTCCTAGCACACGGTCATGAAGCAGAACCACGGTGTCGGCTCCAAGAAACCAGTACCGTGTTCCGAGCTTCGCTGTCGAGCCCATTCGTTGCTGGGCTGCGCTTGCCTTGTCGTGGGCTAAGCGCTCAACGAATGCACTGGGTGTTTCGCTGGGGTCCTGCACCTCAGGCACATGAGTCGGACAGACAATATGAGGAATCCCAACCTGGTGGAGCAACTCCCTGCGACGAGGACTCGCTGAGGCAAGTACGAGTCGATCCATGATGGTGCTCATAGTCTTCTGTATACCAGAAATCCAGCTGGGATTCCCAGGAGGGTACCAGGATTCATTCGCACATACAGTTGAATGACACCGATATCGAAACCTACAGGCCCCGCTTGCAACGACATGCTCAGCTCAGCCACCTGAACAATTCTCTCCACAAGATCCCATCCGAGCGTTCCGACGAGACACGCGAGCACCAGTACCTTTATCAGGACTGCGCGATTCGTTTTGTTTGTTGCTTTCACGTTTCTGGATTGTAACAAGCGCCCACCTTCTGTCAAGGCGCAGTTCACTTGATTATAGCTCACTTGACAGGGGGTACCTGTGCAGCTACTGTTACGGTGCCTTTTGTTTCGGCCTCACACCGAGACTTTTGAGGGCGCGTAGCTCAGTGGATAGAGCATCGGCCTCCGGAGCCGAGGGTCGGGCGTTCGAATCGCCCCGCGCTCACTATTTGACCTTGCATAGAGACCTTGCATAAGCCTGCAAACAGACCTGTGAGCACTTTCAATTGGCGTTGGGTTAAAAAGGAAAGCTAAGGTATACAGTGCATGTTCGCGGGAGTGTAGAGTGTCCACAACAGCCGGCTCGGTACGTGAATACGTTATAAAAATCATTAATGGTATGGCGCTAGGCCTTTTTGCTTCACTCATTATTGGTCTGATCCTCAGGCAAATTGGTGACTATACAGGTCTGGACGTGCTCGTACGTTTGGGCAGCAATGCGCAGCTCATGATGGGGCCAGCAATTGGAGCAGGTGTTGCCTTTGGCGCCGGAGCTACAGGGCTTGGAATGTTTGCATCGGTTGTCACCGGAGCTATTGGAGCAGGTACTGTAGTGCAGACCGCCGCCGGTGCTGGTGTAATCATAGGCGAACCCGTTGGAGCTTTGGTCGCGGCCTGGGTTGGGGCGGAAGCCGCCAAGTTTATAAGCGGTCGGACAAAACTTGACGTTATTCTGGTGCCTGCTGGCACCATTGTTTTGGGCGGGGCAGCCGGGGTGTTTGTTGGACCTGCAGTGGCCACCCTCATGACGGCTCTAGGTAGCTTCATAAACCTTTTGACTGGTTTATATCCATTACCCATGGGCGTTCTTGTTGCGGTTACCATGGGCAGTATTCTTACCCTGCCCATAAGTAGCGCAGCACTTGCTATATCGCTGGGACTGGAAGGATTAGCCGCTGGCGCCGCTACGGTAGGATGCTCAACACAGATGATCGGCTTCGCCGTCATTAGTTTTCGTGATAACGGTGTTGGTGGTTCGCTATCGCAAGGTATTGGTACATCTATGCTACAGTTTCCTAATATAGTTAGAAAGCCCCAGGTTTGGCTCCCAGTGCTTCTGGCATCGGCAGTAATTGGACCTCTGGCGACTGTGGTCTTCCGAATGGAGAACAGTCCTATTGGAGCAGGCATGGGAACAAGTGGATTGGTGGGACAGATTGCGACTCTCGAGGTTATGGGTACCGCCGTGCTGCCTCAGGTTCTCTTACTCCATTTTTTCCTTCCGGCTGTGCTCACGGTGGTATTTGCCACGCTCTTGCGGCGCCGAGGTCTTATTCTTGCAGGGGATTTGAAACTAGATGTATAGTGTGACTCGTATAGTAGAGTCTTAGACTCTCGTGGAGAAATAGGTGCATCAACACAATGGCGACGCCGGTTCTTTGAGCATGAATTCCGACGGCGAAACACTGAGTAATCTCAACTCTCTGTTCGAGCATCTTGCGAGTCGTGATGATCTACCGGAGGATGTACGAACCCGTCTCACCGAGGTCTGGGAGAGCCACCAGCAAACTCAACACCTTCTTGCGGAAGCTCGTTCCGATATTGCGCTTCTGTCCGATCGGGTGCTCGAGCAGGAACGACGTGAGAAAAAACTTGAGACACAGCTTCTCTACAACCGAAAGAGCGGGCTTCCAAATCACTATGTGCTTGACAACGACCTAACCGGAATTATTCGTGAGGCAGTAGTTGCAGCGCGGCCACGCACCATAGCAGTCATGATTGTGGCGCTTGACGAGGCCTATGAAATGGCTCACAAGGCGCTCGATCGTCAGTATACCGACTGGATCATCTACGAATGTGCGGGACGCATACAGGGTATACTACCGGCGAACGCGCGTCTCTATCATACTCGCGACAATGAGTTTGTGTTGCTGCTTATAGGTGTTGATCCCTTGATCAACCTTTCGGATTACGCTGAACGCATCCGGGACACGCTTGGGGACACATTCAAGTTTCCTGAGTACACGGTGCGTATTGGATGTCTGATTGGAAGCTCGGTGTTCCCCCGTGACGGCGCCAACAAGACACAGGTTTTGCGTAGCGCCGACATAGCTTTAAACACGGCGAAAAACGCGCAGAAACCCTACCTTGAGTTTCGCCCCAATATGCAAAGCCAGGCTATTGAAAAAATGGAGCTACAGGACGCAATCATCCGCGCTCTTGAAGAACAGTCTATTGCAGAGATTAGCCGACAGTTCTCGCTATTTTTTCAACCGTATTTTGAATTGAACATGGGTGACGCGAATGACCTATATTCACGACTTATTGGTGCCGAGGCCCTAATTCGCTGGCAACATCCAAGCAGAGGTCTTGTTGATCCCTCCCGCTTTATTCCGGTAGCCGAGGAGAGTGGTCTTATTGTACCCATAGGTAGTTGGACCTTGTTTCGCGCAGCCGAGCTCTTGGCACAATGGGGGGACGCGGGCCTGGCTGAACTCACCGTTTCGGTCAATCTTTCGCCGAGACAGTTCAAAGATCCCCACCTGGTGCAAAACGTAGAAACTGCACTTCGGCGTAGTATGGTCGCCTCAGAGCGCTTTCGTCTTGAGATTACCGAGGGCAGTGTGATGGACGATCTTGATGAAGGTCTGCGGAAGCTCCACGGTATCTCGCAGCTCGGCGTGAGAATTGTTATTGACGACTTTGGCACCGGCTACTCTTCTCTCAACTATCTTCGTCGGCTTCCAATCCAAGGAATCAAACTTGACAAGAGCTTCATTGATGAAGTCCTCACCAGTAGTCACACCCAAGGAATAATTCGTGCCGTTTTGCATATGGCGCAGGACATGGGGATAGAGGTGGTCGCTGAGGGAGTAGAGAGCTACGCTCAGGCACACTATCTGGCGAGTATCGACTGTCCCGTTGTTCAGGGGTACTTCTTTGGCAAGCCGGTGCCATCGGATTCCTTCAAAAGATTTGCAGAGATGAATTCCGGACGTACCGTAGCACATTCCGAGGAAAAACGCTAAACTTTGCGCCTATGCTGAAGTTTAAACAACGGTTTCGGGAACGATTCTCAAGGGGTGGGGCTTCTCTCTTCCACAATGAACAACGCCTTGAACTCATAGCCTTTCTTGGCGGTTTGTGTTTGTTTTTCTCCACAATTGAGTATCTGTTCCCGAAACCGGTGCCGTTCTTTCGACTAGGGCTAGCAAATTTGCCTATCCTCATCACCTTGGACATTCTGAGCCCCGGGTCAGTTTTTCTTCTGGTGTTTCTCAAGGTACTCGGACACGGGCTGATCAATGGCACGCTTGCGTCATACGTATTTCTTTTCTCAGTTTCCGGGAGTTTTGCTAGCGCTGTTGTCATGCTTGCCGCTCATAGAATCGGTGGGAAACGAATAAGCCTCGTAGGGGTAAGTGTCTTCGGTGCAATTGCAAGCAACATTGTCCAAATTACCCTTTCGGTAACCTTCATTTTCGGGCAAACCGCCTGGGTAATTGCGCCCTTGTTTATTGGGCTTGGTGTGACTAGCGGGGTACTCGTAGGTCTTTTTGCAGAGAAACTGCGTGAAAAATCACGTTGGGTAGCAGGAATCAGGCAGCTGAATGTCTCGTAAAACGCATACCAACCCTTTCCTAAAGGCCAACTTTGCAGCAACTCATCTATTCCTGACTGGCGGACTCATTATTCCCGCTTTTCTATTCCAGAATGACCTCACGGTACGGGTATCTCAGGTGCTTCTGTTTGCCGCGCTGGCCACATTTGCTGGTAAGCGAATTAAGTGGAACTACTTCTTGGTGATGGTGGGTTCAATTACCGCCTTTAATCTGCTGCAACCACTTGGTGAGGTGATCCTCCGAGTTGGACCTTTAGCCATTACTCGTGGTGCACTCAATCAGGGGCTTGAGAAGGGTTTCACTATTGTCGGGCTGGTCTTTATTTCCCTCTTCTCCATCCGACCAGACCTTCGTCTCCCCGGCCGTGTCGGTGGACTTGTAGCGCGAGTTTTCTTTTATTTTGAACGGATCATCGAAGGAAAAAAGAACATAGAGGCGCGGCGTCTCATAGAAAGTATCGATACAATTCTCCTTTCGATCTACACACCTGGGCAGACCCAGCCCGCGAGCGGGGAGGCCAGCTTTGCAGAGGCAGGCCACACTACCTGGTTGGGGGCGCTGTGCATGTTCGGACTCGTTTTTCTGAACTGGAGCGCTCTCTTTTTTGTTCCTCTGGTATAGGTCGGTCTAAAAACAACGTGAAAACAAAACCAATCTGAGGAAGTAAACAACATGAGCAACGAGATTCTTTGGGTACTACTAGCGGCGGTGAACTTTGGGGCAATTCTACTCGTATACCGTTTTTTTGGTGCCCCCGGGCTCTTCGCATGGATGGTTCTGGCAGCCGTGACAGCAAATGTCCAGGTAGTCAAGACCGTTGAAATCTTTGGTCTGACCGCTACTCTTGGGAATATCGTCTATGCAAGTTCTTTTCTTGCCACCGATATATTGAGCGAAAATCATGGTGCGGCGACCGCACGTAAGGGTATTGCCATTGGATTTGTGGGAATTGTCTTTTTCACGGTTGCCATGCAGTTAGCACTCCTGTTTGAACCGGCTGCAGAGGACTTTGCTCACAGCGGAATGGCGGCCATTTTTTCTATCTTGCCCCGGATCACGCTGGCCAGCCTGGTTGCCTATCTTGCTTCTCAGCTCCACGATGTTTGGGCTTTTGCTCTGTGGAAACGCAAATTTCCCAGCACACGCCACCTGTGGTTGCGCAACAACATGAGCACTATGGTAAGCCAGTTTTTGGACAGTATAGTCTTCACAAGCATAGCGTTCCTTGGTGTCTTCAGTGCTCGCATCTTTCTGGAAATTTTGCTTACCACATATGTTCTTAAGCTTGTTGTGGCGGCGCTTGATACTCCATTTCTGTACATCGCCCGCAGGTGGTCCGACAAGGAACGAATACCTTCCTGAGAAATGAGGCACGGAATTTAATTTTTAGGTCTAATGCTGCGCTCAGTCTTTCCAGGGAAAGATCATATTTCGTAGCGTACGTGGGCCGACTCGCTCCTTCTCGTCTTGAAGGAGTTCTGCCCAGGGAATTTTGGAAGGCTTGGTGCCAGGGTTTGCCTCTAGATAATCATACTTCTTGAGCCGTAGTTTAAACGCAACATGCACCCAGACCAGTATGCCAATGAATCCTGGCATGAGAAAGGCAGTGAAGACCGAAGCGAGCAGAATGAGAAAGGAGCCGAATCCCAAGAACACCGAAAAAGCTACATTATCAAAGAACACCGCAAATGATTTGCGAACTATGATCTTGAAACGATCAGCCAGTCGAGCTCGAATGGGGAAGTAATATTGACTCGTGAGTAACCAGGTAAGGCTTCCCCAGAATAGGAAGACCATTGCAAAGGTGCCGACAACATTATCCATGCCAGCGTAGACAGGAAAGCCAACCACAATAAGAAACATGAGAAAGAGGTAAAGCCCGCCGAATGCCAGGCTTTGTTTCCAACTAACGGCAATATAGGGCCGGAGGTTTTCCAGTTCAACCCCTTGATAATCCGTAATGTCGCGAACAAAAAACGAGAGCGTACCAACAATGACAATGACCAGCAGAAAACCTAGAACAAAAACGAGGAGCGCTGGCTCGGGCGCCAAGGTAGCTAGCCGAGGGGGAATAATGATTGGTACTGCTGCTGCAATCAGGATGAGGAGATTGCCTATAAGCAACCAGAGTAGATTGTCCCAGCAATCGAAAAACCATTTCTTTATGAGGAATACTATCATGACTGCCTCCGGATTATACTGTTGAGCTGCGCGAGGTCAAGCCTCGGATCTGTGACCATGGTGGAAATCAAGACGTTCTATCAGATAATCTAGAACTTGTTCACGTGCCGAGCCGTTCAATATGACATGATCATTGGTTTCAAAGACGCGAAGTTCGTGGTCTGGTCTAGCAAGTGAGTTGCTAATTCGCGTCTGCACCGATATCGGTACAGTGGGGTCGGAGTCGGCAAGTAGGGTTGTACTGGGACAGAGAATATGTGGCAAGGCTATACGTGCAGCACGCTGGAGCCGGTACAACTCTCCAGCCGCACGCACCCATCTGCGGGAACGGTACTGCTGTGCTAGTTCACGAAACTCTGGTGTTATTTTCTCGGGGTTGTAGGAACCCGTATAACTTTTTACCAACTTGCCTAAGATAGGTGTGAACGGCAGGAAGCGCTGGTTCACTTCCAGTGCCGGAGCACACATTACAAGGGCCTGTATCTCTATGCTGGAAGCCATGAGAACCGCGATCAGGGCGCCCATGGAGAGCCCTACCAGGCTCACGGATGCAGACTGTGCGCGTAGATCGAGGTAGGCATCTACCGAACGACGAATCCAGTCATTGGCACCGGTATATTCGAAATCCGCACCTCCAGTACCGTGACCGGGTAGGCGCGGCACCGAAACGGTGTAGCCAGCCTCGCTTATTCGTTGGGCGGCATATTTTAACTCCCCAGGGTTGCCGGTGAAACCATGAAGCATAAGAATCGCAGGTGGGTGCGTAGCCTCAGCAGAAACAGTGCTCGGTGTTAATGTTTTTTGCACCGGCGGATACATTATGGGAATTGCAACCGGATCTACCGAGCGTTCAGCTGCGGCATGGAGAAGACCTGAGAACTCGTGTTTCATAGGAGTACAGAGTATCCAACGTACGGCTTCTTGAACACCCGCTCGGAGCGGTTATCTAATACCACTCAGAGTCTATTGTGCACACTTGCCCAGCGAACGAAAATGTCAGCAGTGGAGCATGAAAAACTTTCAGACGTGCGTCGCATACTTGCGGAAAACGTACGTAAACAACGAAGACAACTCGGTATGTCGCAGTTTCAACTAGCCGAACGTTGCGGAATATCGTCAAGTTTTATTGGTGAGATTGAAACTTCAAAAAAATATCCCTCAGCCGAAACCTTAGCGGTTCTTGCCCACGCATTGGGGTTAGCTCCTTATCAGTTATACCTTGACGGATCAGACTGGGAGGTGCATGACCGCTATGACTCTCTCAGACGAATGTATCATGACATTAAACGCAAGTTTAATGAGCAAATTGACGAGTCCTTTTGGGACAGTATGCGGTAAAGATCATTCTTGTGCGATATAGACAAACATCTTCAATTGTTAGGGCGTTGGCCTAATTGTTAGTGTGATGGCTTGAAAAAAGGCTGTGTGATGACAATAATGAAGAGGTGGAAAAAATAAAGTGAAGGTCGGTGTTTTCTTCCGGAATGCGCCGCGGTCTCAAGTAGAAGAAATCCTTTATGGATTGCGGGACAACTCAATAGCCGCTATCGCTTACCGAATAGGAAGCACCTGGCGAGAGCTAAATGGGGCGGAAATCTTCCAACATTTTTCCGGAATTACCCATTTTGTGTTATTTGTTTGGGATGGGCCTATGTCCGGGGCCTCCAAGACTGAGCCTGTAGCTGTGAAGGACACCGCAACAACAGAGTATGAATACACAAGTTCTTGGTTGGCCTTTCTGACCGGCTACAGTATTGGCCGGGGAGTACCAAGTTATGTGCTTACGGGTGCAGACAAGACACTTCCTCCCTTTCTCTCTGGACTGCATAGGCTACACGGTACCGATGAGCTGGTGGGCGAGTTAGCGCAGCAGAGGGTTTTGTTTGAACAAAGCAGTATTGTTGAGCGTGCCCGCTTCGAACTTGCCGAGGAAGGAATAGGTCTAAACGACAACAATCTTGCAGCCTGCGTCGCCGAGGGTGATGAAACCGCGGTCCGCAATTTCCTTCGCATGGGGTTTAGCCCAAATACAGTGAACGCCAACGGTGTGCCACTTCTTTCACTGGCGGTTCGGAGACGAAACAGCAGCTTGGTGCGTTTGCTGATTGACGAAGGCGCATTGGTCAACGCACTAGCCGAGGACAGAGGTACAAGCCCTCTTATGGAGGCAGCTGGCCACGGTGAGCTGCCTTACGTACGTTTGCTGCTTGAGCGTGGAGCTGATCTTCATCAGAAGAGTAAAACTGGTCAGAATGCGCTCATTTTAGCAGCTTCAGAAGGTCATACCGATGTCGTGGGGGAGTTAGTTAAATATGGGCCAAACCTTGACGTGGTCGACAGCCTTGGTATGACCGCATTACGCTACGCTAAGCTCTTCGGATATCAAGAAATAGTATCCCTCCTGGAAGATGCGACGGTGCTTGACATCAGCGCGGCCCGATAATAGCTTGTGAACATGGCACAGTCGGACTCGTTGCACCTATTTCACCTCTATCTTCCTGGAGACCGTCCCAGTTTTTTTCATGACTTAGCAGGAGATATCCAAACTCCCGAGCGTATTGCCCACCACGAGCTCCGTGCCTTCTACGGTCGTGATCCAGACCCCCCGGAAGTCGCTGCGTTTCGGAAAGACCTTCATGACAAAATATCAACCGCGGTTCGACGCGAATGCGCCGACACAGGATTTCCCGTGCGGTTTGCTTTATCTTCGGCGGCTTTCCTCGTAGCGTTTCTTGTTCTGAGCCTGCTTCTCCGTTTCACCCCGTTGCCCTTCAAACTAGTGGCCGCAGTTCTAACTGGTATAGCAACATATTTTTCAATATTGAGAACTAAGTGTGGTACTGAAAGTGTTAAGGATCGTGTTGATGGGCTACGTGGGCGTCTCGATGCCGTTATTTTTCGCGAATGTGGTTTTATTGTAGCGGTTGAGGAGTTCATGGACGGCTTATCGACTCTCTCGACGGATGAAATGATGTCTCATGCGCTACATGGCGATACGCGACTTGAGGCTGACCCCGAGCTTGGCCCGCCTCTCTGTCGGTACATCGAACAACGCCGACGATCTTGCATTCCGGAACGGCTGTACCGTAAACTACTTCGAGCTAAGCGGCTTAGCGATCGAGACTGGGCTACCCTTCAGTCCAAATGTGACGACGCCTACTTTCCACGTGAGCTACTGGCGTTGCTACTCTACTTCAAGCTCCACCACAATTACTCGGATATGACTTGTTCATCCAAACGTATTGACTCCAGCTCCCGTTGAATGCGCAGGCTTTCAGATGCGGTCTCTGCAATTTCACGGGCAGGTGTGAAGGCAGGATCCACAACAGTGGCGTCACTTGCTAACTCAACGGCAGACTCAAGCCGTCCCTCAGCGAACGCAACAACAGCATCCAAATAGAGCTCCTCAGCCTGGGCTCGGCGCATACTACGACCGCGGTCTCCAAAATTAAAGGCGGCCTCAACACTAAAACGGTCAACCGCGCCGAGTTGAGTTGTAAGATCGAGTGTATAGTTTGCGGTCAGGCGTACACGGCTGAGTTCCACCGATGCACCAAGTGTAGTGCGTGGGTTGGCTCCACGGTAGAGAAATCCGGTTTGAATTGAAAAGAAATTTGTTACTTGGAGTGCACTACCAATCCCAAAGCCTGGGTACTCAGCCGGTAAGTCACTAAAAGGTTGTATGGGATACAAGAGATCAAAGGATAGTAACCAAGGTCGAATAGGTTTGTATCCAATACCAGCAGTTACCAAGGTTGGAAGGGGCTCATCAAGTACCGGTGGGCCGAGGTTCCGCAGACTCATACCGAGTGAAAGGTTCCGCTCCCTGGCATGATAAAACTTGAGGAAGTTGAATCGTGTTAGTATACCGAAATCGCCCATAAAACCCAATCCCGACTGCCCAGGTTCAATTACCTCAGGCACGTGACGATAGCCGATCTTGAGATTGGTACCAAGCGCAATACCTTCAAAATAGAAATCGTGCAGGAATCTATATGAGAGATTAATGCCGGTCATGCCTTCAATATAACGAATGGCGTTTACCTGATCTCCGTAGCGGTCGTATTCCGTAAAGGGGACATGGATAAGTTTAGATGCGGTGCCGAAGCCAAAGTTGTTTCGGCGGCTAGCATAACTCAGACCCTCAAGATTAGCGTCAGCAATGAGGTTATTGTGAAACAAGGAGAGCTCGGTGTATCGTAGCATTGCAGATGCAGCAGGATTGGCGTCGAAGTAGCCCGCATCATCTGCCGCAGCGGTGTACGCAGTGCCCATGCCTTCATAACGTCCGCCAATAGGAATGAGAAGCACCGGCAGGGTGGTAAGCCCGGTACGTTCCGCACCCGCGAGTCCAAAGACTTTTGTCAGATCCGAGTATGTGTCCGCGAACGTATCTGCGCGGATACCGCGTGGAAAGCAGAGCAGGAGACAACTAAGAGTTAGTGCGTAGACAACATGTTTTTTCATGCAATTTCAGGATAAATATATCATTGTCGAGGACAACGTTCCAGTTACTGATACAACCACGCAGTTATTATCGGTAGATTCACAGCAGAATGTATTTCTGCCGAGATTTAAAGTACAATTGAAGCAGAAAGAAGTTGGCAAAGCGGGAGTCCGACGAGTGTCCCGAGCCGAATGGGCAAAAAGCAGTAGATATTGTCTCTTTCTCTTTTCTGGATTTTTGTTAATCCAGATCGCGGTCATGGTGTATGCTCCACAATTGAGTTATGCGCGCGGAGCACGCGAGGATCCTATTGATGAGGCAAAGAGCCTTATTGATGCGCGACGCCACAACGATGCTATGCTCATTCTCCAGGAAATAGTTCGTCGTCAACCAGAACGAATTGATGAGGTTGAGAAGCTCCTCCGTGAGATCCGTGGTTTCCGAACCGAATATAATCAACTTTTCTCGGAGCTATTGCTGCATATTTCAACAAACCCGGAGGATCTTGAACGAACACTTGCGCTCATTGCTGCAATGGAGGCGTTAGACGAGCATCCTAACCCGCGTGTGCGGGAACAGATCGCACAATCACGCATCATTGCCCAACTCGCCTATGACCGGCGCATTGCCGAAGGTCTACGCATTGAAGCTCGTGCACTCATTGCAGAGAATCGCCATGATGAAGCGGCAGAACGATATCTTCAGGGATTTGCGCTCCAACAACCGGAGTTCGAGAATCGGGGATATAGTGATCTTCTCGGGAACGAAGTTCGGCAAATCCGAAACGAAATACGCAGTCTTGTGACACAGTTCCTGCAACTACGTCCAGACTTTCTCCGTGCTGGTGAGGAACTGGCACATGCTCTTACGACTCCACGGGCACCGGATGAACGCAGCGCGTCGTTCCGTGCATGGATTAACGAGGCCAGTCGGATAGAAGCTCTCGAGGAAGACCTTCGAGCTCTCTCCCAACGACTCACCGCTGCACGAGACTCGGTAGAACTGGAGTTTCCCGAGGATCCTATTGATTGGCACCTAAATATTCTCAGGTTTATGCTGGGTGAAATAGGGCCTGAGGCTGATAGGGACGGAATCTACGGGGCATTTGTGCAGCAGATAGACGACTTCGCCTATGCCATAGCTGGCGATTCGCGCGAATATGTAGCCGACCTGAATCAGCAGGCCGATACCTCCCTCATTGAAGGTAGGCTCGCTCAAGCTCAGGCCGAATACCAGAACATTGCGGAAATCATTGAGTACGCAACTCGGCTTGTTCTCCTTGCATCACGGCTTGAACCGGTTGATATACCAGGGCCGACCCTTGCCTCGGAGCTTATTCTTGATCACGGCCGCAATGAATACCTCTTGAGTTTCGCTGAGTTCAGTAGGGCCGCGGAACGAACTCAGGCTGTTGCTGCACTGGATGCGGCTCGGCAGCATCTTGAAATCGCACCGATTCAGGATCTAGACTCGGACTGGGAACGTAGATCGGAGCTCCAAAACTCACGTGAGAGCTTTAGCGATATTCTTGGTCGTTGGAGCCGCAGCGCACTTGAGCTTGAAAGCGCCTTTGACCTTCCACCTGAGCTCAATGAGTACCAGCAAGCCACGGCCGAGCTTCACGGCGAACTGCTCCAGGATCTCATAGAGTCGGAGTTGAGTTGGGTGCTGAACCTGGTCGAGGAGTCCTATGCCGCCGTCGAAGAACCTTACCTTGGACTCTTGGCATCGATCAACGAGGGCGAAACTTTTTTGTCCGGCATTCCTCTAGAAGGACAGGTCATTGAGGACGACGAGGATCAGATACTTGCCCGATATCCTGACCGAGCACTTGATGTCTTGAGTCCTACTGAGCTTAGTATAACGGAGCTCGAAGAGACACTGCTTGCCTTTATGGAGTCGTACAACGACGAAGCTAATTTCATTCAGCAAGATGAGGCTTTTCAAGAGCGGATACGCGAACACGAACTACTCTTGGCTCGGCTTCGAGCTACACAACTTCAGGTTGCTGACCTTATTGAGGCATCCGAGACCGATATCCTTCGTGCAGCTGAACTGAATCAGGAAGGGGAGTCTTTTATTTCACAGACAGAAGCGGCTATTCAGCAGCTAAGAGTTCCGGATGCGCAATCGCTCTGGAATGAGGCACGAGATCGTTTCTATGACTCACTCGCTCTCCAAGAAAACGATGCCATAAGGGCGCGTGTTGAGGATCTTGCTGTGTCTCTTGGTGCTCGGATACAGGACGCAGCCAATGAACTTGTGGTACAAAGAGTACGCGAGTTGATAGATGATGCGGAAGATCTCTACAACAGAGAGGAGTTCTTGACGGCACAAGAAATGCTGAATGAGGCAAGCGAGTTATGGGCCCAAACCAACGTCGAGGACAACGTCGAAATAACACGGCTAACACGCCTGGTGAACGCCGCTTTGACCTTTGAGAATGAACGTTCAATTGTAGAAACAGATCCGCTCTATCCGGTACTCGGTAGTTATCTCAGTCTCGCTCAGGATGACTTTCACCGAGCACGCACCCTGGTTGCCCAGGGCAGTTCACAACAAGCCCAAATGCATTTAGCACGGAGTGAGCAGAATTTGGAAAACGTTATAGCTCTGCGACCCTTCAACTGGGAGGCAAAGGTACTTATTCTTCGGATAGAGGAGCTCCGCGATACCGACAACTTTGACGCCATATTTGAGCGTCGGTTTAACGAGGTTATTGAGAACCGAAGACCGGACAACGCACTTGAGACACTGTCGGACTTGCAGGTGCTCAAGGAGATTAAGCCAAACTACCCCGGGATTGATCGCCTGATTGCAGAGTTGGAAATTGAGTTGGGGCTGCGGCCGGACCCGGTAACCCAGGCGCGAGCTCAACGTTCAATCGACCTGTATCGTCAAGCAACTCAAGTCGCTGGCGGCGGCATTGCACAGGATCGCGCTGCTATCGGTCTGCTGGAAGAGTCTGTTTCACTGAACCCGGGCAATCGTGATGCGCGGTTATTGCTTGACACCCTGCGTATTCGGACAGGGGGACAGGCTACGGTGGCTCTTTCGTCGACAGATGAGCAACAATTCCGTCGTGCCGAACAACTGTTTATTCAGGGCAGCGTGGCGCAGGCTTTTGGCATTGTTGAGCGTCTGTTGCAGGACGAGTCTAATCAGGGATATCCACCACTGCTTGATTTACGGCGGCGCATTACCTCGCGTCTGGGCGTCTAATGGATTTTCGTTTACGTGCTCTCTTACTAAGCCTGGTGCTTCTCTGTGCCGGTAATGCCTACGCTCAGGATGCGCTGTTTTTTGAACCCGCTCGGGTTATGTCCACCGACAACGCCCGCTTTCCAGAAGTTGTCAACGACAACAACCGGGCATTGGTTTTTTATCAAGAGGTTGTTCGCACGAACCCGGAAGAAGGCCTGATCTACATTTCGGCAATGCAGAGCAACGACGGCCGTTCATGGTTTCCACGTCGGCGTGTTGTTGGCCCCATTGAATTCCAACGCGAAAGCGCCCCTCTCGTGTTCTCTGCTGAAATTGCTCCCAATGGTGATGTGTTTCTTGCAGTGGCTGCCGAGGCAACCGCAGTTCAGCTCTACAGAAGCACCGACGCTGGCATTAACTTCAGCCGGGTTGCAACACTTGAGTCTGACACAACGGTAGTCTCACCACGCTTAAGTGTTCGTGCAGACGGCGGAATGCTCCTATTTGTCAGCCAGAACATAGGCGCTGTGCAGAGCATTCTGTATAGTTATTCCTCACCAGATGGCTCGTGGAGCGAGTTCCTCACACTGGAGGACGATCCACAACTGGGTTTGAACTTTCTGCCAAGTCATACAGCCTATAACGGCAGAGACTATGTTGTTTTCCAGGGTATCAACCCAGCACAGCGTATCACCTATCAGCTTTACTCCAAGTACAGCGACGACGGTGGGCGTAGCTGGAGTCCGGCTCAACGCATTACGACCTTTCACAGTGAAGGCGAGGCGCAGAATGCAGATGCCTATGACAACCAGCGTGTACACCTGGAGCAAGTCCCGGAGGGCATTGCAATTGCATGGGAGCGTCGTTTAAGCGGTACGAACACCCAAATATTTTACTCCGCACTCAATGAACAGGGGCTGTTGCGCAACGAGGGCGAGGCGGTTACAACCCGCCTTACGAACGATAGCTTCCCTCGTATTCTTGTACATCGGAACGAGGTTATCCTGAGCTGGTTCGACAGTCCTCAAGGCAGCAGCCGGGTATACATTGCCCGGCGCCAAGGTGCCTTCTGGCAGGAACGTGTCGTGAGTCAAGGGATTGCAGTCTCACGGTTTGGGCGCCCCTTTAGTTTTCGCGGTCGCATGCATATGTTTTGGCAAGGCCGACGTACCGCTGAGGCAACCAATTTAGTGTACTTGGAGCCGGACCAACATGTTGACCCCCCGCGTCCGGTAGCCCGAAATTTTCCGGCCGGTGGGCGGTCTCGGACATCTCGCATGGAGGTTGCCTGGACGCCGCCTCCAGATGCCTCGGGGATCCGCGCCTACAACTATGTGGTAAGCCAAGACCCTAATGCTCCGGTGGCGCGCATCCCACGGTATAACGCCTCGGTTCAGCAGGCTGCCGTGACCGTAGACCAAGACGGAGACTGGTTCTTCCGCATTGTTGCACAGGACAATGCAGGCAACTGGAGCGAGCCAGCGACCATTTCATATACACGCGTGACACGCCCTCCCGATCCACCATCCTTTGCTGACATCCCAATGGACGAAAACAATTTTCTCTTGAGTAATACCTTTCGAATTGATTGGCAACCGCACGAAGACGAGGCAGTGATTGCCGGTTACTCTGTTCGTCTACAACGAATTGGCCCGGTTGGACTTCCCATAGATGATCCCGAGGATCTTCGCCTTGTGCCCCCTGCGCCATCCGTCAACGCTCGTCAGCCGCTTATCTCACGTACGAATGTGGACAACGGCACATGGGCACTTCAGGTTGCGGCTATTGACGATGTTGGCAATGTTGGTGAACCAGAGACACTGATTTTCCGAACCAATAGATACATTCCGGTCACCGAGATTTGGAACGTTTCAACGACTCGCGATCGCCTTGGCCGTTACGCGCTGAACGTTACCGGACGGGGCTTTACGGCCGACGGTACCATAAGCGAGGTGGTTCTGGATCGCACCGGGGAGCCCCCATACGACTATGTTTTTCGCTCTGCTCAGGACGCATTCTCAGTTCTGAGTAATGGTCGTATAGAGGGACCACTTATAGATTTAGTTCAAACCGGAGCGTACCGCGTTGGTCTGGTTCATACCAACCGCGGGGTTCGCTTCAGTACTACAACCGTCCAGCTAGAAGAGGCGGGCACGGTGACCTTTGGTGACTTTTCTGGTCGATATATCCCAAGCTATTTTCGGCGCGATAGCGCACAACGTCTGATCCCAATAGAGACCTTATTGGGAAGCCTTGCGGCGTTGCTCGTCGCATTTGTTGTTGTGGTCTCGGGAACCCGCATGGCCTCACTGGCTGCCGAGGGTCGGCTTCTAGATCTAGAGGTCAAGGCACTTATTACCGGCACCTCGCTACCGCCGCAAAAGAAGAAGGAGATACTACGCGCAATGAAACTAAATATTTGGGGACTGCGGTTTAAGTTTGCAGTTTTTGTCGTGGTTCTAGTTGTGGCCGTTGTTGCAATGGTCGCGTACTTCCTCGGTTCTGCGGCGCTTGAACGACAGGAAGATATCCTTGCTCGTGGACTGGAACAACGGGTTGAAGTTCTTCTCGATAGCCTCGTAACACAATCATCACAGCTCTTAGATGCACCGCAACAGAACACTATTGAGTTGGCCGGACTCACCCGTCAGTCCGGAATCATGGATGAGGTTCAATACATAACCATAACTGGCTCTGGTACCGCAGCAGCGGAGTTTGACCATATTTGGGCAACAAACGATCCGGTTGTTCTTGAGTATGGCACCGATGATTCAAATGCTGTTCCGGAGCGCGGAATTCGGCCGGACTTGAGTACCGAGATCTATCAACCGGCAGGTGGATCAAGAATCATTGATGTCATTAGTGACGAGGTGCCTGAACTTGAGGCACAAATCAATGAACGGGCTCGGGCGGAACTCGGAAACATCCCCGAGCAGATTGATCAATTTACCGATCGTATTAGTGAGCTCGTTCTTATTGGGACTCCACAGGCAGAGGCCGAACTGGAAGAGATTGACCGAACACGTCAGGAACTTGAGGGGCGAGTGGCAGATGTGCTCGCAGCAGTTGGCGACGCGTTCTTCAGCTATCCTGAGTTCGATTCATCGAATCTTAGCCGTGAGGACACCGAGTACCTATTCTACAAGCCAGTCTTGTTTCGCGCGGTTGGGGAGTCCGGGCCAGATGCACGCTATTTCCGGGGTATGGTACGGATGGGGGTGTCTACCGATCTGATTCTTGACGATATTGCAGAAGCCACCCGGGAACTCATAGTCGTAACCGTGTTCGTTGCCGCAGCTGCCCTGCTCGCGGGTATCATTGGTGCCTTCCTGCTCGCGACTATTGTTGTTATCCCAATTAAACGGCTCGTTGCAGGTGTGGAAGTTATTCGTGACACTGAGGACAAAGCCCAGCTCGAGCATCATTCCATAAAAATCACCTCGCGTGACGAACTGGCTGCCTTGGCGAACACCATTAACTCAATGACCCATGGTCTTGTGGAGGCGGCAAAAGCGAACAAGGACCTCACCCTTGGTAAGGAGGTTCAGAAGCGTTTCATTCCACTTGAGCCAGCGGCTAACGGAGAAAAGCAAACAACCGGTGCTACTGATCTGCCCCAGATTGAGTTCTTTGGCTACTACGAAGGTGCAAAAGGCGTGTCTGGTGACTACTATGATTATCAAAAGCTTGACGAGCAGCATTTTGCTATTATCAAGTGCGATATCGCGGGTAAAGGTGTTGCAGCGTCACTGATCATGGTTGAGGTTGCGACAATCTTCCTAGATCACTTTAAGAACTGGAAGCTGAAGCCATCTGGACTCAAACTTGAGCCTCTGGTCATTCGAATTAACGACCTCATTGCAGAACGAGGATTCCAGGGTCGATTTGCAGCCTTCACGGTGGGAATTCTCAACATTGAGACCGGGAAGATTGTGCTTGCAAACGCCGGTGATAATCAGCTGCATCTGTACCGGGCTAACAAGGGGGTGACCGAACAGTTGAGTATGGACAAGACACCGGCCGCCGGTGTGTTTTCCAGCGACGATATGCCAATTCGCTTCCCTGAGTACTACTTGACGCTCGAGACCAATGACGTTTTAGTGTTTTTCACTGACGGAATTGAGGAGTCAAAACGTGTATTCCGTGATGAAAGTGAAAACCTCTATTCCATCACCGAGTCAGATGTAGAGAGCAAGCGTGTTCGCGCCGACATACTGCCGGGGCAGGGTGATGAAGAGTTTGGTATTCCTCGCATTCATGAAATTCTTGATGCAGTCGGCCACAAAAAACCGTATAGATTGTCCCAGGAACTCTCAGATGAGCAGCTGGATTTTGCCTTTGATCAATGTCCCTACACGGCACGAGACTTCACCATGGCACTGGTAGCCGTTGAGAAGATATTCCGCTGTTATAAGCCGAAAACTCCCGGCAAGGATGACGTTGTAAAGATAGACAAAGTCGTTGACGACTACCTCGCTAAGTATTTTGCACAGTACGATCAGTATTTTGGTGCTAAGGTGAGCACGGAGGGTGGTGAGGATAGGGCAACAGCACTAAGAGAAGATGCGTTCTACCGTTACTACAATGCACTCCGGGAAGACGAGCAGTATGATGATCTAACGGTGTTGATGATCCGTAAGAAGTGAAGTACAAGCCCCTCAACGCCGATAAAATAGCATGAAACGAGTGTCAGTACCGGCATTATTTGTGCTTTTCTTTGGGTTAGCGTTACCTTTGACGGCTGCCCCGTTCTTTCAGTATTACGACTGGGAGTCAACCGAACCGATTATCGCCTTCCCTGAGCATCATAGACCACGAAGCTTTGTGATAGAAACCGAAGGGTTGCACGAGCGGCGCATGATTGAGCGTTCGCTCTTCTGGGGGCGTGGCGGGACGCGCCTTGAGAGCGTAAAGGCTGAGCTCCGAGACGAGGACATCCTTCTGCTCTTTTCTACAAGAAGTGAGACCGCCGCGGGGCTGTCGTTGTATCTTTACATTTACCCTCATAGGGATGTGGATACTTCGGAGTTTACGGTCGAGATTCCAGTGTCTGAGAGTTCCGGCCCTGTGGTGCTTTGGAGTGTCTATCGGGATGAACCTCGGGTAGTTGGCAGTTATCTGCGCCGAGCCTTCTATGTTGAAGCCAGAATTCCATTGGCGAGTTTACCTTCGGATCTCGGTGATATACCATTTGATGAGTTATCAATTGACCTGAGGAGCTCATACTTCGATGGTGGGCGACACGAGGAGTTTCACCACGCAACGGTTTTTCCGGCGCAGCTTTCGTTCTAATTTGAAGGTGTAAGCACAACATGAAAGAGGCACGGTTCTTCTGCGAACACTGCGGAAAGGAAGTGAAGGCCAACGCACGAGTGTGCACCCATTGTGGCAGCTTTTTCTCAGCGGTGCGTTGCCCTAAGTGCTCCTTCTCCGGCGCCGGTGAGTTGTTCCTTCACGGCTGCCCACGATGTGGCTACGCCGGTGGCGCAGGTGATGCGGATCAGCTGGAAACAGCCTTCGAGTTTAGCCTGGACTCTCCGCACAAGCTACGCCACTCCAGTTCAGGAATACAGCTTCCGCCCTGGTTTTACTTTGTCGTAATTGGTGTATTGGGACTGAGCTTCTTTATCCTGGTGCTTATTTACCTTAATCTTTAAGCCTTCGATCCTATCGAGAGAGTCTTACGTCTGCGGTATACTCCGTACTCGTCTTCCACACTAGTACAATACACCCAAGCCAGCCGATGCAAAGCCGCGTTGAGCTGTTCCTGGCAGGTAGTCCATACCAACTGCGGCATGAATGAATACCACGGTTCCCGGAATGAGCGCTTGAACCTCGGTAAGTACTGTATCGGGCAATGCCCTTTCGACCGGATTGTCTTGGAGGTCGGTTCGGCTTGCCCAGCTAACGGATGCACTTACATAACCAACATCAACAATCAAGGCCAACCGAGCGGCAAAAAATAGCAAGAAGCCATCCGGGTCATCTTGAGCATAGGTCTGACGAGGGTAGGCTGTCCCAACCTCAGGTGCTGCCCGTAGATATATCACCCCGCGGCCAAGTTCCAATGGAAAAGAAAGCGCTCCACCGTTGGATGCGCCAAATGGATCTGGACGACCAGCTGGCGAGTCTCGACGAGTATCTGAAATAGTACCACGCAAACCAATACCCGCTGAGCTTTGAAATGGACCAAATTCAGCTCTCACAGTGCGGTGAACCAGACCGAGCGCGACATAATAGCGGTGAAGTTCAGGGTCGTCATAGAACTGTCCGCCAACGAGCGCGCCCAGTTCCAGCCTTGCTGGCAAACCAATACGCACCTGCATAACACCGGGGTAGTACTCTGGAGCTCCACCTTCAAACGCTCCAGCATGATACCCAACTGCACCAGCAAACTGGAGACGCCCCGGCGGGAGCACCTCAAGGCCCGGCACCAAGGCTGTCCCGGCCTGTACCGAGAAAGGGCTCCGCATTCGTACGCGGAAACTGCGGTTGATCTCAATAGTGGAGCTAAGCGCGGGCGCACCGGCGGGTGCTGGAACAGAAGTCATAGCGCCCTCGACGGCCTGCCCAGGAGCTTCGTCATAAGATAGTTCGTACACAGCAGCAATGTAGCGGCCGTCCGGAAGGGACTGCCCCTCTACACCACCGCCGTCCCACATAACCTCGGTAATAAAGTCGGTCGCATTGAGCGGGCCAATGCTACGCACGACCTCACCATCTTGGTTCTGTAAACGAAAAAGAAAGGAACCAGGGGCAGTTGCCTCAACACGAAACTGAACCTGGCCTAGTCGACCGACATCGTCAGGATTCACCACCCGAGTCGAACTCTGCAGGCCGGTGAGTTCAAAGGGTTGGGGTTGCAAATGTGCATGAACAATGGTGGCCGCGTCGGGTCGAATAGTAATCTGTGAGCGGAGTTCCTGAAAGCCAAAACGCCGAACCTGAAACTGATAACTGCCTACCGGAAGCTCATGTATTCCGCCCCGCAAACGTTCACCGTTGAGTAGAAACTCCGCAGGAGCCCCGTCTGCCCGAGGAGACACCGGTTCAATAACAAGGTATCCGCTTCTCCGTAGGAGACGCGCCTCGACCCGTGTTTCAATTCCCTCGCGCAGTGAAACTTCGTATCGGAGATCTCTGTATCCTTCACGCGAAAGCCGGAGAGTTCGCATGCCAAGCCCAGGATCGCGCACAACAATCGGGGTACGCCCTAAGTATCGGCCGTCCAAAAAGACGTCGGCTTCGTCGGGAGTGGTGACTACCTGAAGGGATGTCTGTTCGACCGCTATCTCGGTAACGCGCAACTCCTCACGGTCGGGGAGTAGTGAGCCTTCTCGTGTTGGGCGGAACGCGGCTTCTGTCCGAATTTCCAGTCCTGGTTGCCTCGGAGCCTCATCTGCCAACACCTTTGGTGCCAAGAAAATCAGAAGCAACACACTAACAAGCAAGGCGCCGGGCCATTGACTCCGGCCGGTTATTCCTCGGCAATTCATGTACACTACTATATCATGAAGGTCGATACTAGAAATGAGTAGAGGACTGATGATGTACAAACTCCGCATGATTTTTAGCCATTCCGCGCACGCTGCACGAATATTCGCCGCACTGTTGATGTTGCTGGTTCTCAGCCCGGCCTTTCTATGGCCGCAAGCAGCGCTCAATGAAAATGATCTTGGTGAGTTACCACGCGGCTTCGCGGGGATAGACCTTGGCACGCCCATTGAACAGGTCAAGCAAGATCTCTTGCGGAATCCGTACTTTTCCTACAGAGGCGACCCGGATGTATCGCTCATTCCACGTGAGCGCACGCCGTTTATTGACACGGCTGGTGCTGGTTTTGTGCGTCGGGGAATGTTTCAGTTTCATAACGACGAGCTCTACACAATTATCCTGAACCTTAACCCAAGCATTATGGACTTCTACACCATGTACACCACAATGACCGAGCGCTATGGGGAACCGCTGCGGCTAGACCCCTCCCATGTTGTTTGGGAAGATGAGTTGACCCGGATATCGCTTGAGCGCCCACTGACGGTTAAGTATCTTGATATCGAAATCTTTCATACCCTGCGGCAGGCAGGGGAGATTGAACAGTCATTGCGAACTCTGAGTCGCGAGTCATTTCTGGAGGAGTTCTAAGTGCTACGCCCGCGTATCCTAGCTTACGGTACTCTGCTTTTCATTGTCGGCCTGCTTTTTCCGGCCTGCACATCCGCCACCGAGCAGCACTATCAACTCCAGGTTGGAGAGCACCGCCTGCGAGTTGAAATTGCCGCAACACCGGAGGCTCGTTCGCGGGGACTCATGTATCGTGACAACCTATCCGAGGATTCCGGAATGCTGTTTATCTTTCCTTCCGACCGTGAGGTCAGCTTCTGGATGAAGGATACATCCATTCCGCTTTCAATTGCATACCTCCGCCACGACGGGACCATTCTGGAAATCCATGATATGCAACCATTTTCGCTGGATCCGGTGCCTTCCGGACGTCCGGTTCGTTACGCGCTGGAGGTCAACCAAGGGTGGTTCGAACGCAAGGCAGTTCGTGTGGGAACGCGAGTCGTTCTGCCGCCCGAACTACCGCGAGCACGGTAGCTCCAAATGGCGACGTCTTAGGTACCAGCACGGTAGCGCTTCTGTCTCCTCGGCGCTGCCTTCACTGGCGGTGACCGCGCTTATGTCTCCTCTGCACCTTGGCTCAGCTCGTCAAGTTCTGGGAATAGCTCCAAGACCGGCTTTTCGCCTTCTGAACCGGGTTTGTTCACCAATATTTCGACCCGCTTCTCAATTTTTGCCAAGTCCTTCTCAAGACCGCGGGCAAGATTGATACCAGCCTCAAACTCTTTGACTGCGTCATCAAGCGGGAGCTCACCGGATCGCATGCGAGCTGCAATCTCTTCCAGTTGTTCTAGTCGTTCTTCAAAGCTTTTCATTGGGGAGCAACTCCTCCTTGGGAATTTGGGTCTGGTGCCTCGTCAGCACTGCTCTTCATAACCTCAGCACGCAGGAAGCCTTCTGCCGGTCGTATCTCAAGCAGCGTTCCCGGTTTCACACCGGCCGCTGAACGCAGTACGGTTGCGCTGTCAGACTCTATCACCCGGACAATTGAGTAGCCGCGGCTGAGCACCTCAAAAGGTGAACACGCAGCAAGCTCACGCTCGGCTAGGTTATGTCGAGTCTGGGCAGTCTTGACGATGTCGGTGATTCCGCGCACCAGGTCCTCCTTTGCATCATCAAGGCGTTGGAGATACGGTTGGCTCAGTACCCTGAATTGATGTTCAAGTTCAGTACCCGAAAAACGCTGGAGCAGGAGTTTCGCATGGGAAAACCGTGCGCTAAATGCATGAATGAGGGTGCGAGCGGTTTCAATCACATGTCGATGTAGGTCTTCGCGCTGCGCCGTCACGATCTCGGCCGCAGCCGAGGGTGTGGGGGCACGGTAGTCCGCGGCAAGATCACACAATGAGGTGTCAATTTCGTGACCGACTGCGGAAATGACCGGAGTTTCCGAGTCAGCAACCGCGCGAACAACGCTCTCTTCCGAAAACGCCAACAGATCCTCTATGGAGCCACCCCCGCGGGTCACAATGATAACCTCACCTAAGCGATGTAGGTCTGCGTAGCGTACAGCCGCCGCAATCTCAGCAGCTGCCGAGTCACCTTGTACCAAGGTAGGCACAATGACAACATGCAGCCCGGCATTGCGCCGACCGACGACCTGCAGAAAGTCGCGCAGCGCGGCACCAGTTGCCGAGGTGACAACCGCAACCTTGGTAGGAAAAACCGGCAGCGTCTTCTTTCGGTCGGTATCAAACAAGCCCTCGGCCGCAAGAGCTTGTTTGCGTTCCTCCAGCATCTGGAGCAAGCGCCCAACGCCGCTACGCTGCATGGCGGTGCAAATGATCTGGTAGTTCCCACGTTTAGCGTAGACCGTGACTCGACCGTGTATCGTTACCATCTGTCCGTCGGCAGGTTTGAAGTCAAGCCGGACTGCGTCGCCACGGAACATGACGGCCTGTATTTGTGAGTCCTCATCCTTGAGGGTGAAATACAGGTGCCCGGAACTGGCCGGTCTATAGTTCGAGATCTCACCCTCTACCACGACCTCGCCAAGGGAGCTTTCCAAGGTGGTTTTTATCACGCCTGTTATTTGCGATACGCTTAGGGGTTTCAATCCATGCATTGTTTGCAGCTTAACCGGTTACCATGATAAACTCAATGAGCTTTGGGTCGGCGCTCGTTCGGCCTATTTGTTGGAGTGCTCATAATGTTATGTGTCAACGCCGTCAATTGTACCCGGCATCTTTTCGTCCCACTCCCGAACGGCAGGAGTGCCTGGGATCTGCTCATTGAGCGTACCCTGACCCCCGAGCTCGCCCGAGTGAAGGGAAATACGCCGGTGCTACTGCTCGCGCCTGAAGGTCTTGTTGAGGAGATTCCGGACGCATGGAAATCTGAAACACGAGCAGACTGGACCCCAGAGGAATTTTTTGCGACCGTACGGCGCTTCTCCGAGGGTTTGGACTCAACAGATACGACCGTGGTTTTCATGCACGCAGATGCTCCGTTTCTTTCACCCCACATAACGCAACAACTGGAGACGCTGCACCAGGATTACCATGTACAATACACCTTTGCGGACGGCTACCCCGAGGGTATGGCGCCTGAGTTTATTGACCGGCGCATTCTCTCTGCCCTTGAGAAGCTCGCCGCCGAGATCCCCATGCAGCGAAATCTTCTGTTTGAGACGGTCGCCAAGGACATTAACTCCTTTGATGTAGAGACCGAGTTAGCGCCCGCAGACTATCGCGACCTGCGCTTGCAGCTGTACTGCGACGGGGCACGAAACACCGCGCTCTGCAGCGCTCTCATGCAGGCAGGAGGCCATGAGTCCGACGAAAAACTCCTCAGCATACTACGAGAGCAGGGACAGTTGTTACGCACGCTTCCGAGCTTTGCGGCAGTGGAGGTAAGTACGGCGCGGGCACAATCGGTAACGTATCTGCCGAAATACAGCAACCCCTCAGGTCAGCAGTTCATGCAGGTGGCGGACTTCTCCAAGCTATGTACCGAACTCGTGAACTTTGCGCCGGAAATAAGCCTTGCTCTATCGGTACCCGGCGAGATTGGCTTGCACCCACACCCTGAAAAGCTCGTGGCGGCGGCCAGGGAAGCGGGCGTCGCGAGGTTGCTACTGGAGACTGGGGGCTGCGGTTGGAGTGCCGGTAAACTGGCCGATGTCCACGCGGCCTGGCCCGACCTGCACCTTGTGGTAGACCTTGATGCGCTTGACCGTCCGACCTATGAGAAGCTTCGCGGTCACGGCTACGACGAGGCCTACGCTTTCGCAGAAGACGCTCTTGCCTTGTTCGGAAAGCGGTGTCATATTGCCTCCACCCGCTCGACGCTTAACGAACTTGAGTTGGATAGCTTCTACTCACACTGGAAAAACAAGGGTGCCGAGGTGCTCATTCGAAAGTACAATCACTATTCTCATCGCCTTCCAGATCTGCGAGTCACGGATTTATCACCATTGAGACGGCACCCGTGTCGCCATCTGGAAAGAGATCTCAGCATTGCTGTCGATGGGACGGCATACATGTGTCTGGACGACATTGAACGAAGTCATCCCTTGGGCAACATCTTTCAAGACGGTATGGTCTCGGTATGGGAATCCGGTGCAGCTCGCTTTCGGGAACACCTAGCCGGGGAGTTCTCCACGATTTGTAGGGACTGTGATGAATACTATACATTCAATTTCTGAGTCTGGTGCCCCTGGCAGCGTGACCGACACCAACTATACGGTGGTTGGAAGTTTGCGCGATACCGATGTCAGAAATCCAGTGAGTATCCTGCTTCTTCATCGTGGTGGGCGAATCGACAGAGAGGGGCTGTTCCGAGAACTCTCGGAACGACACGACGGTCAGATCATTTCAATTGAAGCAGCGGAAGGCAGCTACGACGTTGAACGCCTTGCCCAACGTCACGG
>REEM01000051.1 GCA_007695055.1 Spirochaetaceae bacterium | reverse complement strand
CTCTTACCTCCACCTACTACTACAGGATTTTCGTTCATGCTGATTGTCTAACCGGAAAGTTTCTCCAAAGAATTCTGTTCCGGGCATGGTAGAACAGGACGCGAATGGCCTGCGACACCACAAGAGACTTGACGCAGCACTACCCACGGTATATTTCGTTGTTTGATTAAAGGGAGGATATCTGACATGCAGAACAGTCTCGAGGTTCCGTTTTCTGAAGGCAGAGGTTCTCAGCATACCGGTCGTGATACCATCTTGATCGTAGTCTTCGTCGTGGTAGCGCTGTAGATGCTTGCCGCGCGTGCTTAGTCGTTGTAGCATGGCAGCCTGACGAGCAGCACAGCGGGAAATGCAAACCCATCGATTCTGGAGGCACTCGGGAGATGGTAGAGATAGTTGAGGTCAGGAAGAACCCCCTGTCGGTGCTGTTCCTCGTCGCTTCGGTTAGCGTGTTCTTCGTGGCGCAGGCAACAGATCCGGAGAATGTACGATTCCTCGCCTTCAATTCCGCAGAGTGGCCCCGGCGTTGGTACGCACTCGTCACCTACGGCTTCGTGCACGTGGACTGGAATCACATCATCGTAAATATGCTGCTTCTGGTGTGGACAGGGACGTGGGTAGAGCGCCTCATTGGTTCGACACGATATGTGCTGCTCGTGTTTACCGCCATCATTGCGGGTGGATTAACTCTGCTCGTAAGACAGACCGCCGGTATCGGGTTCAGTGCTGCGGTTGCGGCGATCCTCTTCTACTACCACTTTGCCTTTCCCTGGAAACGCGAACTACCCCTTGGCCTGCCCAACATTGTTCTGCCTGTTTCACTGCTTGTCCTGTCGACAGCCGCTATTGTCTTTGGATGGCTGCCAGCCGTAGGACATTTCCCCCATATCGCTGGCGCATTGGTAGGAGTGGTATTTCTGCTCGCCTTCAGAAAGTACCACCGGCCAATAGACGACGACTCAGGTGAGTCTTAAGGAGAAACCAGATTCGCATCTGATCATGTCTTGGCCTTTAGTTCCGCGAGCTCTGCGGGGCTGAGCCCAGTGACCCGCTGAATGAGTTCCTTAGCCAAGCCTTAGCTCTGCACCTTAATGTTAAACAAAGTGTTGCTCCGGTCGGGAAGCCGTAGTCCCACCGCACGGCACTCAGGAGAGCGGACTCATGCTGTTTATCTAATCGGATAGTTTCTGCGAGAAACCTGTTTCCGGCATGGTGAAACAGGACGAAAACTGCCAAAGACACCACAAAAGATTCTCACAAAGCTGCAGTGTTTTCCTCGGATCACACGCACCGTGCACAATTCCCGGTAAGTATAAGTATGAGAATGAATGAACTGCACGAGAGTCGTAGAATTATGGATCTGGCCCCGGATGATCGCCCCCGTGAGAGCCTGGCAGCCTCGGGTACGCAGGGACTCTCGGACACAGAGCTCATAGCCGTTTTGCTTGGTTCGGGGGTGAAGGGGCAGCCGGTGCATGCCGTAGCAGCCGAGGTGGTGGCACTGTTTGACCGGGACGGAGTTCTGAGCACCCCCGCCCTTGCCGACAGGCTTATCAGGGTGAAGTAATTGTTCTGCCGTCTTCCTTCCAATCTTCAACTCTCAAGCCGCTCACGCGTGAGAACTCTCGTACGTTGTTCGTCACCAGAACCGCGTCATGAAACTTAGCAATTGAAGCAATCAAAAGGTCGTGGGGACCAATGATTTCTCCGTTGTTCTCCAAGTTATTTCGGATTTCCGCATAGTGGTAAGTTGCCTGGTCTTCGAAAGGAACTACCTCAAATGGAAGAAGAAACTCTTCAAGCTTTTCTATTGTCGCAGCTCGACTCGTACTCTTATAAGCACCAAGCAGCAACTCTGCCTTTACAATTGCAGGAATGGCGATCTCGATAGGGGGTGTGATTAGGATTCTATTCTTTATTGACTCGGAGCTGCCGTTGAGGAAGTAGATGCATGTGTTTGAGTCCAAAAAAAACACTACAACGACTCTCTGGGAGAGTCCTGATCAAATACCGGCTGCGAGGGGCGCTGAAAACTATCATCCTCTATGGAACCGAAGAGGGCCTCAAATCCTTCAGGGTAAACAGGTTCGACCTTTGTCCGGATCTGTTCGGCAACCCATTTCGAAATTGAGATATTCCTCCGACTCGCTGCGTTTTCAACCTTTCTCAGGGTTTCTGCATCAATATAGAGCGAAATCTGCGGCATTCTGGAGCCTCCACAAACAAGTATAGTGTATAATTGCCCGCTTTTCAACTCGCTTCCCGCTAATCCCACCACTGACGAAGCAACGTGCACAAAATGCTGTAGTACAGAGTAAAGATATGGAAGAACTACACGAAAACGAACGCATGGCTGAGCTGCCCCTTGATAACCGCCCGCGGGAGCGGCTGTTCGCCGGGGGTGTTCCCGGCACTGCCGACCTTGAACTCATTCCCGGTATGGGCCCCGCCAAGGCCGCGGTGGTAGCTGCGGCACTGGAGTTCTCCCGCCGGGTCTACTCTCCCCTACCGCATTGTGTCCATGGGATTAGTGAACCGGGCGCTTTTACATCATAGAGAAGTCTTTGCCGAAACAATTGTGGACCGGGCAACCGCAGTAATCATTGCCCACAACCACCTTCCCGGCCGGGCCGAAGCTGGCTGGACCTCTGAGATAAAAGCCGCCTGGTAGATTCTGGCTGCTGGCACTTCAGCGATTAGTTCCGGGCGCGAATGCCGTCAAGGGTGGCGCCAAGCAATACATCGGCCAGGTCTTCCGGATTCGCAATACCGTAAGCTTGACGTAAACCTTCACGCCAGAGAACGATACGATTCCACAAGGTCATGAAACTCTGTCTCAGCGCTATAGCCATGAGTTTTGAATCTATATCCGACCGTATAGATCCGTCTTTCCGGCCTTCCTCGATGACATCCGTCATCCTCGTAATCAATGTTGTCTCGGCAAGTAGTTCGTCAAGCTCCATACCAAGCTTCGCGTTCGCCGGAAGAATGTCCAAGTATGCATCAAAGAGAGCGAAGAATTTCATACTCTCGGGCATTTCGCGACACACCCGGTTCCCAACGCGTATCATTATGGACAGCTTTTCCCAAGCGGTACCGGCTTCTTGTATCTCCACCTCAAGCCTGCCGAAATAGCGCCCAAGAAGCTCTTCATTGAGCTGCTCCGCTACGGCGAAGCCTATCTCTACCTGAGAGCCAAAGTACCGGTACACGGTTGCTCTATGGGCACCAATCTCCTGCGCAATTTGTTGGATTGTCGTTGCTTCAATACCGTTTTCCAGGTAGAGCCGGTAGGCAGTATCAACGATCGAACGGTAGGTTTTGTCCGACCGCAGTTGATGCTTATTCGTTGAGCCTCGCATGTATTCTCAGTTTAGCAGAGCTTTGCAGACTTTGATAGCAATTAAGCACGCAACGATCCTCTGAAAACCGCGGCATACGCCAATTATCTGCGACATTTGTCGCGTATTCATGCGACACCTGTTGACTTTTGTGGCGCGCACGCGTATTAATCTTCGCGATTGGCGAAGCGTCAAAATACGATAGAAGTAATCAGCAATTCGGAGGCAGAAGACGTATGAAAAAAACTCGTTTCCTTGCAAGAGTGTGCACCGCTGTTACCCTGGCGGTGTTCGCCGCTCAGGGGGCCTGGGCACAACAAGCAACCCCAGTTCTCTTGGTTGACGAACACCGCCCCTATGACTGGGAGGCAGTGAGTCTTGCCCTCTTGGTAAGCGAGGTGGAGACCGCTGCTGCTGAGGAAGGCCTTGAAGACTTGGCGGTTGAGGTCGTAGGTAACACGATCAACATCATCTATCGGGATCTACAGTTTCCCGCGGACTCACCCGAGATTACCCCCGAGACCGAGGACAAGATCAACGGTCTTGCCCGGGTGCTGCAACGCTTTTCTAACAGAAACCTTCTTGTTGAAGGGCATACTGCCCAGGTGGATGGAGATGACGATGACGGAACGCTGTTGTCCGGTCAACGAGCAAACGCGGTTGCCGACACCATGGCCGCAACCGGCATTTTTTTGCGCACCATGATCTCGGCGGAAGGTCGGGGTGAGTTCTTTCCCATTGCTGACAACGACACAGAGGAGGGACGCGCACTCAATAGACGGGTTGAGATATCTATTGCTGACCAGGTAGACGAGGGCGCTGCCGCACCCCAATCAGTGTGGTGGAAGCAGTATACCGACACCCGTGCGGCAGGTACCACGGTGTTTATGGTAGACAGTGCCTTAAGCTCCGTAGCCGGGGTCCGAGAGGCACTCGTTCAAGAACAAGAAAGAAGTGGTGCTGCAATTGGAGACCTGCCGGTTTTTCAGACCAGTGAAGGTATTGCGGTTATATATGATCAGGCTGAGTTCACCGAGCAAGACCGGCCAACGCCCGTCACACAACATGAAATAACCCGCCTTGCCGACACGCTTGCCGAGATCGACCGCCGGGCACAGGCACGAGTCGGCGGTTTCGGCGACGATGTCCCGGAGGAGCAGTCTTCCGAGCGCCACTATCAACTGGGACTACAGATTGCAACCCAGTCCGAGATTCGCCCTTCATCTACGCTGGTTGGAGATGAGCCTTTGGCGTTCTCCTTGGGCGGCCTGTGTGAGGACTCCGCGCGCTTTTTTCACAGCATAGAGCTTTCGGCGAACGGCTCCTTTCCGGTGGGTCGATATCGTGAGTTCTCCAACCTGGGCATTGGTGCGGGTGCCAGGTTGGAGGTGCTTATTCCGCAGGTTCAGCACAGATCAGGCCTTGCCCCCATTCGCTTTGGCCTTGGAGTAGAAGGCCTGTACCATTTCCCGGAGGACACGAGCTCCGTCACCGACCTGTGGGAGTTCGGCTGGATGCTGAGCGGCGGCTACGCATTGTCCGTTGGGCGTCTGTTCATTGTGACTCCACACATTGGTTATGGCGGCACGGTGCACGTTCTCTCTAACACCCAGGAGGAAGACCCCCAGACCTTTACCGAGGTAAATGGCGAGTCATACTACAGCCAGACCTTGGGCGTAGAACTCGACCTTGCTTTACGACCGGAAGCATGGGTTCTGGAGAACGGTTCCCGGATTGGCGTGTTTCTGCGACCAGGCTACCGGGTCTTCTTTGATGACGACTACCTTGGTCATTCAATAACCGCCAAGCTTGGCGCACGGTTCTACTTCTAATCCGGAGGAAATCAATAATGAAGATACAGAGACAATCCATGACACGATCATTGAAGAAGGGCCTATTCCCGTGGCTGGCCCTGGCAGTCCTTGCGCCAGCAATCCCGGCCCTCCTCAGCGCCTGCTCCAACATGATGACCAACAACCCGAACCGGGCACCGGTGGTGAGTATTTCACCTGCCGCCTTTTCCGCGGTTTACCCCGGAAACCCGGTGACCTTTGACGCAACCGGCACCTTTGATCCGGACGACCAGGATCTTGAGGTACGCTGGGAAGTAATAGACTCGCCCACAGGGAGCACCTACTTTCTCGATAATGATAGAACCTTCTCCCCAACCTTTGTGACCTACTTCCGCAATGCCCCAGGATCTGCAGCGTCAGACCGCTGGGTCGTGGGACCGGAGGACTACTCGGAGCCACCGTACCTGGGGAATTACACACTGCGCATGACCGTCACCGACGAGTATGGGGTGGCGCGGAGTAGTAACGTAACGGTGAATGTGGCAAACTCTGCACCTGGGGCGGATGCGGGGGGCAACCGTTTCAGTGCAGTGGATCCCGGCGCAGATCTAAGCCTGTTAGGGACAGGCGGGGGAAACGAGGAATCCTCGCGCC
>REEM01000140.1 GCA_007695055.1 Spirochaetaceae bacterium | reverse complement strand
CGACTCCCGCCACCTCCAAAACTTGAAGGGCTGCATGCGAAAGCATAGCAGCCCTTCCTGCGTTACAAGCGGGAGTCGAAACGGAACACCCGCGTCGCGCATAGCGACGAAAAGCGCACACGATGTGCGCGACAGGGCCCGTAGGCGGGCCGATGGGCAGGGATGCCCGAGTGTCGCACGAGCCATGGAAGGCGAAAGTGCGACCGCAGGGAGCACACACGAAGTGTGCGACCGAAGGGCACGGACGCCCAAGTGTCGCACGAGCCATGGAAGGCGAAAGTGCGACCGAAGGCGACTCCCGCCACCTCCAAGTAATGAAGGGCTGCATGCGAAAGCATAGCAGCCCTTCCTGCGTTACAGACGGGAGTCGAAACGGAGGGCCCGCGTCGCGCTTTTTGGTTCCGACTTGCCACCGAGCACCGAGATGCGCTATTTTCTCAAACATGACTTGTTGGAAAAGGTATCTATGAGCCAGGACACGTTGACCCATCCACGTTTTCACCGAATGCCTTTCACGCTGAATCGCGGAAACATCGCCATGACCCTGCTGCTTCTCGCGGTAGTACTTGTACTAGGTTCCTGCCGTACCCGCGAAATTGTTGAGGAAGCCTACGAACCCTCGGCCTCACATGAGGAGTATCGCCGTAGTCTCATGGCTATGGAACTTGACGATACTGCACTGGGTCGGGCCTGGTTGTCCCAAGCCGATGCTGCACTCGAGGCTCCGCATACGATATCAATTCCTTTCCAGGAGATAGCTCATTTTGAGCCATCGCGGCCCGAGGCGGTTGGTTTTCGTTTTGAAGCGCTCCGAGGCCAACGTATAGAGATCCTGCTTGAGATTGAAGACGGCGAGCAGGGAAAGATGTTTGCCGATGTGTTTCGAGCAGAAGAGGGCGGGGCTAACGCCCTTCCACAGGTTGCCAGCTACTCAGACGAGCTGAATCGCCTGGAGTTTGAACCCCGTCGTGACTCGGAGTACATCCTGAGGCTACAACCGGAACTCCTGCGGGGCGGTCGCTACTCGGTCAGAATCCAAAGCGTGCCGGTCATGAGTTTTCCGGTGCAGGATCATGGAATACGGCACATCTGGAGCTTCTTTGGAGACAGTCGTGGCGGCGGTACGCGTGTACACGAAGGGGTCGATGTTTTTGCGCCTCGCGGAACACCGGTGCTTTCCTCGGTGTACGGCACCGTTCGCAACGTCGGCACACGAGACCTAGGTGGGTTGGTGGTCAGTATTACCGATGAAGAACGTGGACTGGTTCTCTATTACGCCCACCTTGAAGAACAACTTACGCAGCGCGGCGCGCGCGTTGCGCCTGGTGACATAATTGGCACGGTTGGTAATACTGGCAACGCAATAACCACTCCGCCCCATCTTCACTTTGGGATCTACGAACCCGGGTGGCGCGCCATTGATCCATGGAACTTTCTCTACGAGTTTGACACCGAGCCGCCAGCCATTGCAGGTGCTACCAACAAGATTGGTGGAGCAGCCCGGGTGGCGGTGGAAGGCGTCTCCCTCATGAAGACCACACCGGAGGCACAGGCGTTTAGCCTGAGTTATGACACCCCGGTGGTGATTCTGGGTGCAAGCGCTGCTTCGTATCGGGTTGTTTTACAGGATGGTCGAACCGGCTATATTCCAGTCGGCGTACTTGAAGCTACCGATGAGCCAGTACGAATCGCTCAGGCCTTTAACGCAGAGCCATAACGGCTTGGTGCAATGCCGCTGGCGCCGCCACCGCACTGGTGCCTAGACCGGTACATCGACCCTCAATATCAGAGAAGGTACCGCCAGCTTCCTCAATAATGGGCGCAAGCGCCGCGACATCCCACACCGACAGTACCGGATCAATCATGATCTCGGCACGCCCGGTGGCCACCAGCATGTACCCGTAGGCATCGCCCCAGGTGCGAAGGAAGCCAACCTTCTCAAACAGTTGAGTCGCCAACTTTGGCTCTCTCCTGAAGAAATCTGCCGGGTCGGTAAGCTGAAGCCGTGCGTCTTCAATACGCTCACAGCTTGAAACCTGGCAAAGCTCCCCATTGAAGAGACACCCATGACCACGCACCGCCGACACGGTTTCACCAAGCGCGGGGTTATGAATAACTCCCAGGATCGGTTCCTGGTTCAGCAGCAGCGCTACCAGCACGGTATAGAGTGGTATTCCGTGGATAAATGACTTTGTGCCATCAATGGGGTCCAGCACCCAGGTGTATTTCTCCTCTTGACTTTCCTCGGCAACGGCACCGGCCGTCTCCCCAAACTCCTCACCAATAATGCCATGGTCGGGGAATCTGGTAGATATTTCATTGCGCAAGAAGGTCTCGGCCGCACGATCCGCAACGGTAACCGGACTGTTGTCCGCTTTCAACTCGGTTGTGAACTCCCCGCGATAGTACTCCAGGGTTATCAAACCGGCTTTAACTGCAATGTGTTCAGCGAAACTGCGAAATGCAATTGCTCGGTCTTCAGGGATGTAGGCTGCCATGGATTACCTCCGGGATAACATGCGCTCGGGTAAGGTGTGGTCAGGGAGGACTTAGCCACGTCCACTCATTTCACGGGCAGAGTCGCGATCCTGATCTCGCTTCTTTATGGTATCGCGCTTGTCGTAGGTCTTTTTACCCTTACATACACCAAGTTCAAGTTTCACGCGCCCATTCTTGAGGTAAAACCGGAGAGGAACCAGGGTAAAGCCCTTTTCGTCGACTTTTCGCCGCAGTCGCTTGATCTCTTCCTTATGGGCGAGGAGTTTACGGGTGCGATCCGGTTCGTGGTTATAGATGTTTCCATGTGTATACTCATTAATGTGCAGCCCGATCAGCCACAACTCATCATTGCGAATACGCGCGTAGGAATCTACAAACGAGAACTTGTGATCCCGCATGGACTTAACCTCGGTTCCCTGCAAAGCAATACCGCACTCAAGCGTATCGTCGACGGTGTATTCGTAGAACGCCCGTCTGTTTCGTGCAAGATTCTTGGTACCTTCCATTAACTTTGCTCCCCGGACACGATAACGAGTCGAAAACCGAGAAAGGGACTGCACCAGGAAGGATGCTGAGCGCCACGTGTGGAGGGTTCAACTTCACTTGAGCTGTTCACCCAGGAGCCACCGCGCACCACTCGTTCCACACCAGCCGGTTCGACGGCATCGCCCATGAGATAGGCGCCGGGAGCGAAATAGTCGAGTTGCCACTCCCACACATTGCCTTGCATGTGGTAAAGACCAAGATTTCCACGCTCACCCTCGGCCGCAGGGCGTGGGCCAGCGTTTGGGCGCTCGCGGAAATTTCCTGGAAACAGGTCAGATCCGTCCAGAAGGGTAGCCCACTCAAACTCGGCCTCTCTCGGTAGACGTGCACTCAGCCCCGGATGCGCATTGGAAACACGTGAATGAAACCAGTTAGCGTAGGCTTCAGCGGCATAGTACGAAACAAAGGTAACCGGCAAAGCCGGATTCATGTCATCACGCCAATCGTGCAGATAGTCCTGAGTAACCAATCCGGCCTCAATGAGTTCTTCTATGTTCTCAGGCCGCCACTTTGGATTCTCGACAAGGAAGCCAGAATAATCTGCCCGGGTAACGGTATGTTCCATAATCTCAAAGCTCGCAACATTCTTGCTCCACGGAAGCTGCAAGGTAGAAGGTTCCCGCCCCTGACGCGACTGCCCTAATGGAACACGTCCCTCAGGAACCCGAGCAAAAGATGTTCCAAGGAGCGTGCGACGCTCGCCTGGAAGCTCGGTTGGAAGCTCCTCATAACTCAAGGCGACCATAGCAGTAGTCTTTCGGTCAACAAAACTACGGAATGCGGGATTGGAATTGAGTTGTTCGGACTCAGCTCGGGGAAGGGCCTCGCTCAGAAGTACAGGAAGCGCCTCTGCGCTGTTATGAAGATGTGCAAAAAACCGCACAGTCTCTACCAAGCCCCCAGGTCCAAGCGCAGCGCCAGCATTATGAAACTTACTGGCTGCCCGAACATAGTCTCGCAATAGTGCTGGATCAACGGTGTGAGCCACGCTCTGCAGAAGAAGATCCCTTCCCGCATTTGTGCGTTCGTCACTTATTGGTACCGGAGCGGCTGTCATAAGTACATCCATACCCTCGGAGAGTGCCGGGGGAAATCTATGCTGTCGGCTTGACTGACCCACCGCGCCCCATGCGGCAAATTCACGTACGGCCGAGCTAAGTACAGAATGGAGGTGAGCCTCATCAAACTTCAAATGCGCGTAACTGAGAATACGCCGAGGCAACAGGAGCGTACCGAGCAGACGACCTGATACATCGACCTCGAAATTCTCTGGCGTAATCCCCGGCAGGCGATACTCAACACGGTAGCTGCCTGAAGGCACGAATATCTCAAGAGGCGTGCTACCTTTGCGAATACCGTTGAGATATATCTCAGCGCCTCGTGGGTCACTCTCAAAGCTTACCAGGCTCCCGTACTGGAGTATTCCCGGCAGCACAAGGACTCCAAAGAGCAGCAAAACAACTGCGCCAAGATAGAGAAACGGTATGTAGTGGTGTGGGCCAATACCAAAGAGCGGGCCGAGTTTGACTGTATCGTTCACTGTGTCGTCAACCGGCTGTTCGGCGGGGCGTGTTTTTTTGCGGGAAGCCATTGGGTGCGATTATAGGTTCGGCGGACTCTGCTTGTCAATTCAAGTCCGCTGTGCTAATGTCGACCGCGATGAAAGCACCCGGAACAGCGGCAGATCGTCTCGTTACCTTTACCGAGCGAGTGCTCACTCGTCGGCGACGCCGACGCCGCCGTATTGAAGAGAAGCAACGAAAAAAAAACATCATCGTGGACTGGCTGGAAGCTTTTCTCTGGGCCGCGGTTGTTGTACTTCTCATTAATCAATATCTCCTCCAAGCTTATCAGATTCCCACCGGTTCTATGATTGACACCCTCCTTGAGCAAGACCGTGTTTTTGTGAACAAGGTCATTTATGGACCGGAACTTATTCCGGGCATGCTCAAGGTTTCCGGCCTGGTGCAGCCCACACGCAACGAAGTCGTGATCTTTGAGAACCCCTCCTACATTAGCCGTGGGCCAGCTTTTGAAGTACTCCAACGTCTGGTCTACATGGTTACCCTTTCCATGGTGGACATAAACCGAGATGAGTTTGGACGTCCACGGGCTCAGTTTTTAATTAAGCGTGCCGTTGGCGTGGAGGGTGACCGCTTCCGAAATAAGGAGGGGGTTATTGAAATACGTCCTCAGGGAGCCTCGGACTGGATGAGTGAGAGCGCGTTCCAGGAACTATCTGGAATCAGTTATCCGGTGAACCGGTTGCTTGAACCACAAGACTATGCGGTTCTACGGTCCGGAGCCCAAGCGGCCGGGCTGCAAGACGTCGGTGTGCCTCTCAGCCCGTCACAGGATGCAGCGCTACGATCGGCTTCGCAGGTTCGCTACCCGGACGGTGTTTACATTGACACCTACCGTAGCGAGATGCGGTACATGGCACGTCCCTATGACCCACGCTTGCGGTCACGCCGGTTTTTCCACGAGCAAGGGTGGTATGTGCCAGCCGGACGACTACTGCTTTTGGGTGACAATCGCGACAACTCACTTGACGGGCGTTCTTTCGGCAGTGTTAGCAAGGAACGCGTGCTTGGAAGGGGAATGATTAAGTACTGGCCCCCAAGCCGCATTGGGCCTATTGAATAAGCACCAGAAGAAGGAAGACGCTGCATGGCATTTTTTCGCCGACCACGATCATACTCGCTCTACCGGCAAGACCGTTCTCGCAAACGAGTTCTACGGCTGGCACGAATTGCTGTACAACTCTTCCTCGTATACATCTTGGTTACCGGTCTGTTTGTTCGGTCGTATCTCGTTGAGTCAGCCGCCATGCACCCAAATTTTCGTGCCGGAGACCGCATTGTAGCAACACCTCTCACATACGGAGCCCGGCTTCCGCTCGTAAATCTGCGGTTGCCTGGTGTTGGCGAGCCGCAACGAGGCGACTTGGTGCTCGTTGAGCCTCCCTACTACCGCCGGCCCAATCTGATTCTGAGAATCGCGGATCCAGTTGTAAGCTTTGTCTCAGGTCAGCGCTATCAACTATCAGACGGTGCGGATGTCGCTTGGCAGCAACCACTCGTACTTAAGCGCATAGTTGGCGTTCCTGGAGACACAATCCGCTTCACCGACTATACCGCCTTCATACGGCCTGAGGGCGCAGATGCCTACCTTCCCGAGGGGGCAGTTAATGCTCGTAGAAGCTACGAAATCACCATAGGCCATGCCCCGGAAGCATTTCGCTCGGGCGACCCTTTTGGGGGTAATTTCGATGAACTCAGTCTTGATTCCGACGAGTACTTTGTAGCAGGTGATGATCGCAGTTCGTCGCTAGATTCACGTCATTGGGGCACTATTCCGCGCGAAGCCCTACATTCCCGCATCTTTTTGCGTTACTATCCATTTAACCGATTCGGGCGCCCTTAGGGGCCCCTAGGGCGGTGCTTCACATTAGTTACCTGGACCAAAGCAGTGAATGCCGCCGAACGTAACTTGACAAGCCCTATACGGCGCATGGTACCGTTTTTCGCACCTTCGGGTAGCTTTTGCAAGGAGGGACGATGTCCGGCCACAGCAAGTGGGCGACTATTCGCCACAAAAAAGGAGCCGCAGACGCCAAGCGCGGCAAGATCTTCACGAAGCTCATTAAGGAAATCACCGTCGCGGCCCGTCTTGGCGGTGGAGACCCTGAGTCGAATCCGCGTCTACGAACTGCGGTTCTCAAAGCTCGCGCCGCCAATATGCCTAAGGAAAACATAGACCGTGGCATTAAGAAAGGTACCGGCGAACTCGAGGGTGTGGACTACGTTGAGATTGTCTACGAAGGGTACGGCCCTGGGGGAGTTGCCATAATGGTTGAGGCACTCACCGACAATCGCAACCGCACCGCTGCAGATGTACGTAGTATCTTCTCAAAGGGTGGCGGCAATCTCGGAGAGTCCGGCTGTGTTTCATATCTGTTCCAGCGCAAGGGAGTCATTGCCTACGACGCCTCAGAGTATGACGAGGAGCAGATCTTTGAAAAGGCCCTCGAAGCCGGCGCCGAGGATGTAGAACTCTCCGGTGATGTGTATGAAGTTACCTGTAGCCCCGACAGCTTTGAGACCGTAGTCAATTTCATGGAAGAGGCGGGCTTCAAGCACGAAAACGCCGAAGTATCTATGGTTCCGGATGCCACCGTCTCGCTAGATCACGAAGGGACTGCCAAGGCATTGCGAATGATTGAGAATCTTGACGACCATGACGATGTACAAGAGGTCAGCTCCAACATAGATATACCCGACGACTTCGACCCGGATGCTTAATCCCGGGCTTGCCCTGTAATGAAGATTATTCTGGGTCTTGACCCCGGGCTTGCTTCCACCGGTTACGGCGTTATTGCCGGTGACCGGGGGCGCATCCGCCACCTAGCACACGGGGTCATCCGCACCGACAGTGGCCTGAAGCACGGTCGTCGGTTGGCCATGATCCATGAGGAACTTGGCGAGCTGTGTAAACGTTGGGTACCAACAGAAGCCGCGGTCGAGAAACTGTTCTTTGCCCGCAATGCCGTAAGTGCTATTGCGGTTGCAGAGGCGCGTGGAGTAACACTGTGTGCACTTGAGCAACATGGCATTGCCTTGTTTGAATATCCGCCACAGGTCATTAAACAGGCGGTGGTGGGTGAGGGCCGGGCTGATAAGCGGCAGGTGCAGGAGATGGTTCGATTCCTTCTGGCGCTGGCCGAGATTCCCAAACCAGACCATGCCGCAGACGCTCTGGCCACCGCAATCTGCAGATATCACAGTTCACTTGGTGCTCACGCCACCGATATGAGCCTATAGGGAGCAGGAATGCTAAACAGCTTGACAGGCCACATCACCGACTGTCTACCGGGTTTGCTACGCATTCAAACCGGCGGTGTCGAGTGGGAACTTGAGGTTAGTCGCGCGACGGTGCAGCAGTTGCTGGGTCGTACCGACGAGGTTCGGGTGCTGGTATACCTACAGCATCGGGAGAATCTAATGCGCCTCTACGGTTTTGCAGAGGAAGATGAGCGAAATCTCTTTCATGAGCTCACAAAAGTGGAGGGCATTGGACCCAAACAGGCGCTGCGAGTGCTCTCCGGAGTCAGCCCAACCCGAATGAGAGAGATCCTTGAGACCGAAGATATTAACTCGCTGCTGGCAATCCCAGGCTTGGGAAAGAAAACCGCCTCAGCGGTGCTGCTCAAGCTCCGCGGTGTGCTACGCTACGCACCGGAGGCGGAGTCCAGTGGAGAGGCGGTCGCCGAGGACCTGGTCGCTGGCCTGGTCGAGATGGGTTACGAACGTAAGCTTGTTGAGACGGTAGTGCGCGAGATATGCGCCCAACCAGATTTGCCAGCCGCGACCGGAGCACAGCAGGCCTCCCGCGAAGCCGAGATCTTTCGCCGCGCAATAGTGGCCTTAGGCTAATAGGTGTAAACGAGATGTCAAGTTTTGTTCCCGGACTCCCGGGAGACGAAGAAAATATATTTCACACACCTCCAACCGAGAACGACACCTCCGAGGCTCGCCTACGTCCAACCGCGTTAGATGAGTTTCAAGGTCAAACGGCTCTCAAACAGAACCTCAAAATATTTATTGATGCCGCGCGTGGTCGTGGAGACGCCTTAGATCACGTTTTCCTTTCAGGCCCGCCCGGACTCGGGAAAACCACCCTTGCGGGCATCATGGCGCATGAACTTGGTGCCGAGTTTAAGGTGACCGCAGCACCGGCTCTTGAAAAACCCAAGGATCTTGCAGGAATCCTGACTACGGTTAACGAGGGTACCGTTTTTTTTATTGATGAAATCCACCGTCTTAAACCGGCGCTCGAGGAAATGCTCTACATTGCCATGGAGGACTTTGAGCTTGACTGGATTATCGGTCAGGGCCCTTCGGCGCGGACAATCCGCATTCCAATACCTCGCTTCACCCTTGTGGGCGCAACCACCAAGGCCGGGCGTGTTTCAAGCCCGCTGTACACCCGCTTTGGTATCACCGTACGCCTGGACTTTTATAGCGAGGACGAGATCATGGATGTCCTACGACGCTCGGCAGATATCCTGGAAATTCGCGCCGAGGAGCGGGCACTGCAGCTTATTGCACGCTCGGCCCGCGGTACGCCACGGGTAGCGAATCGTCTATTGCGACGAATGCGCGACTTTGCAGAGGTGCTCGGTGACGGTCGCATTCTGCCAGACCTCGTCCGGCAGGGCATGGAACGGCTGGAAATTGACGAGCTTGGACTTGAAAGCCATGACCGTGAGATTCTCCGCACCATAGTAACCAAGTATGCTGGAGGCCCGGTGGGCGCCGAGACACTGGCAATCTCGGTAGGAGAGCCCATTGATACTCTGGAAGACTTCTATGAGCCTTACTTGATACAACGAGGCTTCCTGCAGCGAACTCCGCGGGGACGCACCGCAACCGATCTGGCCTACAGGCACCTCGGGCTCCCCGTTCCTGAGAACAACGACAACCGAAACCAATCCTACAGTACAACGAGTGATAATGAAGACCAAGGACTTCTCTTTTGAGCTGCCAGAACACCTCATTGCGCAGCATCCAACGCCGGAACGCAGTTCCGCGCGACTTATGCGGCTACCACGTACGAGCGGCGAGCCGACACATCACCACATTCCCGACCTAACGGAGCTACTTCCGCAGGATAGCTTACTGGTGCTCAACAATAGTCGTGTACGCAAGGCACGTCTGTTTGGGAGGCGGCCGGGGCGCGAGCGCGTGGTCGAGTGCCTGCTGCTGAGTTCGGATGAGAGCCGCTTGAGGTGGACGGTAATGCTGGGGCGGGCAGGGCGCTTGCGGCCCGGTGGGGAACTAGAGTTCCCCGAGAAGCTCACTGCGGTTCTGATTAAGAGCGGAGACGGGCAGGCGGTGCTGGAGTTCGAGAGCCCAGTCACGGAAGACTACCTTGAGCTCCATGGGCATGTACCACTACCTCCCTACATAAAACGCAGTGATGAGACCGCGGATAAGGAACGTTATCAAACGGTGTTCGCCGAGAAAACCGGCTCGGCGGCGGCACCAACCGCAGGGCTCCACCTTGATACCCGCTTGCTACAGCAGCTAAGCGAGCGCGGCGTAGAAATAGCCCGGCTCACGCTGCACGTCGGCCTCGGCACATTCGCGCCTGTTCGCAGCGAAAACCTGGAACACCATGTCATGCACAGCGAGTGGTACGAGGTGTCAAACGAATGCGCCGAGGCAGTCAACCGAGCTGCCGGAGCGGGCCGCCCTATAGTCGCGGTCGGCACCACCGCAGTCCGAACCCTGGAAAGCGCCTGGGACTCCAAGGCCCAACGGCTCCGCCCCGGCGCCGCCACCACCGACATCTTCATTAAACCCGGCTATGCCTTCCAGGTCGTACGCGGTTTGCTGACCAATTTCCATACCCCTGAGTCAACGCTGTTAATGCTGGTCTCGGCCTTTGCCGGAAGGGAACGCATTCTCTCTGCCTACCACCTTGCTGTGCAGGAGAACTACCGTTTCTTTTCCTACGGCGATGCTATGCTCATTCTTTGACTGTATTCGCGGTGACATCTGGGTTATTGGTTGCGGTTCAGGTTGTTGGTCGTGGCCCGTGTCGTGGGATTCAGTAGGTGTCTGGCCCCATAGCCTCAAACCGAGCGCGAACATCGCGCAGCCGGTCCAGATGGCGCCCAATGAGGAATTCGTAGTCAAGGTCACCGGTCTCTATGCGGTGATTCTCGTCCGCCCAGTACTGGACTTCCGGGAGGTGAACCCAGCGCAGCTCGTATGCGGCTTCGCTCCAGATCTTTACCTCATCCCAGTAGACCAAGGCATATTCAAACAGTTCCTCGGCACGCTCAAGACTCTCCAGATTCTGTCGTTGCCAGGGAGCGTTAAAAAAATAGGCCTCAAATTTGTTGTACTTGCTACCCCATAGCAGATACTGCTCAACCAACATGAGATTGAGGTGCATGGTGAAAAGAGCTCGATATCGTTCCCAGTCACGTTCATTGCGAATCACAGCCAGGGCATACAGCGGATTCGCAAAATCCGACCTTAGGGCCTGCTCGAGACGATAAATGTTCTCGGTAATCAGTGCCGGATACTGATAGAGATGCATTCGGAACATGCGGTAGTGTTGTTCGCGGTAGATTATACGGTAGGCAGAGGCCGGAACCGTGCCCACCAACATAAGTACCGCAACCGTGAATACAAAAGCTCTTTTCACATTTCCAGTATCGGCACACTTGCAAGAGAATTCCAGATGCGATCGGAAACCTGTTCAGCATCGCCCGACCCATCTATGCGGTGCAGACGCACCCCTTGTTCAGAGGCAAAGCCAAGCGCTCTTTCATAAGCCTGTTCTACGCGGCGTTGTATGGACATCTCCTCGTAGATCTCACGGTGTGCCCGCCCGGCAATCCGCTCCTGGCACACCTCGGTATCTAAAGATAGGAAGACGAGATCTGTAGGCGGAGGGAACACAGCGTTAAGTCCCATGACAAATTCCCAACCACATTCCAGACTCTGATACGCAAGCGAGGAATACACATACCGGTCACACACAACCGTAGTACCGGCTTGCAACGCAGCCGTTATACTCTCAACACCCCCGTATACATGCTCATGTCGATCCGCCGCAAACAGCAGGGCCATGGCCTGTGGAGTGAGCTGCAACTCGCCCCCAAGCACGCTGCGTATGAGTCTTCCAACAGCGCCGTCGGTCGGTTCGCTGGTACGAAATACGCTAAGCCCGCCGCTACGCAAGCGCTGCGCTAAGACCTTCGCCTGTGTCGTTCCGCCCGCGCCGTCAAGACTTTCAATGACAATGAAAGCCGTTTCTGCCTTGTTCAACCCAGTTTCCAATTCATCCTCTCGTATTTCATAGGTAGTACGATATATAGTATAGATTAGGAAGAGTGATGAACAGACCGACGCGGATCCGCGTCCTTCACACCACACTTGTAGTTCTCACGCTTGCAGCAACGATGCTTCTTCTTGCTCCGGTTCAACGTGTCTTCCACGAAAACATGGAAGCACTGCATCGGCAACTGGTGCATGAGATCGAGTCGCTGCTGGACCGAAACATCTCCTACAGCCGAATATCCCCCTCCATCCTAAGCTTTATAGAGATTCATGACTTAAGTGTACACGGACGTGATTTCGAACGCGCGGAGCTGCTCCGCATAGGTCGCGTACGAACCCATTTTCGGCTTCGTGATCTCTTTGGCTTTGGTGACTCAAATGGCCCCATAATTCGACAAGTTGTTCTTGATAACTCACAGTTGTCCTTAGACATAGAACGCGACCGTGATCTTATAGCGTTTTTTCGAGAACTCGCCGCGACACGACCCGACGACGACTCTGCCCGAGGTATAGACGGTCTGCGAGTAGTTGCCCGAAACATCAATCTGCGGGTGCGGGACGGCTCCCATAACCTCAGCGCAGATGAACTTGCATTCTCCCTGCATTTTGGTGGCGATGAGCTGGACTTCCGAGTCTCGTCGGTGCTCGGATACGACAGATTCGAGACCACAGGTACTCCAACACAGAGTAGTCTGGAGCTCCCTCGCACCATTCGGGCGAACATTGAGTCGGAGGGTAGCTTCCGTCCCGACCTATCCGGTGCCGACTTTGATCTTACTCTCAATGAACTTTTCACCCCGGCCCTCACCGTTCGCGGGTTTCGTTTCGGTTTGCTCTATCGTGACAACAAGGTGGAACTACGAAACTTACCTGACCAGGAACCCATTGATCTGAGTCTGGTGGTTAATTTGCTTGAGGGCAACGCGGAACTTCGATTCCAGGCGCAGGACTACAATCCGCAACGCACCGTTATTCTCGGTGACGAGCTGAAGGCACAGGCACCGTGGCTTGTTGAGAATATCAGTGGTCAAGGCGCATTACGCGCGGCCTTCCTCTCCGACCCAGGTGCAGAGGCACTGACTGACGGTGACGCTCCGGAGGGCGCTCTGAGCGCCATAACAGCTATCTGGGATACTGCTGATCTTTCGTTGAACTACGATCTTGATCTGAATCTTGGGCTATCCGCATCGTACAGCCCTGAGAACGTGTTTGTGAACCTGCGTACAACCGGCAACGAAAAGCATGCCGTAGTACAGAATCTGCAAGCGTCCAGTACCTATAGCAGTGGACTTGCCCAGTTCCAGGGTGTAGTAGACATCTCCCGACAAGCTCCTCGTGGTGTACTCCACTTTGATCAGTTCCGATATCGTACGAGCCGTAATCTTACAGGCCGGATCACTATCAATCGCGCGCGCCAGAACCGTTGGGAGTTCTCATCTCCAAGAGTTGCCTATGGTGAAGGTTTGCTCCATGAGCTCAGTGTAAATGTGACACCATCAGACGGCATTATTGCCTTGGACGGGCTTTTGTTTCTTGATGCCGTGGCCACTGAGCTAGTCGAGTTTGACGGAACTGTGGATACGAATCGTGGCCCCGGTTTTTCCGGGAACATTGAGTTGCGAAATGTCGCGGCAACATCAGTCTATGACCTGGTGCAGGGAGTATCAACACAACCGCGAGAGCAACCAACCCCACGCCAACTTGAGAACCTCCGAATTGACACTCGGGTGTCTTTGGAGACAGCGTTCGGTGAGTTGCGTGGTCTTGAAGCGCCCTATGTATCGGTATTCGACACGGTGAACCCAGACCGCTATCTCTCCTTCTCAATTTTTGGTGAGGATTCGAGCTACGAAGTAGAGGACATCTTCTTCGGCTACGCTGGTCACGTTGTCCAAGGATCCTTCTACGGAGATCTCCTCCCAAACACTGTGGTCAAGTTCTCAGGTGAAATCCTGTTTGAGAACGAGGTGTATGAACTCTCCGGTGGCTTTGACCCAGGCAGCGGTCTTGAACTTACAACCCCTCAAGGATTAGTTGTGGCCGTCTGGCCCGACACCAATGGCGGCTACCGCTTTGCTGCAGAGGCTAGCAACCTGGTGTTGCCACTCCTGCCCGACGAGTCAGTGCTTGGCTTTGACGTGAGCGGTGAGCTGCGCTCACTACAGGACTGGGAACTCCTTATTCATGAGATTCGATACGGTGGCATTCCAACTCTCACCGGACCACGAGCTACTGTTATACTCAGTGGAAACCTTGGCCCGAACGGCGGTTCGCTCTCAGAGGTGCGCCTTGAAGACTCGGTCGCAAACCTCGTAGGCAGTGGAGTTGTAAGTTACGGTTTTGCCTCACCGTTCCGCTTCGACACCAGCATTGCGCTTTTTGGCGAGACTATTGGAGAGCGCTACGAACTCGACATAGCCCTCTATCAGGGAGAGCTTGACGGTGAGTTCCGCTTTAACCAAGCTTCCCTGCGCCGCTTGGGGCGCCCCAACATCCGTGGAGCCGTAGACGGGTCGGCAACCATACAGGGAAGCCCTGCAGCCCCACGCCTTGTTGGACAACTGGAAGTCCGTGAGGGACGCTACAACAACGATCCGTTTTTCGCCACAGGTTCCTATGATCTCTCTCCTGCACGACTAGAGATCAGCGGTGTTGAGTTGCGATATCTCAATAGTTTGCTGCAGGCCGACCAGGCCATGATCGACCGTGAATCACGAACCGTTCGACTCCACGGAGCTTTCCGCCATGAGTCGCGCCGTGGTCGGACCGAGATGACGGTTGGCCTTGACGGACTATTCGGAGAAAACGATACAGGGTTAGTGCTGCCCTTTGAGGACGACTTTCGAGCGGCCGTTCGACTTCGGTCAACAGAGGTCTTTAACGACCAACCTGACAACGAGTTTGAGTTGAGATTTGCACGCAGCAACGGTACGCTGATTCTAGATGCAGGTACTGAAGGGGAGTTGTCGGGACGTCTCTCCAACGACGGCATGTTTGAGCTTCGTGCTCGCGACCCTTTCCCTGTTGCTCTGCAGGCTGAAGGCGTATTTGAGAATGGTAGACTTGAGGCAAATCTCAACCGCATTGAAATATCGGCCGGTAGAATTGCGCACATGCTGGATTTTGTTGAGTTTGCGGTTCTAGATGCACAGATTACCGGGAGCTTACGCATTGTTGGGCCAATTAATAATCCTGAGTTCTTCGGGACACTCACTGCCGAGCAGCTTCGCTCTCGTCTGACATTTACGCCAGACGAGATTACCGCTGAGCGGGTGTACTTGGTCTTCCAAGAAAACACCATCAATATGAATCGCACTGCAGCACAATCTGGAAACGGTCGAGCTTTTGCAAATGGCGGAGTAGTGCTGAACCGTTGGACCCCAGATGAGTTCCGCATTGAGGTTGAAACCGCCGATGAAAGTGGCGTTCGCATCGCTCACGATTTCGATACTGTTGTAGTTGACGGGTACGGCATTGGAACACTCGCTGTATACGGCACCCGAGACCTCGTCAACATTCGGGGTGACTTCACCGGGCGTTCGACCACCATCACCCTGTCAGAGAGCTTTGACGTGGCACGCACACCCCGTCAGGGAGACACCGAGTTCTCGGTAGATATTCGCGTTCGCACTGGGCGTGGGGTAGAGTTCTACTGGCCCACCATCAACTTCCCTTTGCTACGCAGTTTCGCCCGTGCCGGCGAGGAACTTCATATACAGTGGGACAGTATCAACGGGCAGTTCTCCTTGGTAGGTGCCGTGGGGATACAGGGTGGCGAACTCCTGTACTTTGATCGCAGTTTTTACATTCGTGAGGGCCGTATTGTCTTTAATGAGGATGAAGAAGGCTTTGATCCACTCCTGAGTGCCCGTGCCGAGGTTCGTGAGGTCTCCGAACGCGGCCCGGTAACCATCTTCATGGTTGTAGACAACAGCCGCCTCAGCGAGTTCACACCCCGTTTTGAGTCCAATCCCATGCTTCCGGAGAATGAAATTGCCGAACTGCTCGGCGGTCAAGTTTTTGGGCAAACGGTGGGTGAGTTTGCCGCGTTGTCCTCTGCGGTGTTACTGACAGGTGATGTAGCCGCCCAATTTAGTGTGATGCGCCGTTTTGAAACAAGAGTACGTGATACACTAAGACTTGATCTGCTCTCGGTGCGTACCCCGGTCTTCCAGAACCTGGTGCGTGGCGCGATAGAGGATCGGAGTGAAGACATTGAGACTCAGGTACCATCACTCGGTGGCTACCTCAACAATACCTCGGTGTTTCTTGGCAAGTATCTTGGAACTGATGTGTTTCTAGAACTCTTGCTCCGTTTACAGGCGGTAGATCAGTTCGACCCTAACACTCGGGACATTGGGGGGCTTGCGGTTGACACCGAACTTACTTTAGAGTTTCAGACACCGTTCTTCCTCCTCGAGTGGGGCTTTTTTCCACGCGACATAAGAGAGTTATATGTTCGCGACAATACCTTCACATTTTCGTGGGGTTTCTCGTACTGATTGAAATCATCAGCTAGTTTCTGCTATGTTCAGAAGACAAGGAGTACATATGCCGAAAGGCCTCATTGCTGCCATCTTTTTGCTGTGCTTCATGGCCGTAGGCCTTGCCGCTCAAAACGACGACGATTGGTATATAGGGCGACCTATCGCTGATATCACCTTTGTAGGACTCAGCAACGTCTCCGAAGCCGAATTGTCCGGAGTTGTCCGGCAATATATCGGTCAGGACTTTACCGAAACTCGATTCCTTGATCTTCAACGCCGTCTGTATGCGTTGGATTTCTTCGAGCAAATAGTTCCCAGTGCTGTGCCCGCAGATGAAGACCGAACCGCGGTAGTCATTGAGTTTGAGGTCGTCGAGCGCCCAATGGTGGACGAGCTGCGTTTCACCGGGAATCGCAGCCTGCGCACACGTGACCTGCAGGATGCAATTGTTCTTAGACAGGGCGATATCATCACAAACGCCAAAATACGGAGCGCCTCAAGTGCCTTACGGAGCCTCTACGTAGAACGCGGCTATCCCAACGCCGAGGTCAGCGGACGTGTTGAAACCGAAGACGAGCGCAATGTCGTTGTCTTCAGTATCAACGAGGGCACCCAAACCACCATTCGGGAAATACAGTTTAGCGGCAACTCTTTTGCTTCTGACGGAACGCTGCGCAGTAACATTGAAAGCCGTGCACAGTCCTTGTTTAATCGAGGCGTGTTCCAGGAAGGCACCCTAGATCTTGACCGGAGCGCCATAGAGGGCTACTACCGTGAACGCGGGTATATTGACGCCCGAGTAGTGGATATTGTCACCGATTTCGTCCAAGAAGAAGACGACGACCGCACCTATGTCACTATTACCTTTTTCATTGAGGAAGGTGACCAGTGGAGCTTTGGTGGTATAGAGTTCGACGGTAACGCCATTTTCACTGACGATGAGCTGCAGGCAAGAACACGTATGCGTCCAGGTGCAGTCCTCAATCAGAATCGCTTTGAGGCAGACTTCCAGCGAGTCGCCGATCTTTACTACGAGAACGGGTACATCTTTAACGAGATCACCCGTGCCGAGTCTCGAAACCCCGAAGATCTGACGGTCTCCTACACAGTCAGGATCGTAGAACGCGACCGGGCCCGGATTGAGAACATCATCCTACGCGGCAACACCAAGACCAGAGATGAAGTAATCTTCCGGGAAATTCCTCTCGAGGTTGGCGATGTCTTCAGTGCTACCCGAATCCGACAGGGGCTGCAGAACCTCTTTAACACCCAGTACTTTTCTGCCGTTACCCCGGACACACCACAAGGCAGTGCCGAAGGTCTTATGGACCTCATTATAAATGTGGAGGAAGGCAGCACGGCCGACATTCGCTTTGGCCTTGCCTTTGGTGGTAGCGCCGACTTCCCGGTCTCGGCCATGATTCGCTGGCAGGACATTAACTTCATGGGCAGAGGGCAAACCGTTGCCGCAGAAACAAACCTTTCACCCATCAGCCAGAGACTATCGCTGAGCTTTCAGGAACGCTGGTTGTTCGGGCGCCGTTGGAGCGGGGGTGTCAGTCTCATGATTGACCGGAATATCCGCAGCGGTGTACGACAGGACAGGCTAGGCCTTGGAATCCCAGAACCCTACGAAAACCCCGCCGACTATGACGGCCCCTTTTCTCCGGTGCCGAGCGAATTTCTTATGGAGTATGAGTCGGTAGGGGTGTCAATTGGTGCGAATACCGGCTATCGCTGGATAACCCCAATTGGACGGGTTGGCGTCGGCGGTGGTCTGAGAACTCGCGCCGAGTGGTTGGACTACGACCGCGACATCTACCGCCCGTTCAACGAAACTACACGTGACAACTGGCAGTCATGGCGCTTCAAGAACTCTTTGAGCAACTTCGCGCAGCTTGATACCCGAGATCTGGTCTTTAACCCTTCAACTGGGCATCTTATACGCCAGGATGTGACCTTCACCGGTGGCCCGCTGCGGGGCGACAGTCATTTTATTCGAACCGACTCAAAAGTGGAGCGTTACTTCACCTTGTGGGACTTCCGGGTCTTTGAGAACTGGAACTGGAAAATGGTTCTGGCTGGACAGTCACTCATGTCAGTCATCTGGCCCTGGGACCAGAGCCTCCATCCCTCACGTTTTCGCGACCAGGAAGGGCCTATTGCTTCGGAGTCCGACAGACTGGCCATTGACGGCATGTTTAATGCTCGCGGCTGGGGTAGAGAGACCAACCTCATAGCGCTCTGGAACAACTGGCTTGAGTTGCGCATGCCGCTCGCGCAAGATGTGATCTGGCTCGACGGTTTTCTTGAGGGTGCGGTACCCTATGACGACCGAGGCGATATTCAAGATACCGATATTGAAAGCTTCAAGTTCAGCACCGGTTTTGGACTGCGTTTTGTGATTCCACAGTTTCCTATTCGGTTGTACCTTGCACGCCGCTTCCGCGTGGTTGACGGTGATCTGGAGTGGCAGACGGGCAGCCTCTTTAATCAAGATGGTCGTGACGGCCGTGGCTGGGACTTTGTATTCTCAATCGGAACAGAGCTGTTTTAACGGCTCTGGTTCTCAGGAACTGGATGCGTATAGACTGCATCGGAGGATAGGAATGAAATTAGCACGTACTTTTCTGCTCTGCCTCATTTTGGGGACTGGCCTCATTATCAGCGCGGCCGGGGCCAATCAACAGCTCTCAACCGTGGCGGTAGTAGATATACAACGCATTTACAATAGTTTTTACCGTGACTCACAGGCAGTTCGAGACTTGGAACGCCTGCGAGAACAGTATCAAAACGAGATCAACTCCCACCTCGAACGACTTGAGGATCTACGCACACGGCGACTTGAGGCACGTGACAACGACAACCAACGTGCTGAGATTCGTCTAGATGAGGAGATCACCGAGCTCCAGGCCTTTATTCAGGAGTTAACCCAGCGTCGTCGTCGTCAACTAGAAATTCAACAAGAGCGTGTTACAAGTGATCGCTTCTTGGAGGATGTACAACGAGCTATCGCGTTCGTTGCCGAAAGCAAGGGCTACACGGTTGTGCTCCGCAGCGACATGGACGGACTTCAATGGTGGAGTTCTGTAGTAGATATCAGTGATGAGGTTCTTAACCGCTTACGGGCCACTACCCGTTAGCCGCTAACGCGGTGAAGTGGGGTGTACGATAATGTCGGGCGAAATAAGTAACGATACTCCAATGATGCGTCAGTACGCACGCCTCAAGGAACAGCACCGTGATGCGGTGCTGTTTTTTCGTCTGGGTGATTTCTACGAGATGTTCCGAACCGATGCAGTGGAAGCATCTCGTATCCTTGGCCTAACGCTTACTCAGCGTGCTGGGGTGCCCATGTGCGGCATTCCGCATCATGCCGCTGGCAGCTACATTGCTCGCCTCATTCATGCTGGCAAGAAGGTTGCTATCTGTGAGCAGACAAAACTGCCTACCGGCGGCGGCATAGCTGAGCGCGAGGTTGTTAACGTTGTCACTCCGGGTACCTTGGTAGAGGAAGACCTGCTTGATAGCTCCTCCAACAATTATCTGCTTTCCTTGGCGGCAAGCTCTACCGAAATGTCGCTGGTCTACACCGACCTTTCTACCGGTGAACTAGCTGGCACCGTATACCCTCTAGAGGGTGCTCCACTACATCTCCGAGCTGAACTAACGCGCTTACGGCCTCGAGAGGTGCTGGTGCAGGAAAGCCTGCTCAGCGACTACCCGCGCATTAAGGCCGTGTTGACCGAAAGCGACCGCCTGCTCAACAGTTATCCTGATTGGAACTACAACCTCTCTGAGAGCCGAAAAAGCCTTGAGCGCGTTCTAGGGGTGATTAGTCTGAAAGGCTTTGGTATTGCAGACGACTCAGTGCTGCCACTCGCCTGTGGTGTGTTAATTGAGTATCTGCGCGATACCTCCGGCTCCGACCTCTCTCACATCCGCAGTCTGCAGCAGTACAGCAGACAGGATCACGTGCAACTTGACGATGCAACACTCCGCAACCTGGAGCTGCTCACCAACATGCATGACGGCACCAGCAACTACACGCTGCGCAGAACACTCGACTTCTGCCGCACTGCAATGGGTTCGCGAATGCTTGCTCGTTGGATCGGCGCCCCGTCCACCAATATGGAGTTGGTAGCCAATCGTCAGGAGAACATATCGCGGCTCTATCATAATCAGATGCTCTTGTCCTCACTCCGAGAGGAACTAGGCCGAGTACTTGATCTTGAAAGACTGGCCTCTCGGGTTGCTATGGAGCGTGCTCACGCCAAAGATCTTGTGGCAATTGCCGCCTCACTCGAAGGAATTCTTAGGCTACAAGAACTGAGCGCTGAGTACCTCGGCGAGTCTTCATTACCTATCAAGAACTCCGAGGATATGGAGCAGATCTCCTCAATTGCCTCTCACCTGCGTGGAGCGCTCTTAGATGAGCCGTCGGTGACCATTCATGAAGGCGGAATCTTCCGTGATGGCTTTGATCCGGAGCTGGACCGACTGCGAGGACTCAGCGGCGACGGCGCACGTTACCTTGAGGAGTATCTGGAACGTGAGCGCTCGGCCACCGGTATATCCTCTCTCAAAATCAAACATAACCGTGTGCTTGGCTACTACCTGGAAACGACCAAGTCCGGTGCGGGTTCGGTTCCGGAACACTTCATCCGCCGCCAGTCCTTGTCCAACGCTGAACGCTTCAGCACCGAGGAACTCGCGGGTTTGGAAGAAGGCATAACCGGCGCCGAGGAAGGTCGCAACGAACGCGAGCGCGAACTGTTCCTCACACTTCGGGGTCAATGTGTACCGGCTATTCCCTTATTCTTGACCTGCGCTGAGCGTACCGCTCGCCTTGACTGTTTGGCCTCGTTGGCCCTGGCGGCAACACGGAACGGATACGTCCGACCACAGCTCATAGAAGAGCCCATTCTGGAAATACAGTCTGGAAGGCATCCGGTTGTTGAACGTCACACCGCCGACGGCAGTTTTGTTCCTAACGACCTGGTACTGGGTGGGAACAGTCCGCTCTTTCGTTTGGTAACCGGCCCAAACATGGCCGGGAAGTCAACCTTCCTACGCCAGACCGCCCTGATTGTACTCATGGCACAGATGGGGAGCTTTGTACCCGCCGAGGCTGCCCGAATTGGACTCGTGGATAGGGTATTCTGCCGCGTTGGAGCGCAAGACAACCTAGCCCGGGGCGAGTCAACCTTTCTGGTTGAGATGAGCGAAACGGCAGCAATTCTACGTAACGCTGGACCACAGAGTCTGGTCATCATGGACGAAGTAGGGCGTGGCACCGGCACGACCGACGGCCTTGCAATAGCAACTGCGGTAACTGAGTACCTTCTGGACGCCATAGGCGCACGCACGCTCTTTGCTACCCACTTTCATGAACTGACGGCCATGCGGGCTCCTCAGTTGGGTAATCTGTCGCTCGAGGTCGCCGAAACGGGTGGTGAGCTCATTTTCCGTAAGCGTGTCGTTGAAGGCCCCTCTGAGCAGTCTTATGGTGTTCATGTGGCAGCGCTTGCCGGTATTCCACCAGCGGTGGTAAGACGAGCCGAGGAACTCCTTGAACAGGTACACGCGGAGCAGCAGCCTCCCAGCACCGCGCCACAAGCCCGTAGGTCGAATGCCAGCCTGCGCACAGGTACCGGCGAGTTGTTCTCTGCTGAAGAGCTTCTGGTGAACGAAATCACCTCTCTTTCTGTGGAAAACTTGACACCACTTGAGGCTCTCAGGAAACTCGACGAATGGCAAAAAAGGCTGCAAGGCTAAGGGCGCCCATTACCGTTCCACCAAGGGCAGCTGAGGCCTTCATTCGCCAAAAAAAGGCCTGCCCGAGTGTTTCCAGCGCCCAGACGATCCCATAGACCAAAACAAGCAGCAGCACCGGCGAAAGCTCGGCACGCGGTGGTGGGACATGAGGGGCTGTGAGCGCCGTAATGAAACCCGCAGCAAGAAACCAGCCCACAAAGTTTGTGAACGGAATTCCACCCGGATATCGACCTGGTCTTTCCCAGATCCAGTAGCCCCAACCAACCATGCGTGGGTCAAGCAGTAGATCCCATGCGGTAAAGGCTGCCGCCGAGACCACCACAAAAGCAAAACCAGAACTCGTTCCGGTAAGGGCTGCAGACACCGCCCATGAGGGAGGCATCATCATGAGCCAGGCTGCAGGAATGGCAAGCGGCACATGCAAAAGCTGCGGTTGAAGGCGATCAGTATAGCGATATACGCCGAAGGGAAAGCCAGTCCGGGTGCCTATAGCCTCTACCAACAATCCGAGTAGGGGCACGCCAATAAGCACGCGCACAACCGCCAGCGGCGGCAGAAACCGCGTGCTAAGAACCGTAACCAACAAGACCTGAGCAACTACTGCATGCCGAATTGCCGACTCCCGCGCGCCCGCGCGACCGAAAATGTCACGGAGCGGCAGCGAGATCATTGCCGCCAACCAAACAATGGAAGCAACAAGAACCAATGGCCCTCCAACGGCTTCAAGACTCTGGTGAAGAAACTGGGTATTCACGGATGACCCGTCATATGCATGCGCAACCAGGCCCGAATGAAGGGCCACCACGGGACACTGGCCATAATGGCAATATCCTCACGCAGGGAAGTTTCTTCGTTCAGAAAGCGCAGGAGCCTATCAATAGGGTTGCGGCGAAAAAGTTGTTCAAAGATGGGCGCCCCAAGCTCCCCATGTCTATAGAGTATCTGCAGCAGCATTGCGTCAAAGGTTCTGTAACGGGGTGGCGGGGTAGGTACATCAAAGGGGTGCCCGTGTTCTTCGAGCGATCTGACAATAGCCTCCGAGTCGCGAGCAATTCGGTGAAAGGCAAAACCGGTGGATCCCTTAACTCGTCCACCCTTGGTACCGGTGTACAGAATCCGTTCGCCGCCACGACGTGGAAAAGGGTAATCACTCATGGGAATCACCCCTTCCTCGCTTTCGAGCACCTCATAATCTCCTGCCTCAAGCCCAAGCACCCCTTGCACATAATTGCCTAACTCATTGCGATACTCGTCCGCCGTCAATAAATCGGCGGAAAACAAAGTATACTCAACGAGCGCCTCGGTCTCGGAACTCGGAAGGGTATAGACAAAACGCATAACGCCCTTTTGTGGGACCCGAAAATCAAAAAAACCGGCCTTGTGTGGTTCAAAAACCGGTTTTGTGGTGCGTACAAAGACGCCATAAAAATGCTGTTTGAGAAAGTGATACCGGGTGGGGTCTATTGAGAAACTGCCGGGAATAATCAAGCTGTCAAAGACGTAGCTCCCATGGTATGGAGTGCCGTCAACGACAACGGTTGCTTTCTCGCCACCATCTTCAATGAGATCAATAGTACCCACAAGCCGCTTACAGTTCGGTAGCTTCTGTATCTGCTCAGCCGCATAGGTGTAAAAGTCCAACCCACGAATCATTGAGTAGGAGTACGGCGAAAGCGCTATGTCTAGTTCACCGGAGTCGCCGATAACGGAAAAGACCTCCCAGCTCTTGCGGAGCAGGTGATCCGGGACCGGCTTGTCGTATTCGGTGTGCCAGAAACACCAGGTTCGGTCGTTGCTCTGCTTGGTGTCTTTATCTATGATCAGAATATGAGCGCCTCTTAAGGAACTCCGCTCAAGAGCAAGAGCAAGGTGTAGTCCGGCTGCGCCGCCGCCCGCAATGATGTAGTCATAGTGCTGCATAACCAGCTTAAGGTACGTCCCCCAACCGAACAAGGTCAACTCTAGCTGAGCAACTCCGAATGCGTCACCAACAAAAATTCGTCACCAACAAAAAAAAGAAAATATGGGCGCCGTACAATGCAGCAAGCAGAATTCAGATGTAGACATTAGTAGAAGCCAAGATCAGAGGAGAAGGCCCATGACTCGCCGTCCTAACCCATGGCAGCAAAGTTCAAAGTTCTTGATCTACCTACAACGTCAAACGCGAGCAGTACTGGAAATGCTATGCCCGGAAATATGTCTTCTTTGCGGCACCGAACTAAGCACGCGTCCGCGAGTGTTTGGTGCGCCGGTGTGCCGCAGCTGTTTTTTGGAGCTCGACCGGGCGTCAGTGAACGAATGCATAGGCTGCGGGGCACCTGTTGCACCGGATATTGAACTCTGCCTGAGCTGTAATAATCAACGCGAGCTACAGCAGCCCAACGAACTTGGCCATATCCACTCCCTTCTTGTGTACCGAAACACTGCAGCCCGACTGATAAGTTCCTGGAAAATCGGTTCGCGCCGGGCGCTCACTCCTCTGTTGGTGGTAATGCTTGGTGAGTTTCTTCGCACACGTCTGCATACCATTGGATATACATCATTGGGGGAGATCCCCATTGTGCCGGTACCGGCACGACCAGCGTCGCGCATTCGCCGCGGGTGGAATCCACCGGGCAGTTTGGTACGCGGCCTGGAACGACAGTACGGGGCACGCGCGCTGCATGCACTGCGTCGAAATAACAAAGGACGACAGCAAAAATCACTCGGACGTGAACACCGGCTTGCAAATATTAGCGGTGCGTTCGAGTTGCGCAGCGGCCAACTCCAGGAGCTTCCGCCTACCGTTATCCTGTTTGATGATGTCCTCACAACCGGAGCCACTGCGGCCGAATGCGTTCGCGTACTGCAGAACCACGGTGTGAGCAAAGTCATAACCGTTGTGGTTGCCCGCGATCTCTAACTCCAGTCGCCATCTCGCTGTTTTCGGCATTGCGTAATGCCTCACCCGAAAATCTTACCCTGGGACTGACTTGCCTCATTAGGAATTCTTACCCGAGGTTGTAGTGGAAGAACCTGGAGACGGGCGTCTCGGTTGATTCTTGTCCTTGTGAATCCGAAGTAGTTTAACAATCGCCTGGTCGACGAGCCGTTTCTGCTTGACGATGTGCAACTGGCTTGCCCTACGGCGCAGCTCATCCTTGACCTCCTCGGCGACAAGAGGAGAATCGAGCATGCGTTGATAGGGCGGTTTTGGTGCCTCATAAACCTTCTTCACTCGGTGAGCAGTCCTGATCTTCTCTACGATTTTTGCCGACGCGTAGAAGTAATTCAAGAGTGGGCATAGGTGTGTATAGACCTCCCGCAGCGCCTCGTATTCGGCATCAGTGTCAAAGCGATAGTAGCCGACGGTGTGTCTGACGGCAATGTCGTTTTTCTGCTCGACAAAACAATTGTCATTCTTGCGATACGGACGACCACGGGTGAAGGTGACACCGGTGGTGTTGCAGTAGTCGAGCAGGGTCTTGTTGATGAACTCAGCACCATTATCGCTGTCTACTCCCTTCAAGGCGAAGGGCAGCTGGGCGCGGATATCCACCACCGATTCATGGACCCAGCGGTGTGCGCGATTTCGCAAGGCACGCAGCTCTGTCCACCCAGAAAAGACGTCGGTGGCTGTGAGTGTCACACAGTACTCTCCTGAGGCATTTCCGCCTTCGTGATGGACGGTATCGAGCTCAAAAAAGCCGCAAAGTCGCTCATCCCAGCTGAAATGGGTTCTCACCGGTATTTGGTGCTTCAGCAGCGGCCCGTGTTTTGTGTGGCTCCTGCCCTTGATCTGCAGCTTTACTCTCTCGGGCATGAGTAACCTATCAACGGTAGCGGCACTAATGCTACACAGTTTTGCCGCTGTACCCTCGTCGATATCGAACTCCGGTTCTGCCTTCAAAACCCCCATGTTCGCACGCATCAACACTACCAGCCGTTTGCCGCATTGATAGTCAAATAGCTCCCAGATCTTTCGCAGCGGCTGCTGAACCCGCTCATCATAAACACGCTCGCGACTTGGCTTCTTCCGCTTACGAGCCTCTCCTACCACCAGCTCAACCAACGTGCCTTCGATGAGGCGGATTTGCTTTTTTCCCCAGTTGTTAAGAAGCACAAGTGCATACTTGCGGTGGTAGCCGGTTGTCAGGCAAAACTCGTCGAGAATCGCCTGCTTACCTTTCTTCTTAGGCTCTCCCCGATATCTCGCGGCGACCTCGTTAGTTAGTGCTTTCCTTTCCCTCATCGTTAGCCCCATCTGCGCTCCTCTCACGTCGATTGAGAGAAGTATCGCTCAGGGTAAGATTTTCAGATGAGGCATGCTCCCCCGTGGGTAAGATTTTAGGTGAGTCAACGCGCGAGCTGTAAAACGGAGTTTTCGGAGGGTATAGTATTCCTGACTGTCGGTTATTC
>REEM01000227.1 GCA_007695055.1 Spirochaetaceae bacterium | reverse complement strand
TATTCACAGAGAAGTTCTTTGTTAACGTCTTTTCCGAGTTTGGTTTCTATCCGCAAGGTGGGAATCCAGATAGCCTGGCAACTTACGGTGCAATCAGAACACACAACGTGATCCGCGAGACGGACGTGTCCGCGTTAGGGCAACCAACGAATCCAGCTGGCCTTGACCCATTGCCGACCGACAAGTATGAGTACCGGTACGACATAACGTTGGAGATTGACCCTCAGTACGAAACGACTCTGGCCCCTGGTATCAACTTCTCGGCTGGGCTGCCGCTGAGACTGCGCTACCTACCTGAACCTACATTGGATGGCAAGTCCCTCAGCAGCGTGCGGGGATACGGCGCTCCGGGAAATGCGAACCCACTGGAGCCAGGTCTCCTGTTTCCGAATGCCTCTTCTTCTACTCTCTTGACGGTTCAACCAAACGTTGAGTTCTTCTTCACCACTGCACCAGTTCCAACTGCGGTCAATATTGGGTACCGACATGCAATTGCTGGTCAGAACTCAAACGCGACCAACGCGGTGATCCTCGTGATCAAAAACTACCTGGCGTTCTAAGGGCGCTGCTGACGAGCAACGTAATTCGTAAGGAAGGGAACCCTCTGGGGTTCCCTTTTTTTTTGTGGGGCTGAATGCGGTGCGTGGCCGGGCGGTGGTTGGTGCCGACGCGCACGCATGTTTGTTTAAAAGGACGCTGTAGGCAAAATGATAGCATAATGATATTACTTTGCCCCTATACGGCGAACCAAAGGCTAAGATGCTTGCCGCGGGCGGGGTCGCTCCGACGGCCCCGGCCCACGGCCCACAGCCGACGGCAAGCCGTGGGCCGTGGGCTGCAGGGAGGGCCGCGTCAACCGCGCCCTATGCCTCGGTTGGCTGGCCCACCGCGCCATCTGGCTCCCGGTCAGACTTCCGTGAAACAATGGCGTTCTCCAGGGCCGGGATTACGAACAACGACAAAAAGGTGGCGGTGATGAGGCCGCCGATGGCGACGACGCCCATGGGTTGGCGGAGTTCTACGCCGGCGGCGCCAATGCCGAGGGCCAGGGGGAGCATACCCAGAATGGTGGCGGTGTTGGCCATGATAATGGGTTTGAGTTTGGTTGGCGCGGCCTCTATGAGGGCCTTGCGGACGCCCATGCCGCGGGCGCGGAGCTGGTTGGTGTAGTCAAGAATGAGAATGGCGTTGTTTACCACCATGCCTACCAACATGACTATTGCCAACATCGCCACAATGTTCATGGACTGTCCGCTCCAGCGCATGAACCACACGACACCAATCAATGAAAGTGGCACGGTAGAAAGTATGAGAATGGGTTGTCCAAAGCGCTCTAAGATGGCCCCAAGCAGCATGTAGGTGATTATGACTGCGAGCACAAACACAAAAATGAAGTCGGCTACCGTTTCTTCCAGCATCTCGGCGCTGCGTGACCACTGAAAGCCCGCACCGGCTGGGAGGTCAAGCTCCCCGAGCACCCGTTCTATAGGTGCGGTGACCTGCCCCAGGACGTAGCCGGGTGCCAGGCCAGCGGTAATGGCAACCGCCTCCTGTTTGTTCTCGCGCATGACGCGGTTTACGGCCTCGGCAATTTCTACATCTGCCAGCTGTCCAACCGGGAAGAGTCCAGCCTGTGTGGGAATGAGAATACCGGCAATGTCATCTGCGTCGCCCACCTCGCTGCCGCTCAGGAGCACGCGAATATCAAAACCCTCACCGTCTTCCTGGAAGGTTCCGGCGTCTATGCCGTCAACCGCGGCGCGAATGCTGTTGGCAAGTTCGGCAACGCTCAGATTCAAGTCACGCAGCACGGTGCGGTCGGGACGGAGGACTATCTCGGGCTGACCCAGGCGCGTGGAGACATCAATATTGACCAGGCCGGGGATCTCTTCCATGCGCTCAACGGCCTGAAGCGCAAACTCGGTCAGGATTACCGAGTCGGCACCCACCAAGTAGACCTCAACCTCGGCCCCTCCGGGGCCGCCCCCGTCGTCGGTGACCGCACTGACTGCAATGCGCGCGCCGGGAATATCGCCCAGGGCCTCTGCAATGTCCGGGGCAATAATGGTGTTGGGACGGCGCCGCCCGCGATCTACCAGTGTGGCTTCAATTCGGGCCAGGTTTGTTCCGGTATCAATACCCGAGCTTGCCCCCAAGGTAGTGGCCATTATGGCAATTTCGCCGAACTCGGCCATGCGCTCCTCTATGCGGCGCACCAGGGCGGTAGTCACCTCAAGGTCGCTGCCTTGTGAGAGCTCAATCTCAACCGCTATCTGCCCCGAGTCGGCAGCGGGAATAAAGTCAAAGGGAATGTCAGCCATAAGGCGAATAGAGAACACAAACAGCACCAGGGTGCCTACAACCAGAATGGTACTGCGAACCCGGCTGTGCAGAATCTTGGTCAAGAGCAGCTTGTAGCCATGCTCAAATTTCTTGAAGGCGTTCTCAAGCCTGTCACCAATGGGGTAGGTTTTGACCCTTTCATCCGGCAGCAGCTTGGAGGCCAGCATGGGCGTCAAGGTGAAGGAGACAATCATGGAGAACAGGGTGGCAAAGGAGATTGCGAGCGCAAACTCCCGCAGGAACAGTCCGGCAAAGCCACCCATAAGCGCCATGGGGAGGAATACCGCAATGTTGGTAGCGGTAGAGGCAATGACCGCGGTAGCTACCTCGGATGTACCGAGCGCCGCCGCGGTACGACTGTCCGCCCCCTCCATCTTGTGCCGGAAAATGTTCTCCAGCACTACAACAGAGTTCATGACCAACACACCAACCGCGGTAGCAATTCCCATGAGTGACAGCGTGTTGAGCGACATACCAAAGAAGGGCATGAGGCCAAAGGCAGAGATAATAGACATGGGCATGGCCAGGGCAACAATAATAATTGCACGCAGGTCGTGGAGAAAGAGCACCAGCACCAGCGAGGTCAGCGCAATTCCCAGGAAAATATTCATGAGCGTGTCTGTAATGGTCTCGTCAATCTCAATGGACTGGTCGTTGATAATGCGCAGCTCTACCCCAGCTGGGAGCAGCTCCGCCAGGTCTTGAAGCTGGTCTCGAATACCCAGGGCAATGTCTACAGTGTTGCCGTCTGGTGCCTTGAGCACCCGCAAAAGAACGGTGTTCTCACTGCGGGCGCCCGCCTCTACATCAAAAAGCGTTGTGCGCACCCGTACCCGTTCACCGGTGTCCTGCACTGAAGCAATGCTACCGAGCGGGCGCAGTCCCGCGGCCGTGGGAATTTCCAGGTTGCCTATAGCCTCCACCGAGTCAAAGCGCCCGGCCAAGCGCACCGGGAGGTCTGAGCGTCCGTCGCGGATATTACCGGCGGGCATGTCCATGTTGGCGGCCGAGAGGATCTGTGCGACCTGAGGCAGACTAATGCGGTTCTCAAACACCGCTCGGTTGTCAAACTCTACGTGAATTTCGCGGTTCCGCACGCCCTGCAGGTCAACGTTGCCGACACCCGGCACCTGTGAGAGGGCATCTCGCACCGTGGTGCGCGCGAGCAAACCCAGATCTACATCTGGTATATCGCCCGAGAGCATAAGTGTTATGACCGGAATGGCGGTTATATCAAACTTCTGCGTGACCGGATTTTGCGCGTCGCTTGGCAGGTCATTCAGCACCACCTCTACCTTGTCCTTCACCTCCTGACTGGCAATGTCGGGGTCTTTGTCCAGGCCAAACTCAATAATGATAATGGAGGCGTTCTCCAGGCTGTAGGAGGTAATGGCGTTAATGCCGCTGACGGTACTGACCTCGTCCTCTATGACCTGAGTGACCTGTGTTGCCACCTCACCTGGGCCGGCACCTGGGTATACGGTCTGCACCGTTATGACCGGAATGTCTATGTCGGGAATGTAGTTCAAGGCCAGCGAGCGGTATCCTATGACACCGGCAAGAACCATTGCGGCAAGGAACATTGTCACCATGACGGGACGGCGAATGGATAGTTCTGGTACGTTCATGAATGTGTCCTTCTGCGGGAGGCTACTGGGAGCCAGTCTCGGAGTTGTCATTGACGACACGCACGCGCGAGCCGTCTGAAATACGATGCACGCCCTCAGACACAATGACATCGCCCACGCTCAGACCTGAGCTCACCTCACGCCGCGTCCCTTGCCGCCGAGCAACCTCAAGCCGTACCCGAACCGCAGTATCGTCCTCAACCACAAAAGCAAAGCTGCCTTCACTCGTCTCCAGGACTTCCTGGAAGTCCAGAACAATTGCCTGGTCGTTCCGGTAGGTTTCAATAGTGACCGATGCAGTCACGCCACTTGGAACGCGCCTATTGGGGTTCTCAAAGCGCAAGCGCACCGCAAAGGCCTTGCGGTGCTCATCCATTCCCATGTCTACCCGCACAACCTCACCGTCAAGCTCGGTAGACTGCCAGACCGCACGTGCGGCCTGCCCCACCTCTATGCTGGATATATGCCGGTCAGAGACCCACACCGTGGTGCGCAGCTGCTCATAGTCGGCAACCGTAAAGAGCGCGTCACCCCGCGCCACATTGTCCGACTCACCCACCTGAATGCGGGTAATGTAGCCGGAAATGGGGGCACGCACCCGTACCATGTTGCGGGCCGAGTCCCAGTTTGCGCGGGCTACATCGTACTGCGCCTTGGCGTCGTCAAAGGACTGCTGGGTTACATTGCCGCTCTCATGCAGGCGGCGTATGCGTGCAAAGGAGGTTGCTGCGTTCTCGTAGCCGACACGGGCCTGTTCGTAGTTGAGTGCGGGGTTATCTGTTGGGAATGTCACCACCACGGTGTCACGCTCCACGTAGTCTCCCACATCGTAGAGTACTTCCTGAACTACATCACCTACCAAGGAACTTGCGGTGGACTCCGCATTGCCACTGAGCGATGTAGTAAAGCGCTGGTAACTCCTGAATGACTCCGGGCTTATCTCGCGGGTTGCTACCGGAATGCCTTCCTGGTCATGGATCTCACCTATGCTGCGCCCGACCTCAAGCGCGTCGTCCGCGCAGGCCACCAAGGCCACCAAGGCCAGGGCCACAACGGGCAACAGTGCGCGCCGCCTTTGGGAAAATATATATCTCATAGCTCAAGCTCCTTGCTAAGCGCAGCTGGCGGGCAACCCCGCTCTTTACAAACGCGTGTGTATGTATAACGAAAAACGAAAATTCAGTCAAGCGCCGTTAGCTGTCTTTGCTCAGCGCCCCCCGCAGAAACTCAAGGTAGGGCTCAAGCTCGCCCGGGTCAAGTGCTCCCCCGGACTCAATTCGAACCGCAAGTACTACGAACACGCCAAAGAGGTAGGCTCGTAGCGGTACGAGCGGCTCCGGCAAGTGCGGCCGAGAAAGGTGCCTAAGGTCTACCCCTGCCCTCTTTATCACTTTGCTGTCGGCCTCTATACGCTGCGAGATTGCCGAGTAGCCGGCGGTCTGGGGCCCGGACTGCAGCAAACTGCGAATAGCGAGCGTCTGCATAGCGCGATACTCCGAGTCCGTGCAGAAGCGCTGGAAGATCCCCCTCACCGCCTCACAGACTGTCTCCACGTCCGGCTCACCGCCCGTGGATAACACGCGTAGCAGGTCTTCATAGAAACGCTCCAGGCGCCCCAAGATCTCCTCAAAAAAGGCCTCTTTGTTGCGGAAATGCCAGTAAATGGCCCCACGGGTTACCCCAGCCTCACGCGCTACGTCCGCCAGTGTAGCCCCCTCAAAGCCCCGCTGTGAGAAGACCCTGAGCCCCGCCTTGAACACCGTCTCCCGCGTCTGTTGTGCTTCTTCTGCTGTTCTACGCATACATGCTTTCTATCTGTTCTCCCGCTCGATGCAGACTCACGAAGCTCCTCACGAACACGCTGAGTGTGATA
>REEM01000172.1 GCA_007695055.1 Spirochaetaceae bacterium | reverse complement strand
AGAAGGCAGCGGTAGATATGCTGGTTTCGCGCGTGTTGCGTGCGGCTAAGGACAGCAGGCTTACCCGAATAGTTGCCGGAGGGGGCGTTGCTGCAAATAGCTATTTTCGCCAGCGGCTTGCCGAAACTCCACGTGGGAGGCACAAGCCCGCACCTGGTGCGGGAACCGGTGAATACAGCGTCATTTTCCCACCACTGGAGCTCTGTACCGACAATGGCGCCATGGTTGCTGGGATTGGTTATCAACACATTTTGCGCGGAGACAGAAGCGGACTCGACCTAGAGGTGAGTTCCCGGGTTCCCCGCTTCCGGCATGCTTACCCATAAATGAAACGCAGAATGCTCACATGAGTGGCGCATGAAGGCCCATGGCCCGTGCACACAGGTTCAGTGTGCGGTCATGGGAGAATAAGTTGAGGATAGAGGTTCCAGCTACCTCTGCACGTAGTTCCAACGCAGTTGAGATATGAAGGGCATCCAAGGTCTTCACATGGATGAAAAAGGCCTTCATCGCTGAGTTGCCCCTCCATTTTGTAACGCAGAAGAACCGAGGCGTCGAGGTAGGCTACCACGAGTCCGCCCGTTCGGATTCAACAATGCCCGGTAGGCTGGCGGAGGAGATGAGAGGCTCGTACTCGCGCCACACAAATGGCGTCCGTGCACGCGAAAGGTAACGTGGGCCGTCCTCAATACCGGTGAGACGAGCCACGGGTTTGCGATGGTCAAGAATTGTGATTTGTTCACCGTTTCGCACACGCCGAATCTCTGCGCTAAGATGTGCTTTAAGTTCCGCGATCGCAACCTTCCGTTCAGTTCCCACAGCTCACCTCATACGAAAAAGACCAGTATATGACTACGATATGACTCTATTATGCCGCTGTCAAGTTTTATGCTTGGCCTGGGTTGTGTGGCAGGCGGTGAGCTTAGTCGCCGTAGACCAGACGCCGGGCAACCTTCTTTGCGACGTCTATGCGGCGAAGGGCGACAGCGGGGAGCTGGGGCATAGCAATGTGGTGCGTGGATACTGCAGTATGGAGTGTCTCGGCAAGGGTTTTTCGGTCGGGGGCCCAGATTGGCTCGAGGCCGTAGCGAATGCGGCAGGTAATACGTGGTGCGTGAAAGGCACGGTATATGTGGGTCAAGAGCGGCGGCCATTCCTCCCAGCCAATAACCACGCTCGCGGGCGGCCAGGACCGAGGAGTCTCGTAGCAGACGCTCGCCCAGTAGACTGGCTGTTTGAGGTCCACCGGCACCTGGAGCAGCGCCGACTTGAACTTCCGCACGGACGCGCCGCGGCTGGTACGCCCTTCCGGGAAGACCATGAGCGAAGCACCGTGCTGTAGAATCCTTTTCATCACGTCCTGGGCCTGTCCAACTGCTGTCATACTCATTCGGTTGATAAAGGCCACTCCAACGGTTCGTAGCACGGTGCTGAAGCCAATAATCTTCTCATACCGGTGGTTAACCATGAAGCGGCAGCCTAGCTCACTCAAGAAGGTGAAGGAGTCAGCCCAGCTTACGTGATTTGCTACAACCAGGGCACCGTCAGGCGGCAAGCTGCCTTCACGGCGAACCCGGATATTGGAGGCGCAGAGCAGAACACGGCCCACTTTGCGCGAAATAGTAGGCCTCAAACGACGATATGTGGAAATAGGAAGCACCGCGCGGAGCATGAGTACCACGAGGGCCCCGGTAACGAAGACCGTGGTGAAATAAATGAGTCGTGCAAGCCCCCGGAAGCTGCCGAACAATGTGTGCCGCAGGTCAGTCGACAAAAAATATGACATCTGTGGTCAGTATACCACCGAAGTTGGCTTACGCGTTAGGCAGGATCCCGAGTTTTTCAAGTTCCTCGCGGATAATGCGCTCAGAGAGCTTACCGCCGCGCTGAATCACGCGGCCGTTGAGGGTGATAATTGGCGCCTCTGCGCCTTGTTGTACCGCCTCGGTTACCGCCGGGTTCTGAAAGAATTCGGGTGAGAAGAGGGGGGCGGCTTTGAAGCGAACGCGGTTGCCGTAGCGCTTGGCGAAGCGGTGCTCGAAGGCAAGCACCGCGTTTTCCCAGGTGTTGGTGCCCGCACACTCCGACGCCGGTGGCGCAAAAACCGTGACCACTGCGTCGGACTGAGAATTATGCTGTGACATGCGCCTTCTCCGGAGTAAAGAGTGCCTCACCGGCACGCCGTACCATATCAAGACCCATGATCTCGGTCTCAAACAGCGGCATGGTTGCTACCGGCAGACCAAAGCGTTCATTGATCTCACCAAGGTACTTCTCTTGCATGAGGCGGCGAGCCTTGAAGTAGTCGTTGGTACAGTTCTCTTTGCGCAGAACCTGGTTGGCAACTACAAACTGCGTGCTGATATTCGCCTTCTTAAGATCGACCATGGCGCGATAAGCTTCTATAACCGGTGTTGATTCCGGGTACACCACAAAGGCAAAGGCGCTGCGTTCCGGGTCTTTCATCTGAGCAATAATGCGTTCAAAGCGCTGTTGGGTGTCCTTCTTCACCTCGTTGCCCGCCTCGGTGGTTGAGACCATCATTCCCACCTGATCTGCATAGTCAAAGGGGAGCTCAAGCAGGCGCAAGGTGTGTCCGGTGGGTGCGGTGTCAAACACCACAATGTCGTAGTCCTCGCGTTCCACATATCCCATGAAGGTGTCAAAGGCCGCCATCTCCTCGGTACAGGGAGACTCAAGCTCCTCACGAACGGCTGCCATCATGTCCTCGGAGTACTTCTTCTTGGCATCCTCAATAATGCGCGCTTTATAGGTCTTTACCGCCTCTTCCTGGTCAATCATGACCGCATCAAGGTTGGCAACTCCCTCTATAGGATTAATACCGGAGCCGACATTCTGCTCCATAACCTGTCCAATGTGCGATGCCGGGTCGGTGGTGAGCAACAGCGTCTTAAAGCCGCGTTCGGCAAGTGCAACCGCTACCGCACAGGAAACCGCGGTCTTACCTACGCCTCCCTTGCCGGTAAAGAACAGCGCCTTGGACTTGCCAGCGGTGGGGCGGATTACCTCGAGAAGTTTTGCCGAGTCAATCTCTACAAAATCAGAACCTTCTGCCGGTGCCTTGAGCTCCAGCATAATCTCCGGTTTGTGGCCGTTGGTAGCGAACAGGTCACGAGCCACGTTCCGCAGGCCCTGCACACCCTTGATCTCACCATTGCGCTGGTACATGTGCTTCACCGGTACATCGAACTCCTCAGCAATGCGCTTGAGATAGCTCTGCTGCATGTCGTAGCGGCTGCGGAAGAAGGGGGTGTCACACACCTCCTCGGCCAGGATGCCGTTGACAATGAGCTTAGTTTTCTTGACGCCGATCTGTGCAAGCTCCTTGGAGGCGCGCTGTGTTTCGTAGACCGAGGTGCCTTCCGGCTGCAGTACAAAGGTGAACTCGGTACGGGTTGGGTCTCCAAGGAGGCGGGTGGCCTCGTCGTACTTCTTCTTGTTCTCCTGGATTGAGGCCACTGGGCCAATGCAGGTGTTCCCGGTACCCTTAGCGCTCTCTTCAATGTGCTTGCTCCAGTCTACCGGCAGCTCAAGGAGGCGCAGGGTGTGCCCTGTGGGTGCGGTGTCAAAAATGACGACATCGTACCCTGTTCCTTCATCTCCACCGGTGCTGTCGCGTTCTCCGCTGTCATCAAGCTCGCCAGCCATGAAGTCCACAAAGCGGTCAAATGACGCGATCTCGGTAGTACAGGGCGAGTCGAACTGCTCCTCAAGCACCTTCATGACGCTTTCCGGCATAACGGCTCGCATAGGAGCCAGAATGCGTTCGCGGTACTCCTCGGTTGCCTTGTCAGGGTCAATCTCCATGCCCCAGAGGTTCGCGGGGCCAAGAGGGCGGACCTGGTGTCCGATCTCGGTCTCAAAGACATCTGAGAGGTTGCTGGCCGGATCGGTGGTGATAATGAGTGTGCGTTTGCCTTGATCGGCGTTCTGTACTGCGGTGGCGCATGCCATGGTGGTTTTGCCAACGCCGCCCTTGCCGGAGAAAAAGATATACTGTGTTTGACTCATATAGTTCTATGCCTCGCTGCTTACCGGTGTAAGATACCGGACAAGCTCGTCGTAGCTTGGAAAGCCGCCTTGTTTGACTACCTTGCCGTCCACGGCGGTAACCGGGAGGATGTCGGTGCCCTTGGCCTGGAGCAGCGCCAGGACTTCCGGGTTCTCCATGAACTTCTGTCCGTTCTGCTGCAGTAGGTATCGTTCTACTTTCACGCCATGCTCTCTCTTGAGTTTGAGCGCCGCCTCGTCCATGTCCAATAGTGCCGGGTCAATTGCTGGGCCGCAGAGGCCACCGGGGCAGCACATGGGCGGGTCGAAGAGCTCAATCTTTGGGGTATGTGAAGTACTCATACGTGAATCTCCTTTATGTTTGGGCGGGGGCGCTCGGGCTCACACGCTTGATAAGTTGTTGAAGCTCGTCGTTGGAAACGAATCCAACGACACATTGTTCATTTGCTCGTAGTTGCAGCCGCATTTCCAGGCGTTGTAAATCCGCAGCGTAGGGTTCGCCAACCAGAATCTCTTCAAGTAAGGTCACAAGGTTCTTCATGTACATTGTGGACTCGAGACGATGATATGCCCAGGTGCCGCGCTTCTGCGCGGTTACCAGTCCAGCCTGTTTAAGGGCTGAGAGGTGCCGTGAAACCTGGTACTGAGGCAAGCCCATGGCGTCGACCAACTCGCAGACACAAAGCGGACGGTCTTGGGCAAAAAACAGGTGCAGAATTCTCAGTCTCGTCTCATCCGCCAGTGTCCGAAATAGGGTAGCGGCTGTGTTCTGCAAGGTCTCTGCCTCGCCTTCTGGTATGTTTGTATGCGCCGTCATGCATGCAATATATGCGGATGGGCGCATGTTGTCAAGCGTAAAGCGCTTTGTTCCGGAGGGTGCACTTGACAAATATGCTTTTGGGCGCATATTATACATGCATCGAGTGACATATATGAATCTCAACAGGAGTCTGTAGAGTTGTCGGCCGCCCGAGTCCAGCCGAATCAATGCAGCAATGCAGCAATTAGGAGAAAAGCAATGACATATGAATACCGATGTCGCGACTGCGATCAAACGTTTGACGTAACCGCCACGGTGGCCGAGAAGGCTGCGGGGCTCTCTCCGGACTGTCTAAAGTGTGGTTCCGCGAAGGTTTCACAGGTCTTTGGTGGTTTCGGCGTGTTGTCGGGATCCAGGGGTGGCGGCCTTGGCGCAGGATCAATGTGTGGACCTGGTTCCGGGTGCTGCTAAATCAGCAAAAAAGAGAAAATGAAGGAGAACACGATGTCGAAATCAACAGATACAGCAACAGATACAGCAACAGATACTGCACAAGATATTAAGGCTGCGGCTCACAAACTGGCGGAGGCGATTGCGAACACCGCCGCCTACAAAGAGTTTGAGCAGGCAAACGAGGCAATGGAGAAGGACCCAGAGGCCAAGGATCTACTGAGCCAGTTTGAAGTAGCTCAGCAGATGGCACAGATGTCTGCAAGTTGGGGCGGTGACAGCCAGAATGAGCAGAACCTTGCGGCTTTGCAGGACAAGATTGCACGTCACGCTACCTTAACACGGTTCTTTAAGGCACAAGAAAACCTGGTGAGTTCGCTCAAAGAGCTGGATGAGTACATGACCAAGGGTCTTGGATTCGATTTCGCCGAAATGACCAAGCCCGCTGGCGGCTGTTGCTAACAAGCCGATTTGTCGGCATATGGGGAGAAATAGTATGGAAGATACACTAAAAGAGGCGGCCGATGAGTTTGTTGGCGCTCTTCAAGATAATGAAACTATTCGCAAATTTCAGGCAGCTCGTGAAGCCTTTGGAAATGATGAAGAGCTCCATGGTTTGAGAACCGACTAC
>REEM01000217.1 GCA_007695055.1 Spirochaetaceae bacterium | reverse complement strand
AACGGGGTGCATCCTTGGCTGGTCTGGAAGCCGTAGATATTCTCAATGAGTTTGGCGCCAAGATTCGCCCGGTTGTGGCCACCCACCTTGGAGAGCCCGCATATGTTAACACCCTGGGTGTCTCCTCAGATGACCGCTCAGTGGTGATTCTTATTCTTGATCTTGGCCCGCCGGATGCGAACGGTGCAATGTTGCTCGGATATTTTGATCCGGTGCATGCATTCGTTAACGATCCGAGCCACTCCCTACTGAGGTACTCCAATGCGCTTCCAATGGTGTTCCTTAACAGTCGCGTGTTGACCGAGTTCGGGGGTTCGGTTTCCTTTCGGGTGAATCAGTTCCTTCTCACCTTAGCGCATGAGTTCCAGCATCTGCACAACTTTTACTACAACGTTGGGCAGCAACAAATTGGCCAAATGGACACCTGGATTGATGAGATGCTCTCTGCTGCTGCCGAGTTCTATTATACCGGGCAAGTTGATACCGGCCGAATAAACTACTTCACAGGAGCAGGCTATAACTTCTCCGTCAATGGGAAATCCATAGACTCTTACAATCCCTACGTAGCCATGGGCCAGAATCACGTGGCCTGGGGTCGTCCGTGGACAGACGTGCTCACCTCCTACGCCTCGGTGCACATGAAAATGAACTGGTTGCGCCTTCACGCCAACGACTCCGGCATTTTTCGCGACATGGTGCTGTCGTCACACACAGACGCGCTCGCTGTGTCCTCTTCGGCTGAAGCACACGGGATAGCCACCAACGGGTGGCCCGAGCTTCTTCGTACTTGGGCTGCTGCCAACTGGTTGCGTTCAGGCACAGAGCTTTTTGGGTACAAAGGCGAGCCGCCTTTCCAAACCGGCAAAATTGAGACTCTGAACAAAGCCTTGAACGACTCGGTCGTCGCGATCAGCGACTCAAGGTACGTGTTGGGCCCGGGTGAGTTTATTTATGTCAAACCAGATTCTTCTCCGAGCTTCAATGTTGAAGTGACGGACAACGATATTTTCTATGCACGGCTTACTTCGACTGGAGTAGACATCAACGGCGACCTTAATGAGGACGAGACACTTCTTGCTTACAACACGCGCACCAATCCGTTTTCGGCCACTTTGCAAACCCGCGCTCTCCCGCTTCCCGAATCGCTTGTCAGCAGCTCCAGCATTGGCAGTCTGAGTACCAACTACTCAGGCCCACTGCGGGTTACTCCACCCCCGGGACCGCATGGCGTAGATATGGTGTTTCGTGACTCGGGGGTAGGTGGAGTGAGTGCCCAAGGGGGCTCCGGCGGAGTTTCTTCCCAGACCTCCGGGGCCCCGGCTCCGGCGCCGCGCATCACACCCAACCTGGATGAGGTCCTGCGCGAGAGGCTGCGTGCGCTGGAGGGCGAATGAGGTCGCTAAGCACCCGGCACACCCGGCTGGATAGGCACACCCGGCACGCCCGGCACGCCCGGCTGGATAGGCCCACCCGGCACAATCAGCGGCGCCCGGCCACTGGGCCATGCATTGGGTCGGCCGCTGTTCGAGGGCTTGCCGGTGCGCTTCTACTCATGCTGTTCGTTGCGGTGAGTGCGCAGGCATTCCCGTCCTCCGAGACAGCTCGTGAACCCGAGGCGCGGCTGCTTGAGGTAACGGTGCGGCTTGTTGGTTCTGAGCCCTTTGCGCGCATTGTTCTGACGACCAAGGAGGGGCGTGACTACTATGTAGAGGGTGACAATGCTCGCGAACGCTTCTCACCCTACATTGGCCAGGAAATTCAGGTGCGGGGAGTGACCGGTGAGCGCGAGTTGACCCTTGCGGGCACCGAGCGGAAGGTGCGAGAGTACTACATTCGGGAGGTAGAAATTGAAGAATAATGTGCAAAGAGTTCTCTGGCCCCTGCTGTGTAGTCTTGTTCTGTTGTTTGGGGCGGTTGTCGCGATCTCGGCCGAGGAGCCAGCACCGGCGCGTGAGAGCGTACGAGTGCGAATAAACACCGAGTTCCTGGAGGACGAGAGTCTTCTTCAGGGAGTCTATGTGTGGCGCTACAATGTTGCGCTGACCAACCGCACAAACTCCGAGTTAGTACTGACCGGACGGCGGTGGCTTTTTTTTGATGAACGGGCACGGCTCCATGTGGCCGAGGACGACTGGCTTGAGGGTGAAGAACCCCGAATTCCGCCTGCCAGGACCTTCCGCTATACAACACTCGCCGAGCTTGAGACACCAACCGGTACCATGACCGGAAGCTTCTTCTTCCTCACGAAAGATGGAGAGCAGCTTGAGGTGGAGATTGAGGCCTTAGAGCTTGCCGTGCCCGAAGATAGCGACTTCTACGGGGCAAATCCTTTCTAGTGCCCGCCTTGACAGCGGCACTTGCTCCGTCCGATGATGGGAAGCATGATCAAGAAGCCAATTATTGACCCCAAAGTGCTTGAACAACTTGACCGGCTTGGCCCGGATGAACTTGAGTTATTTCTCCTGAACCGTGGCAATTATCGAGGGGCCTTGTTGTCTGCGACTCGCATGATTAACGAAATGCGGGTGAACCACAACTACGGCGTACTCGAAACCTTGATCTGCGGACATGCGTATCTTGCTGCCGGTCTCATCTCGGCCGGACTCAAGGGCCAGGACCGGGTAGGCATAGAAATGGACTGTGACGGGCCTGCTGGTGGTTTTGTTGTTGACTCGAGCGCCGGAGGTTCGGTTCGCGGTTATTTGCGCAACGCTCCTATACCAATTGATACACCACCAGAGAGTTTTGACACCCGGCCCTTTATAGGTGACGGCACCCTTTCGGTAACGCGCTTTGCCGAGGGATCAAAGCAGCCGTTTACCGGGCATATCAGCCTGGCCTACGGCACCGTGGCCCAGGATCTGGCCAACTACTACCTGCAGTCCGAACAAACACCAACTGCGTTTCATTTGAGTGTGCAGTTTGACCCCGAGGGAACCGTCATTGGCGCTGGTGGGCTGTTGGTTCAGGCTTTTCCTGGAGCAGACGAGGATATAGGAAAACAGCTCGATACTCGCATTCGCAACCTTCCCTCGCTTGGGGGCCTGGTGGCCAACGGTGCCGACAGCTCAAGCATTATTCACGACTACTTTCACGAGTTTGAGGCTGCCGAGGTTGGTACCCGTGAGGTGCGCTTTGACTGCGCTTGTTCCAAAGACCGCTTTGCGCGGTTTCTTGCCGCCATGCCAATAGACGAGATCAAGGACATTCGCGATCAAGGCCCCTTCCCATTGCGGACGGTGTGCCATAACTGCAATACGACCTACGAGTTTAGCCAGTCGGAGATAGAACGCGCCTACCAAATGTCACGGTAGACTACTTTTGGGCATAGAGGTATGCAGGTAGAAAGAGATAGGGTAATTTTCACCAGCATTTTTGCACTTGGACTTCTGGTGAAGTACAACGTTCTTATGCTGTTTGTTGTTGGTGTGCCGCTGCCAGCCACGCAGCTGCTGCGAAGCGCCGCAATTTTGGCGCTGGTCTACGTCTATCTGTTGCCAGCAAGCGGCCGCCGTGGCGTACGGGTAGGGGCCTATTGCGGAGCGGTTCTCTTCACCGTAGTCTTTCTGGCAAACCTTTGGTACAACAGGTACTTTGGCAACTACCTGAGCTTAAGTGAGTTGACCGGCGGTGAGAGCTTCAACGCCGTAGAGGTTCTTGTACGGCACATTATTCGCCCTTCTGACCTTCTGTACCTCATAGACCTGCTCGTCATGGGCTTGAGTATCAAGACTTTTGGCGCCGGACTCAACACGCGGCAGGAGCCGCCCTCACCGTTCATTATCCCAAGAATACGAAGCTCGCTCCTTCTGCTTACTGTCGTTGGCCTGCTCTCTGTACAGGCCGTGGTAGCGCACTATCGTGTTGGCGCCCAGCGTGCTCCGGAGCTTTTTGTAGACTCGACTCCCGCCTTTGCCAGCGTTTATGGGCTTGTCCCCCTCTATGCCTTTGAGCTGTATCTGCGTCTTGCCGGTACCCCGGGCGTACGAGCCGAACTCCCAAGCGAACACACCGGTGCCATAGATCCCGAGCCCTTGGTTGATAGCTACAGCAATATCATTGTCATACAGGTGGAGTCGCTCGACAAGAAGCTCATTAACTACTCATACAATGGGCAGGAGGTCGTGCCGTTTGTGAACTCATTGGTAGAGAGTAGTCTCTACGGCCATAACTTCTATGCCCAGCATGTGAACGGAAGCTTTGATGCTGACTTCTCGGTGCTGACCGGGCTTTACCCGGTGAATAGACAGTACTCCTTTCGCGACAACGACATGAGCAGGTTTCCTTCGCTGGTGAGAATTCTTAACGAGCGTGGGTACCAGACGCTGGCATTTCATGGCAACGACGCGGAGTTCTTTCATAGGGGCGTTGCGTACTCGGAGTTAGGTTTTGACCGTTTCTACTCTCGACCAGACTTTTCAATGGATGACCGTATCTACCGGGTGGAGGACAGCTACCTCGGAATAAATGACTACGACTTCTTCCGACAGTCCCTGCAGGTGCTTGAAGGCAAACTTGAGGACAAGCAGGAGCCGTTCTTTGCCTACTTCATAACCGTGACGAGCCACACACCCTTTTCATTTTATCCTGAAGCGTTTGCCGTAGATGCTTTTGATGAGCTTCACAGCGAGTTCGTGCGTGACTTCTTTAACTCGGTCTACTTTGTTGATTATGCGCTGCAGATGTTTTTCCAAAGCCTGAAAGAACTGGGACTCAAGGACAACACGCTCATAATCATGTTCTCGGACCATGAGGCTGCTCTTGAGACACCTGAATACTCCTCAAGCATTGGCTTTGAGGTTAGCCGGAATATAAAGGAGCCGGAACACATACCACTCATTATCCGGCATCCGGACATTGAGCCAAATAGCCTGGAAAAGACTGGTAGCCTCACCGACCTCGCACCAACCATTCTAGATATTCTTGGATTCGACGATATCGACCCGGAGTTCATGGGAAGCTCACTCCTTCAGCCCACCGAACAACCGGTGTTGTTCATTCATGAACTGCCACAAATCCTGTATAGGGATCAACTCTTTGTGGCGGAACTTGGCGAACTGACAAAGATCGGGCACATTGAAGGCCGAGACGCCAATATCGATATACCTCCAGAAAAGGGACGCACTGCACTTGAGAAAATTCGCTTCTCGCGAGAAGTTATGTTAGAGAGACGAAGAGTCGAGTGAGGCAGAGTTGTGAAAGGCCGGAGACAAGGAAATCAGATAAGGTGATCTATGAAGTGGCTACTGCTCATACCGTTTGCGATGATCACAGTCTATATTGTCTACTACGGATCTTACTACCTCGTGTACCCTGATGGAGAGGGGGAAGATATTCTGACGGATTTGAATATCCCTTATCCTGCAGTCATAGCCCACCGAGGGGCTTCTATAGTTGCCCCGGAGTCCACATGGCCAGCTTACGAAATTGCGCGCGACCTGGGAAGCGACTACCTCGAGGCCGATCTGCAGCGAACTGCAGACGGTCACATTATTGTGTTTCATGACCAAACGCTCGGCCGCACCTCCAACGTGCAGGAGGTGTACCCTGACCGAGCAGACGCCGAAATTGGTGAGTTCACCCTGCAGGAGCTCAGGCAGCTTGACTTCGGCTCCTGGTTTAATGAGCGGTTTCCTCGCTATGCGCAGGAGCACTACACAGGGCTTGAAATTCTCACCTTGGAAGACCTTATTGAGGTAGCACGCGCGGGTCACCACAGGCCTGGGCTGATTTTGGAAACAAAACACCCATACAAGTACCCGGGGATTGAGGAGGATATTGTCGCGGTGCTGCAGGAGCAGGGTTGGTTAGAGGAAGACCACCCGCACGCCGGAACTATCTTTTTCTCGTTCTCGGTAGGAAGTCTGCGAGCCTTTCAACAGTTGGCACCAGGGGTGCC
>REEM01000154.1 GCA_007695055.1 Spirochaetaceae bacterium | reverse complement strand
GGAGCTCCAGCCGACTATCCGGCAGAGGATCTTATACCTAAGAAGATGGATGCTCCCCACACTATACGAGTACTCGAAGGAGTTCTAGAACTGCTTGACGGTTTGACTACTCGCAGCGATGAGGAAAACGAGGAGCGCTTCCGTGCCCTTGCCGAGCAACTCGACACGAAACTTGGGAACGTTCTCATGCCCTTGCGAGTTGCGGTAACCGGTTCAAAGGTCTCTCCACCCTTATTTGGGTCAATCAAGCTCCTTGGTGAGGAGCAAGCCCGACTGCGGGTGAATGCCGCGCTACAGAAGTTACAAACTATGCTCGATTAGGCGTGCTGGCAACGCAAGGTGCACGCCGTTGGGACACATACACAGCACAAAGAATAAAGCGAGGATATAATGGCAGATACTGATGACAAGACACGACGAGGAACGATGGAAGAAATTGTTGCCTTGTGTAAGCGTAGAGGTTTTATATTTCCATCGTCCGAGATATACGGCGGGCTATCCTCGGCCTGGGACTATGGTCCGCTTGGCGTAGAGCTTAAGAACCGTCTAGAGCGATTTTGGTGGCGAGAAATGACCCAGCTCCATGACGGCATTGTTGGTCTCGACGCCTCAATACTTATGCATCCAAAAGTATGGGAGGCTTCCGGTCACCTTGAGGGTTTTGCTGACCTCATGGTGGAAGATACCGTTACCAATGAACGTTTCCGCTGGGACCACCTGAGTGATGAACAGCGCGACTCCAAGACCAGCCCTGGCGGGAATCCTTTGTCGGAACCTCGTGCATTTAACCTCATGTTTGATACGCACATAGGTCCGGTGAAAGATACCGGGTCGGTCGTGTATCTGCGTCCAGAGACTGCCCAGGGAATCTACGTAAACTTCAAGAATGTCGTGCAGACCTCGCGGGTTAGAATCCCCTTTGGCATTGCACAGGTAGGTAAAGCCTTTCGCAATGAGATTGTGACGAAGAACTTTGTGTTTCGCACCTGTGAGTTTGAGCAGATGGAGATGCAGTATTTTGTGCATCCGAGTGAGGACGAGAAGTGGTTTGAGTTCTGGAAGGAACAGCGGATGAGCTACTACTCTAAGCTCGGTATTCGGCCGGAACGGCTACGCTTTCAAGAACATGGCCCGGATGAGCTTGCTCACTATGCTAAGGTTGCTTACGACATTGAGTTTGAGTTTCCTTTTGGTTGGCGGGAGCTTGAGGGAATTCACAATAGGACCGACTTTGACCTACGGCGGCACTCGGAGTTCTCGGGCAAGGATCTGCGTTATCTGGACGACACCAACAACGAGCGCTATCTGCCCTACATCATTGAGACCTCGGCCGGACTCACGCGCAGTGTGCTCATGGCGCTCTCAGACGCCTACGAGGATCAAGAGGTTGGCGAGAACGACCGTCGGGTTGTTCTGAAGTTTCATCCAGAAATTGCTCCAATCACCGTTGGGGTATTTCCCTTAGTCAAGAAAGACGGACTGTCGGAGCTGGCTCAGGAAATTGAGAGAAAGCTTCGGCGTCGATTCTCTACCTTCTATGACCAGAGTGGGGCAATTGGACGACGCTACCGCCGACAAGATGAGATTGGAACTCCCTTTTGTCTCACCATTGACTATGAAACAAAAGAGAATCAGACGGTTACTCTACGCTTCCGCGATAGTATGGAACAGGTTCGAGTTCCTGTCGCAGAGCTCAGCAGCCGACTCGAAGAGGAAATTGAGAACTACACGCGAAGCTAATGCTTGAGCAAGGACGGAAAGGATAATGGATCAAGGACTCAAGTCGCTGCAGGAACGTGGCTTCCTGCAACAGTGCACCGATATAGACGCAGTAACCGCATTGCTTGCCAAGGAACCAACAAGCTTTTATGTAGGCTTTGACCCGACTGGCTCAAGCCTGCATGCGGGACATATGGTGCCACTGTACGCCATGGTGCATCTTGCGCGGGCCGGGCATAAGCCAATTGCCCTCATAGGCGGTGGCACCGCTCGAATTGGAGATCCCTCTGGCAAGACCGAGATGCGGCAGATGTTGACGGTGGAGCAAATTCAGGCAAATGCTGCCTCAATCCGAACTCAGATTGAGACGTTTCTGGCAGGACAAGGCTGCGAAGCGACGGTAGTAGATAATTCCGACTGGCTCGCCAACCTAAACTACATAGAGTTCCTGCGTGATATCGGACGTCATTTCTCGGTTAACCGGATGCTGTCTTTTGAGACCTACAAAATGCGGCTGGAGACCGGACTCTCGTTTATTGAGTTTAACTACCAGCTGCTGCAGTCCTATGACTATCTGGTGCTGAACCGTGATCATGACTGCCGTCTGCAAGTAGGTGGCGACGACCAATGGGGCAATATTGTGGCCGGTGTAGACCTTATTCGGCGGGTAAGCCGCAAGGAAAGCTACGGGCTTACCTTTCCTCTGGTGACACGAGCCGACGGCAAGAAGATGGGGAAAACTGAGCAGGGAGCGGTGTTTTTAGATCCGCAAATGTTCTCGGTCTATGACTTCTACCAGTACTGGCGCAACGTGCCGGATCCGGACGTTAGAAAGTTTCTCTACCTGTATACTTTTCTGCCCAATGAGGAGATTGAGGCGCTGTCGGCGCATGAGGGACAAGAACTCAATGCCGCCAAAAGTCGACTTGCCTTTGAGCTCACTCGGCTTGTGCATGGTGAAGAGGAAGCAGCAACGGCCGAGCAGGCTGCGGCTGCCGCATTTGGAGCCGGAGGTACCGGGAGTGGTGACAGATCGGGAATTCCGAGCACCAAGATTCCCCTCGCTGAGCTAGAAGCGGGTATTCCTGTTATGGATCTATTTCAGCGTTCCGGGCTATGTGCGTCGCGTTCAGATGCACGTCGCCTGGTAGAGCAAGGTGGCGCTCGTGTGAATGAGCAAAAAATAGAGAGTCTGGATGAACTCATTGGTGCTAATAGACTCGACAAGGAGTCTACAGGAGAGCCAGAATTACTCCTGCGAGCGGGCAAGAAGCGCTACCACCGGATCATTCCGGTGTAGCGCAGGTGTATCAGGTCTGATTTTGCCGGAGCTTCATCCGCACCGAAAGCATAGCGTAGCCGGAGCTGAGATCTTCCCTTTGTACAACGATGTCTTCATCTAGTTTCAGCTTGGTGTTGGTGAAGTTCCAGATTGCATAGATGCCCGCAGAGGTCAGTTGTTCTGCAACCGTCTGAGCCACATCTGGGGGTACGGTCAAGATGGCCAGTTCCGAACCAAGTCGGGAGGCCTCTTGTGCTATATCGTTCATGGCAAATACGGGCACGCCGTTAATGGTACGCCCGATTTTTGCCGGGTCGCTGTCAAAAGCTGCTTGTATTCGCATTCCACGCTTCTTGAGCTCGTCGTAGCCCATGAGCGCCGAGCCGAGGCTACCGGCCCCTACCACAATCGCACTGTGCTCCTTATCCCAGAGCAGAAACTCATGGATGCAGGTAATGAGCTGAGCGACGGGAAAGCCAATCCGCGGGCGACCGACAATTCCAGTAATGGCGAGATCCTTGCGTACCTGTATAGGCTCAAGTTCGAGTTCCTCAGCAATGATAGTTCCGGAAATGAATTCCTTCCCTTCTTTGTGTGCATTCTCAACTATCTGCAAATACAAAGGTAGGCGCTTGATGGTAGGTACACTTGCTAGTTTCTTGGTTTTCATGAAAGCTCCCAGTCAATTATCTCGTCGTAGCATAGGTCGTCCGAACGATTGTTGTGCATATCTATAAATATAGGTTAGAATACTCCAAGTGAAGTCATCTCGTCAATCACACAATACAACAAGAGTTCGCTATGAAGTCTCGGCTCACGGTGCAGCCTTTGGGGGAGACGGAGTTGCTCGTGCACCGGACGGGCGAGTGGTCTTTGTTCCCATGCTTCTACCGGGAGAACGAGCCCTTGTTGAGGTTGTGGAGCGCAAGGCGCGTTTCGACCGAGCTCAAATAGTGGAGTTACTCACGGCCGGAGAGGGTCGACGCAGCGCTCCCTGCCCAGTCTACGAGCGTTGTGGTGGTTGCAATATGCAACATGCCGACATTGGCACCCAAAGAGAGATCAAGGCCCGGGTGACCGCCGATCTTGACCGGCGGGTTGGGGCCTTCTCATATCAAGACACCTTAAACGCGACAGCGCCTCAGGTTGTGGGTGGCGCTGAGTTTGGATACCGAAATCGGGTAAGGCTTCACTCCGCGGGGTCGGCTGGGTTTGGCTTTCGGGCGCGGAGTTCTCACGATATCGTTCCCATATCCTTCTGCCCCATAGCGGCACCAGAGGTTAATGAGCTTCTCAATGAGTTAGGTGCTGTCCAGCGGGGTAGCCTGCGGGCCGGACAAACCGAGCGTGACCCTGTCGAGCTCTCGGTATATGGCGCCCAGGGGCGGGTCTTTCGGGCTGGGACAGCCACAGTAGAGGTGTTGGGCTTTGAGTTCAGCTTTCCGGTGGACGGTTTCTTTCAAAGCAATCTTGAAATGACCGAGATGCTCATTCGTGAAGAGATCCTTAGCCTGGAGGGGGGCTCGCACGCCCTGGATCTGTATGCCGGTTGTGGCGTGTTCACTCGATTCCTTGCTGGACCTTTCGCCTCAGTCACTGCGGTTGAGAGTCACCCTGGCTCGGTTGCAGCACAAAGGTTGAACCTTGCCGATCTGCAAAACGTCACGAGCGTGGAGGCCCGTGTGGAGGACTGGTGTGGGAAGGAAGGGTTCGGCCGCAGCTACGATCTGGCGGTGCTGGACCCACCACGTGCGGGCTTATCGGGAACGGTGCAACAGTATCTTACAAACACGGATATCAAGCGCTTGCTTTATGTATCCTGTGATCCCGCGAGCTCGGCTCGTGATGTGGGAGCACTCATTCGCGGAGGGTATAACCTGCGATCCCGACGTGTCTTTGATTTTTACCCGCAAAGCTCGCATATTGAGACTGTGACAGTTCTTGAACGGGAGTAGAACGAATGGCAGCGCGCCCTTTAGCTAGGATATCAATTGGTTTACGGCGTCTCGTATGCATTCTCTTGCTTGGAACTACTCTATTCCTGACTGCATCCTATGTTCATGGCCTGGAGCGCACCATTGCAGTCGAGGCACATACACGTCGCGTTTTTGGTGGACTGGTGCGAGGAGGGCCGGTGTTTTCCCCGTCCGGAAGCTGGTACCTCAGCGCCGAGGATCGGTATCTCTACCGACTTGAACCGGGCAGTCTGCGAACGGTGCATCGCGTTCCACTACCGGGACGGCCTACCGACGCATTAACCGTGGCACCCTGGGGCACGGTGTATGTCGGATTGGAGAACGGAGGTGTCATAGCAATCTCGGAGGCGGGGCGAGTGGTGTTCCGCGTTCGTCCTGAGTACCACCGCGCTCTACCCTTTGCAATTGGCGCTGACGGCGAACTCGTGCTGAGTTACCCTGAGTCGCGGGTGCTGAGGGCCTATGCGCCTTCCGGCGTGCTCTTGTGGAGCGTAGTGCTTTCCGATGTGCCAGTTCTTCCGGCGGTGATAACCTCGCACGGCGACATTGTGGTTGTGACTGCAGACCGTCGTCTGCATAGAATTGCTCCTGGTGGGGCGAGGCATAGTCCTGTAGAGCTTGATGCGTTGCCCACTGTCCTACTCGCGCCGATGGGTCTGCCTGCCTCACTGGGAACCGGCAGGTCTAGACCTGACGTCTTGGTGGTGGCCGGAAACAGGCTGCTGCTTGTGGGTAGGGGCGGGCAAGCGGAAACGATACTCGAACTTGACTGGAATGATCTGCATGAACTGCAACAACTCGACGCGAACTCATTTCTTGGTCTCAGGAGGGGCGGACAGGCGGTCTATATTTCCTGGCAGCAGCAACTCACGCTAGCCGAGAATGTCGTGTGGATAAGCTCGGTCGCGGGAACGCCACTGCTGGGTCTCCGCAACGGAGCCCTGTCGCTGTTTTCGCCGGTACACGGGATACGGGGTCGTGCGCCCATTGAGGAAGCAGGTGGCTTTATAGGTGGAACGCAAGCCCATGGGCATGTTCTCATGGCCGCC
>REEM01000134.1 GCA_007695055.1 Spirochaetaceae bacterium | reverse complement strand
ATGGACCGCTTAGCGGAGTTCTCGCACCGAGCCTACATGGAGTTGAGACAGCATCCGGCCTTCATCCCGTATCTGGAACAAATGACACCACTCAGCTACTACGGCAAGACCAATATTGGTAGTAGGCCGGATCGCCGCGACAAGACTGGCAAGCTCAATCTAGATACACTACGGGCAATACCTTTCGTAGGTGCATGGAGCCAAATGAAGCAGAACGTACCTGGTTTCTTTGGCTTTGGCAGTGCCCTGCAACAACTGTGTGACGAGGGTCTGCTGGATCAGCTCTCTGAGCTGTATGAACGTTCCCTGTTTTTCCGGACCATGGTCGAAAACGCACTGCAAAGCCTAAGCAAGACGCGGTTCTCGCTGACCGCCTTCATGGCCGACGACCCGCAGTTTGGCGAGTTCTGGCGGATGCTCGACACCGAAGCGCGGCGCACACTGGACTGCTTTGAGGCTGTTTCAGGACACCGGGAGCCGGAGGACCGAATATCACGTGCGTCAATTCGCATCCGCGAGCAAATGGTGCTGCCGGTCGTGGTGATTCAACAGTACGCCTTGGCCAAGCTTCGCGCTGGCGCTGTAGCAAGCGCTGGAGCAGGCGCGGGCGGCGCAGCGGCCGTGGAGGCAGCAGAGGCCGCGCCGCCCGCAGAGGCGGGCGCCAATGCCAGAACCCGCGAGACGCTGAAGAAGCTGGTACTCAAGACCTTAGCCCCAACAGTGAACGCCGGGCGCAACGCGGTGTAGGAGCCCTCGGTATCTTAGGTCGATTTCGGGGTCTGCGAAGCTTAGCGCCTGTATCGGTCCCGCACCGCGGTTATGCCCGCGGCAATGCCCTGTGCTTCCCGTTTGGACGGCAGGCGTAGCCCAAGCGTGGGGACTCTGCGTTTGGGGCGTGGAACCATGATGTCGTGGTAGAAACTGGAAAAGACGGTCTCGGCAATCATTCCAATATCGTTCCAGTCGTACTGGTCGGATCGTCTCTTTCTGCGGTCTACCGAATCTACCTGCAGACCTGTGGAGTCAGCGTAGAGCGCAACGGCCACCGGCCGGGCTGCCTTTGCCATAAAATGCAAGACAAGTGATGCAACAAGGAACAACGGTGTGGCTGGCCCGGCGAGGGCTATGGCGGCGATGAGAAGCAGGACGGCCATGCCTCGCCTGATATGGCGTACCGGCATGTCTCCACGAACGTGAACGAAACTCATGGCTACATCGCTTTGGCGATGCACAATAGTGTACGGCACAAGCGACCGGAAGAGGCGTTGCAGATTGGGCCGCCTGTCGGCCGTGCAACGGGCTTCCCACACCGTGTTTATGTAGGTGTTTAGGGCTTCCATGTCTCCCTTTGGAACCGGGGCCTCCAGTGTATCATCTCCCGGCGGCGTCGAATGGGTCGAATGCAGTCCCAGGGCCGCGTCCGCCCGATCCAGCGCGCTGCGGGTGTCATAGACGGGTAACTGGAACTCCTGCTGAAAACCCGGTAGACCTTCCTGAGACTTTGCCTCAAGGCGCCAGTCATACTTTTCCCGCTCGCCCGGGAGTCGGCTCGTTTCGGGCAGGCTGTCCGGCACATCTGCTGTAATGCTGGCAGTCACAACTGAACCGGTTTCGCTGGCGCCGAAAGACGCCACAACCGGAACGTTTTTCTCCCAGATAATGTGGCGGGTGAAACGGGGGCCTGTCCTGTCACCCCTGGTTGACCGTTCAATAAGCTTGTTGCAGGTGAGCCGGATCTCAAGGTTCACTTTCTCGGCCGGAAATTGCGAGGCATCCGCTCCAGTGTAGAGTACCGCTTCAAACCGTTGGCCTAGAGGGATAGGAATTGTTGAGGTCTTCAGATGTACCCCGCGGTAGTGGCGTTCACGGAGCATCCGCGGAAAGAACTTTGCCAGCAGGAATATGCCGGGAGCCACCAGAGAGAGCGAGAAGAGTCCGATAAGTGGATCGTCGAAGCTTACAACGAATGTACCGGCCAGTCCGGCCACCAGGACAAGCCAGAACACCGCAAAAATGACCGCGAACCCGGACATGCTACGATTCGGGAGTATCTTGCCGTCCTTCCAACGCTTCTCCACGTCCCAGGGTTCCGCTGTTCCCTTCATAATTGCCGAGTACTTATTTGTGATTTCCATGATCAGGAATATACTATGATCTCCCCTTTGTATCGAAAAAAAACTTGACAATTTCCTTCATATAATCTTGACGCTGGTAAGATTTCCTGTCTATCTTTACGCCGTAAACTTTACAGCGTAAAGACGGAGGAATGACATGACCCCATTGAAGCAATGGATACTTCGCGGAGCCGCCGTTACGGCGGCCCTTGCAACAATACTCTTACTGCTTTCGGCAACCGAATCATCGGCTGCTGCGTCCGAGATCGCCCGAGCACCAGTTCCGACTGTGAGGGTCGCTGAGGTGCTTGTTGCCGAAAACGCAGGAGTATTCCATTTTCCCTCACGCATCCGTTCAACCGAACAGACGGCAATTGCCTTCACTGTCGACGGGAGAATTGCCGAGCGCGCCGTTCGAAACGGCGAGACCGTGGCGGCCGGGCAGCTCCTTGCACGCCTTGACGACGAGAGGTACCAACTGTCGCTGCAAAATGCTGCTGCGCTGGTCGCTCAGGCCGAAGTAGAACGGGCGCAGCTGGTGCGAGATATGGAACGCGCTCGGCAACTGGGTACGGCAGTCACCGTAGAAGAGAACGAGCAGCGTGCCACGGCGGTGGCTGCGGCTGAGGCTCGGTTGAGGGCTGCCCGTGCAGGGGCTCGTGCTGCGGAACGGGCGCTGGAAGATACTCGGCTCACCTCACCCTTTGACGCGGTGGTGACTGTCGTTCATGCTGACGTGGGCTCAGTTGTGTCGCCGGGGAGCCCCGTTGTGTCTCTCAGCAGTAGGACACGCTGGGTCGAGGCCGAGGCTCGTCTTCCCTTCATGTTTGTCAGGGATCTCAAGGTTGGCGCACAGGTTTCTGTCATCGCTCCGGACGGCATTGAAGTAGATGGGCGGCTCGCTGCAGTGGCTGCCCACTCAGACTCGAGGACCGGCCTATTTCCGGTCACAGTTGTGATTGAGAATCCGCCTCCGGGTCTTGTGTCCGGCGTGTCTGTAGAGATCGCACTGGTCGGAGCTGTACCACCCAGTACGGTGCTCGTACCTACGGCAGCCGTGTCGGTTGCCAACGGCGGTGATCCAATAGTCGTTGTGGTACGGAATGGTGTGGTGCGGCGGGTTCCAGTCCGCGCAGTCGGGGCGACCCAAGACGGAGTTTTGGTAGCTGGAGCAGTTGCGGCTGGCGAGCTCGTTGTCACCGGCGGCCGTTTCGGGCTGGAAGACGGCGATCAGGTTGAGGTGGAAAGATGAGCTTGACCAACACCTTATCCGGTCAATCACGACTGATCATAGTGGCTGCCCTTCTCTTGAGCATATCGGGCGTACTGGCGTGGAGGAACATGCCGAAGGAGGAGGATCCCCGCTTCCCGGACCGTTTTGGGGTAGTCAGCGTCATCTACCCCGGCGCAGATGCTGAGACAATTGAACGCACCGTCGTTCTTCCTTTGGAAGAAGAGTTGCAATCTTTAACAGAGATTGCAACGATAGAGGCGACCGCGCGAACTGATGTCGCTGTACTTGCTATTTCGTTGGAGAACACCATTACCGACGTTGATTCGGTATGGGCCAAAGTCCAGACTGCGCTCGACCGTGCAGCGCGCCGCTTTCCCGCCGGGGCAGGTTCACCTGATCTGGACAGCCAGATCAATGACACCGAGGCGGTTACCATTGCTGTCACCGGCAGTGGCGACTGGAGCGTGCTTCATGCCGCGGCTGACGAACTGGAACGACGCCTGCGTCGGATTCCTACAATGAAGCGGGTGGTGCGAACACCCGACATCGAACCCCAGATCACCATCGAGATCGATGAGGCACGTATTCGAGAACTGGGAACCAGCGTCGGTGAAGTTGTGCACGCGGTTTCCGGGTTAACCGGAATTGCTCCTGGAGGAGCCATTGCCGCTGGCGGATCGCTTTTGCCCGTCGACACCCGCACGGCCGTGGCGTCTGCAGATGAACTCGCCCGAACAATCGTCACCTTTGGGTCAGGAGCAGGGCTGCAGCTCGGTTCGGTGGCACGGGTTGTGTTGGGTGAACCACAGCCGGTACGGCACAGAGCCCGTTTCAACGGCGCGCAGACAATTCTTGTTGGAGCAGTCCCTCGAGCAGGTATCGACACGATCAACTTTGGCGACCTCGTGCTTGATGTTGTAGAGGAAGCGCGCATCTCTCTCCCTCAGGTGAACCTGGAGGTGATGACCTTTCAGCCTGAGTTTGTCCGGAACCGACTCCGGGAGCTGGGCAGCGCCCTCCTGCAAGGAATGGCTATTGTTGCCGCCATCGTGATCCTGACAATGGGAATCCGCGTTGGTCTGACCGTAGCACTCATGGTACCTGTTGTCGCACTTACATCGCTGTCAGTGTACGCCTTTGCAGGCGGGATCCTCCACCAAATATCAGCGGCAGCGCTGGTCATGTCACTCGGTCTACTGGTGGACAATGCTATCGTCGTTGCTGAGCGCATTCAAGCGCAGATTGATGCAGGTTTGAGTCGTGCGAACGCAGCAGTCGAGGCAATTAGCAGTCTTGCACTTCCGCTTGCTGCTGCAACCGGCACAACGCTCGCAGCCTACCTCCCCATGCTTCTGGCACGAGGAGAGACAGCCGAGTTTACCGGGGCAATTCCCCGACTGGTCATGCTTACGATTGCGATAAGCTTTGCCTTTGCACTGATCGTTATCCCAACGCTGGCCATGCTCCTGTTCCGACCGAGTTCTGCGCGCAGCAGTTCTACGCACAGCAAGAGCGGCGACGAGGCCGGAAGGCTGGCCTATGGTGTTGGCGGTTTCATGGGACGCCTGGCCACATCGCGGCCGGGAACAATCCTGTTTGTAGCTGTGATAGCGGTAGGCTTGTCGTTTGGGGTTGCCGGTCGAATTCCCCTGCAGTTCTTCCCAGCGGGTGACCGGGCTCAGATTGTTTTTGATATCGAACTGCCGGACGGCACCCACCTTGAAGAAACCGACCGCTACGCCCTGGGTTTCGAGCGCGCGCTCCTTGCCCGCCCGGAGGTTAGCTCAGTTGCAACCTTCGTTGGCAACGGTGTACCACGCTTCTACTACAATGTCATTGGGCAGTCGAATGCCCCTCATTTTGCTCAGTTGCTGGTGACCACTCGCTCCCTGGCCGATGTCTCGGTGCTCGCCGAGTGGGCCCGGGAGTACGCCCGAGAGGCTATGCCGGGTGTCGTTTTCGTTCCCCGGCCCATTGAACAGGGGCCACCACTTTCGGCGCCCATTGAAATTCGTCTTCTAGCGGATGATCCACTTGTCCTCGAAGCTGCGGCCGAGCGCACCGCGGCACTCGTTCGGGGGGCACAGGGTACCGTCGATGTTCGTCACGATCTGAGCACCGGCTCAGCCGGGATAGCCGTCTCAGTTCACGACTCGGTTGCCGGAGGGCTTGGCATTACTCGGAGCGACGTCGCGACGGCCATACTTGCGAGCACTCGCGGGCTGCCTGCTGGCGAGCTGCGTCTGGCTGGAAACGTGGTACCCGTTGTGGTGCGCACCGGCTCCGGTGAGTGGACCGACGCCCCAAGTTTGAGCACCGTCTCGGTCTCGCCGTCGCTCGGCGTGGGTGCCGTGCCGCTCGCTGCCGTGGCAAGTACCGAGATTTCGCTTCGCCCGTCGGTCATCCGTCGACGCAATGGGAGCCGTGTTGCTACGGTGTCGGCAGGACTGCGTGACGGTGCTGCATACAATGAGGTGCTAGCGGAAATCATGCCCCACATACAATCCGAGGGAACTCTCCCCGAGGGGGTGCGTGTTCAACTCGGCGGCGCTGACGAGGGAGCGGGCGACGCTAACCGCGCAATTGCCGCGGGCGCCACAATTGGTGTCGGGGCGCTGCTGTTGATTCTTTTGGCACAGTTTCGCTCATTTATCCGGGTGGGGCTGGTCTTGTTGACCGTCCCGCTTGCGGCGGTGGGGATCATTCCCGGTCTGCTTCTGGCAGGGCAGCCCTTTGGCTTTATGTCAATGCTCGGCGTCATTTCGCTGGTCGGTATTGTTGTCAACAACGCAATCATCCTGCTTGATGTTATTGACGGAAAACGTCGCGCTGGTGTTGATATCCGGACAGCCGTGGCCGAGGGAATTGAACAGCGCTTGCGACCTATTCTTCTGACCACCGTCACGACAATTGCAGGATTATTACCCCTCCTGTTCTCACCTGCATCGTTGTGGCCGCCCTTCGCATCAGCTCTCATTTCCGGCTTGGCCGCATCAACTGCCTTAACCATTTTAGTTGTGCCAGCGGCCTACATGCTGTGCTTCCGCCGAAGTGCTGACCGGCACGGTAAGGCAGCAGGGGCTATGCCAGTTGTTATCGCTGGAATGGCCATGCTCTTCATGCTCGCAGCTCCCTCCGCCTCACATGCGCAAACGGGAGTCGCGCTCTCCGAGCTACTCAACGCCGCCCGAACTGCGCCCCCAGCGCTTGCCGCTCAGGCAGAAGCAACTGCCGCCCATCAGGCGGTACGCGCGGTCTCCCGCGGCGCGACACTCCCCACCGTGTCGTTCCAGTCGGAACTGGTGCGTCGAACTGACGCGCTGTCGGCAGATACTCCCTTTGGTGCCGTAGAGCAGGTTCCACGGTGGGACGGCTCAATTGCGGCGGTCATTAAGCAACCGTTGCTCAACCTTGCCGAGCAGACCTCCGGTGTAGCTGCAGCACGCGCGGAAGCGAGTGCTACTGCCCTAGATGCCGACTGGCAGGTGGAGCAACACATCTACCAGACGGCAGAGGCGGCAATTGGTCTGGCAGCTCTCAGCGCCCAGGCAGAATCAGCACGGGTCTCGGCTGAGTCGCTCAGAACGCAACGAGAGCGAGTTGCAGCGTTGGTCGGCTCGGGCAGACTTCTGAGTTCTGAGCTTCTGCTCATTGACGCCGCGGTGCTCGAGGTACAACGTGACCTGAGGGCGCTGGAACGTGCAGGTGAGGTGTCGCGCCGAGCAGTTGAGCGGGCAGCCGGTGTGCCGGTTGTCGACGCCGTTCTGGTGCCGGACCTTGATCCTGAGGGCATAGCTCGTGTGTTGCAGCGTGCGCCTGAGACCAGCGCAAGCAACCGAGCAGACATTGCTGCGCTCGCTGCGCGCCGGTCTTCAATAGAGGCAACCCGACGTGGCCTGAAGCAGCAGCGTTTTCCCTCGGTGAGCATTGAGGGCCGCGCAATTCGCGCGCTCAACACCGACCTGGATCCGGAGCACTGGGGTGAAGCCGTTCTCCAGGCTGTTTGGACTCCACTAGCAGCGGGTGTGCGTCGGGCACGACAGCAGGAACTGTCACACCGGGTGCGTCAACTGGATCAACTTGGCGAAGACCTGCGTGCTGCGGAGCTTATTCAGGTGGCAGCTGCCCGCTCGCGCCTGGAAAGTGCGATGGACTCGGCAGCGGTGGCACGACAGTTGGTGGACGCCCGCAGCAGCATTCTGGCGGAGCGCACCGTTCAGTTTGAGGCTGGCCGTTCTACAGTAAGTGAGTTGATTGAGGCTGATGCAGCCCTTCGACGTGCCACAGCCGAGGTCGAGATCGCGCGCTTGGAAATTGTTGCTGCCTATCTTGAGTTGCGGCTGTTGGAGGGATTGCGGGTTGAGATTGCCGATAGTGATCAGCTCTGATATGGTGGTAAAGGCATGGCAACATCACAACCCAAGAAGCGCGGCAGCTATCACCACGGGAATCTCCGCGACGCGTTAATCGACACCGCGTTCGCAATGATTGAGGAAGACGGGGTAGAAGCACTAACAATCCGTCGAATTGCAGAAAGGGTTGGCGTAACACACGCTGCCCCGGCCCATCACTTCGCTGACAAGAATGAGCTGATGCTCGCGCTTGCCACCGAGGGATTCAATCGGTTTAGTGCCGCACTGGCGAGCGTAATGCATATTGCCGACCCGCTTGCACGCCTGAGCGAGATGGGCCGGGCCTACGTCCGGTTTGCACTTGACCACCCGGGGGCCTACCGTCTGATCATGGGGCCTGCGCTTAGCCGTATCCAAATGCCGGTGCAACAGCCGACCGGTGTAGGGGTATCGGAGGATCGTGGCCAGGCAGCGAGCGAGGGTACCCGTGAGATGCTCGAAACGACGGTCGCCGAGGCAATGGCGGGGCGCCGTGCACTAGGCGGAGCCAGCGTATCGGGCGTCGCGTTTCTGGCCTGGTCGGCAATGCATGGTGCTGCCATGCTTTCTTTAGACGGAATGATGGACTGCGAGCCTTCAGGTGATCCAGCTGAAGAGTTTCAGCAGAAGCTTGAAGAGGTGATCTCGTTTATTGAAGCCGGTATTGCCCTGTCAGCCAGTGAAGTGCCACCACCGTCAACCTGATGTACCCGTAGCGCGTATACGGGAGGCTGTTGCTTGACCGGGTCAGCTACGTATGGCAGACGAGTAGTTGTGCTTGATCTGAACTGTCGGATGGTGGCCAACTCACAGGTGAACCCATATCCACCTCACTCTTTTTGCTCGTCCATTAACGCCCTTCGAAGGTTGCGTCAGGAATCCTCTCCGCACGACAGTGCTCCGCATCGACGGCGACCCAGGTACCTTCAGCTCCGGTTGTATGACCGGAGTTGACAATTCATCCACACCCCATCTACATCCCACATCACGGAAATTTACACTACGTTTGCGATATATACCAACAAGCGGGTTACATAAAGGTAATTTACTAGATATCGTACCACATATTTGTTGATATTCGGCAAAGGAGAGTCAGGACATGCCACGGATGCCGGAACTGCACGCACTCCATGCACTTCACGCACTCAGTGTCGCACTTGCTCGGACCGACGACATGCGGTCGGCCTTGCAGCGTGTTCTGGGTAAGCTATCCGAAGATATGGGCTACTCAATTGCAAGCATTACCATTCTGAATCGCAGAACCGGCGAGATCTTCATGAACGATGCTTTTGGTCTGAGTCCAGAATCCGTAGCAAAAGGCCGCTACCGTCTGGGTGAGGGCGTTGTAGGCCGTGTGATTGCAACCGGCGAGGCGGTGGTGATACCGCGAATTGCGGGCGAACAGAACTTTCTTGACCGCACTGAAAGCCGCAGAGATGTAGACACAAACGATATCTCGTATGTCTCGGTGCCGATTATTGCAGGCAAAGAAACAATTGGCGCCCTGAGCGTTGACCTGCCCTTACCCGAAGAGCAGGGCACTCTCCAGAATACCGTCATGTTTCTTGCCGTTGTTGCCTCGGTCATTGCCCAGGCGGTTCAACTACACCAGTCGAGCCACGAGGAGAACCTTCTTCTCATGGAACGAAACCGCCTGCTTGAGGAACGCCTGCGAGATCGTTTCCACGCAAGCAACATGATTGGTAATGCAAAGGCAATGCGCGAAGTCTACATGATGGTGGAAAAGGTCGCGCCGACGCACGCTACGGTGCTCATTCTTGGCGAGAGCGGCGTAGGGAAGGAGTTGGTTGCCGAGGCAATTCATTACGCAAGTAATCGCGCCGACAAGCCCTTTATTGCCTGCAATATCGCAGCACTCCCTGAAAGCATTATTGAGAGCGAGCTCTTCGGACACGAAAAGGGCGCCTTCACCGGAGCTGCTGTATCGCGCGCTGGCCGCTTTGAGACGGCGGGTGACGGGAGTATTTTTCTGGACGAGATTGGGGAGCTCAGTATGCAGGCACAGGTCAAGCTACTGCGCGTGCTACAGAACGGCGCCTTTGAACGGGTTGGTTCATCAAAGACCTTGCGGAATCAAGCGCGTGTGATTGCGGCTACCAACAAAGACCTGTCTCAACTGATTGCAGAGGGGCGGTTCCGCGAGGACCTGTACTACAGGTTGAATGTGGTCTCCATCACCGTGCCCCCGCTGAGGGAGAGAAAGACCGATATCCCGGTCTTGGTTGATCACTTCATTGAAAAGTATGCTGAGCTCAACGGCATTCAGGTTAATCGTATCTCGACCCCCGCTATCGACATGATCATGAGCTATCACTGGCCCGGTAACGTGCGTGAGCTGGAAAACTGCATAGAGCGTGCTGTCATCCTGAGTGAGGATGGCGTTATCCACGGCTACCATCTGCCTCCTACTCTGCAGGTGCCAAGTCCGGGCGGCTCTGCCGCGCTCCGCGGTAGCATGCCGACCCGGTTGGATGCAATTGAGCGCGAGATGATCGTTGATGCGCTGAAAGGCTCTGGTGGAAACATGGGTGTGGCGGCAAAACTTCTTGGCATCAGCGAGCGGGTACTGGGTTTGCGAATGCGCAAACATGACCTAAGCTTTCAACAGTTCAGGCGCAGCGGCGGCTCATAGCTTTCTACAGTCCGGTGTATTCTGCCTGGAATTCTACAAGGCTGTGGAAACCAACGGCTCAATAGCCCCTCGAAATACCCCCCTCGACGGCATATTTCCCTCCCATTATTCCCCACGGATGAAGAAAGCGGTCAATTAAGCGTCAAAAACCTTCCTCCTATCAACTTGGCACGGCTATTGCAAATAACAAGAAACGCATATTCAGGAGGATCACTATGCGAAAGGTTGCAATTTACGGGAAAGGTGGAATTGGAAAGTCAACCACCACCCAGAATACGGTCGCCGCACTCGGCGAGATGGGAAAGCGTGTAATGGTTATTGGGTGTGACCCAAAGGCCGACAGCACTCGCCTGCTCTTGGGCGGACTTGTCCAGGGAACGGTGCTCGACACGCTGCGCGAAGAGGGCGAGGACGTTGAGCTTGGCGATGTCATGCGCACAGGCTTTGCTGACTGTCGCTGTGTAGAGTCGGGCGGCCCGGAGCCAGGAGTTGGCTGTGCAGGGCGGGGGATTATCACCTCAATCAATCTGCTGGAGCAGCTTGGTGCCTATGAGGAAGACAAACAACTTGATTACGCCTTCTACGACGTGCTCGGTGACGTTGTCTGTGGCGGTTTTGCTATGCCCATTAGAGAGGGCAAGGCTGAAGAGATCTACATCGTTGTCTCAGGAGAGATGATGGCAATGTACGCGGCAAACAACATTTGCAAGGGTATTCGCAAGTTTGCAGATGCCGGTGGTGTACGCCTTGGTGGTCTGATCTGCAACAGCCGCAACGTTGACAACGAGAAAGAGATGATTGAACAGCTGGCAAAGCAGATTGGTACTCAGATGATTCACTTTGTTCCTCGCGACAACATTGTTCAGCGAGCTGAGATCAACCGGAAAACGGTCATTGACTATGAGCCAGACTGCGGACAGGCAGATGAGTACCGCACCTTGGCCGCCAACATTGAGAACAATGACATGTTCGTCATTCCAAAACCCATTGAGATTGATGCCCTGGAGCATCTCTTGGTCGAGTACGGCATGGTCTAAGGCGGCGTCGGCTGCAAGGAGAACTAACTATGAGCACATCGAGTTCATTGCCCTTTGAAGACTTTCGTGAGGACGTCTCCAAGGCCTATCCTTCCAAGGTAGGCAAAAAACGAATGAAATCCATGATCCAGGCGACTCCGGGTGGGCCGTCTGAGATCCAGGCAAATGTACGGACCGTTCCGGGAATTATTTCCCAACGTGGCTGTACCTATGCTGGCTGCAAAGGTGTTGTGCTGGGGCCGACGCGCGACATCGTGAACATTACTCATGGCCCCATTGGGTGCGGTTTCTATTCCTGGCTCACGAGGCGCAACCAGACACGCCCGGAGACGCCGGAGTCAGAGAACTTCATGACCTACTGTTTTTCTACAGACATGCAGGATGAACACATTGTGTTTGGTGGAGAGACCCGTCTCAAGGAAGCAATTCAAGAGGCCTATGACCTCTTTCATCCCAAGGCGATTGCGGTCTTCTCAACCTGCCCGGTTGGTTTGATTGGTGACGATGTCCACGCGGTGGCGCGTGAAATGAAAGCCAAGTTCGGCGACTGTAATGTGTTCGGCTTCAGCTGTGAAGGCTACAAAGGTGTGAGTCAGTCTGCAGGGCATCACATTGCCAACAACCAGATCTTCAAGCATGTGGTGGGCACCGAGGACGAGGCACCCGAGGGAGAGTTCCGGGTAAACCTCTTGGGAGAGTACAACATCGGTGGCGATGCCTTTGAGATTGAAGAACTGTTTGAAGCCTGTGGAATTACGCTGGTCTCGACATTCAGCGGAAACTCCACTGTGAGTCATTTCGCACGTGCCCACCATGCAGACCTCAACCTGGTCATGTGTCACCGCTCAATTAACTACTTAGCCGAGATGTTGGAGACCAAGTACGGTATCCCGTGGATGAAGGTCAACTTCATTGGTGCTGCGGCAACAGCCAAGGCACTTCGCAAGGTTGGAGAGTACTTTGGTGACGAGGCGCTCAAGGCACGCATTGAGAGCGTGGTAGCAGCCAAGTTGACAGAGACGGAAGAGTACGCTGCTACGGTGCGCGGGCGCACCCAGGGGAAGACCGTAATGCTTTTTGTTGGTGGCTCCAGAGCGCACCACTACCAGGAACTGTTTAAGGAACTTGGTATGAAAACCATTGCCGCTGGTTATGAGTTTGGTCACCGTGATGACTACGAAGGCCGGAAGGTCATTCCAGACATAGCTGTTGATGCAGACACACGAAATATAGAAGAGCTCAAGGTTGAAAAAGACCCGGATCTGTATCGTGAGCGGAAAACTCCAGAGGAGTTGGAGACACTCAAAGCCAAGGGTCTTGAGATTGCAGACTACGAGGGCATGATTCCGGACATGGATCCTGAAGCATTCGTGATAGATGACGTCAGCCATTACGAGCTTGAGAAGCTCATGGAGCACTACAAGCCAGACCTCATCTGCGCCGGTATCAAAGAAAAATATGCAGTGCAGAAATGGGGAGTCCCACTCAAGCAGCTGCACAACTACGACTACGGCGGGCCGTACGCAGCCTTTGGCGGAGCACGCAATTTCTACGAAGAAATTGACCGCATGGTTGGCTCCAAGCTCTGGGACATGGTTACCCCACCCTGGATGAAACCCCTCGAGCCTCGACCTGTTGAGATTCTATAAGGAGACATGCATGTTATTACGACACACCTCGGTGGATGTTGCCGAACGCAACGCGCTCACCGTTAACCCGGCAAAAACCTGCCAGCCAATTGGCGCGATGTATGCCGCGCTCGGTATTCACGGATGCCTGCCACATAGTCATGGAAGCCAGGGCTGCTGCTCATATCACCGGAGCACCCTGACTCGTCACTACAAAGAACCGGTCATGGCCGCAACCAGCTCCTTTACCGAGGGCGCATCGGTCTTTGGGGGGCAGGCAAACCTGCTGAAGTCCATTGAGACCATCTTCTCGGTCTATAAGCCTGAGGTAATTGCGGTGCACAGCACCTGTCTCTCCGAGACCATCGGCGACGACCTGAATCAAATTGTGCAAAAGGCCCGGGACGACGGCAAGGTACCCGAGGGTAAGAAGGTGATCTTTGCAAGCACCCCGAGCTACGTTGGCTCGCATGTAACAGGCTATGCCAACATGGTGCAGGGGATCATTCGGGGTCTGGTTGAGCGCCACGCAGAGCCCACCGGAAAACTCAACATTATTCCGGGTTGGTGCGAGCCAGCCGACATGGCCGAGATCAAGCGGATAGCGCTCGCTATGGGAGCAGATGTCACAATGTTCCCAGATACATCAAACGTCATGAACGCGCCTATGACCGGAAAGCATGAGTTCTACCCACGTGGAGGTACCACCATAGAGGAGCTCAGCCGTGCTGGGGATGCTGCCTACACCATTGGCCTTGGTCCCTTCACCGCAGGTCCTGGTACCGAGATGATGGACAAGAACTTCAGCACGCCACATAGCATACAGGATCTGCCCTACGGCCTTGCCGCAACAGACCGCTACATCATGGCACTGAAGCGTGTGACCGGAGGCGATGTCCCGGAAGAGTTGAACACCGAACGCGGCCGCTTGCTCGACATGATGACCGATATGCATCAGTACCTGCACGGCAAGCGCGTTGCTCTCTTTGGAGACCCGGATCTGTTAATTCCACTCACTGAGTTTCTCAGAGACCTGGATATGCGTCCGGTACAAGTAGTAACCGGCACACCGGGGAAGGCTTTTGCCCGGCGCATGAAGGAGCTCTTTGAGGGCCGCAATGCCCAGATCAATGTAAAGAATGGCCAGGGCGCGGACCTTTTCTTGCTCCACCAGTGGATGAAGAATGAGCCGGTTGATCTCCTCATTGGCAACAGCTACGGCAAGTATATGGCTCGCGACGAAGACACCTCCTTTCTGCGGATGGGGTTTCCAATTCTAGATCGGGTTGGTCACAGTTACTTTCCCTACGTTGGTTACACCGGCGCGCTCCGACTGCTGGAAAAAATCCTTGGGCTCTTTATGGACCGTCAGGATAGAGATTCTCCAGAAGAGCGTTTTGAACTGGCAATGTAATGAGGTCAATCTAGCAAGCCCAGGAAGGAAGAAGGAGCGACACTATGGCAAAGAGCGACGGAGTGATAGCCGCACGAGCAGGCCAAGTCCACACCAAAGGAAACGGCGAGTTCGCACTGGCCTGTGAAAAGGCCAGCACCGCTGGTGCGGTAAGCCAGCGCGCATGTGTGTTCTGCGGTTCACGCGTTGTGCTCTACCCTGTGACCGACGCAGTTCATTTGGTTCATGGGCCAGTGGGATGCGCCGCGTTCACTTGGGATATCCGGGGTGCAATGTCAAGCGGTCCGGAACTGCATAGAAACAGCTTCTCAACCGACCTGCGTGAGAACGAAATCATTCATGGGGGCGAACCACGCCTTGAGGAGGCCCTGCGCCACCTCATTGCAAAGTTCAATCCCAAAGCGGCATTCGTGTACGCCACCTGCATTGTTGGTGTAATTGGTGACGATGTCGGAGCCATAGCAAAGAAGGTCACAAAGGATACCGGAGTGCCGGTGATTCCGGTGCACTCAGAAGGTTTTCGGGGCACCAAGAAGGACGGCTACCGTGCCGCCTGCGAGGCGCTAGAGACGCTGATTGGCACCGGAGATACCAGTGATATTTCACCCTTAAGCATCAACATCCTAGGCGAGTTCAACCTTGCCGGTGAGGCATGGATGATCAAGAACTACTACCGCAGCATGGGTATAGAGGTCGTCTCGGTCATGACCGGCGACGGCCGAGTAGATGACATCCGTCGTGCCCATGGTGCGGCGCTCAACGTGGTGCAGTGCTCCGGGTCTATGACCTCTCTTGCCAAGGATATGGAACGTGACTACGGCATTCCGTTTCTGCGGGTGTCGTACTTTGGAATTGAGGACGTGTCACAAGCCTTGTATGACGTTGCAGACTTTTTTGGCAACCAGGATGTCAAACGCGGCGCTGAGAAGGTTGTTCGCGAGGAGCTGCTTGAACTCATGCCGAGCTTGGCACCGTATCGTAAGAAGTTGGCAGGAAAGAGCGCGGCCATCTATGTCGGTGGTGCCTTTAAGGCATTCTCATTGATTAAGGCCTTGCGGACTATAGGAATGCGGGTTGCCCTTGTCGGTTCGCAAACCGGTAACTCCGAGGACTACAAGCTCCTGGAGCAGATGTGTGATCCCGGCACAGTCATTGTAGATGACTCAAACCCGGTGGAGCTGTCCCGCTTCATCATTGAAAAGGATGTCGATCTCTTCATCGGCGGCGTTAAAGAGCGCCCTATGGCTTATAAGCTGGGCGTTGCTTTCTGCGACCACAATCACGAACGCAAGATCGCTCTTGCGGGATTTGAAGGTATGCGGAACTTCGCCGAGGAAGTGTATCGGTCCGTATGTAGTCCAGTGTGGCAGTTCGCTCCGCGTCGTGCGGGCCGTGGCATACCGGCAGTCGGCGGACAGCTTGCACGGGACAAGGTCGCAGCAGTAGACATCGACATGGACACGGCCGCGGCCAGGGCCACAGAGGTGGAAGCATGACTCCCATTCACGTGACGAATGCAACGACTACATCCGAGCCGGTGCGCCCGCTCAAAATCAGCAAGCCTGGGCGCGCACCTGTCACCCATAACGCCTGCACCGTTTGTTTGCCCTTGGGCGTTAGTCTGGCATTCCGCGGCGTTGAGAACGCGGTGGTAATTCTCCATGGCTCACAAGGCTGTGCCACCTATATCCGCCGCTACCTCATTAGCCATTTCAAGGAGCCGGTGGACATAGCCTCGTCCAGTTTCACCGAGGCCAGCGCAGTGTTTGGTGGGGCTCAGAACCTCAAGACAGCAATTGATAACGTCCGCACAGGGTACCAGCCTGCAATCATAGCAATAGGCAGCACATGTCTTGCGGACACCATTGGGGAAGATGTCTCAATGATTGTGCGCCAGTACCTCAAGGAGCATGAGGGAGAGACCGATCTCCCGCTATTCGTACCGTTGCCAATGCCAAACAGCCGAGGCACCCATATTGACGGACTGCACCAAGCCTGCAGAGCGGCTGTTGAGTACCTGAGTCTGGGCCCAGAAGATGAGGCGCAAGCACCGGTAGAAAGCGTTCATGAGGAGCTCAAGGCTCCTGTTGGAATTTTCCCAGGGCTCGTCTCTCCCGCTGATATCCGCTACCTCAAGGAACTTGTGCGTGACTGCGGACTGCGGCCAGTGGTGCTGCCAGACCTCTCAGAGACAATGGAGGGAGGGCTTTGGGACCGCTATGAACCAATTCCCAAGGGTGGAACCACACCCACAGAGTTTGCAGCACTTCGTGAGGCTCTCGGAACGGTAGAGTTCAGTACTACGGTACGCAAGGACTGTTCAGCTGCGGAACTTCTTCAAGACCGCCTGGGCACTCCACTGTTGCGAATGCCTCTGCCGGTTGGGATTGCGGCAACTGATCTCTTCATTGGAACACTCACTGCGTGGAGTGGCACCGAGATTGATCACGCACACCAACGGGAACGCGACCGTCTCATTGACGCATATGCCGATGGGCACAAGTACCTATCCGGGCTCCGAGTCGCGGTTTTTGGAGAAGAAGACCTGGTTCTGGGCCTGAGTGGCTTTCTCAAGGAGGTGGGCATGGAGGTTGTGATTGCCGGAACCGGTGGACGAACCTCGCAGCTCGCGGCCGAGATGCAACGCTTGTACGGCGCTGGCCCGGAGATCCTGTTGGAAGACACCGACTTTGAGGCGCTGCGGGAGGTAGTCGCAGAAGCACAACCCGACATGCTGATTGGCAATAGCAAGGGATACAGTCTCTCCCGAGCCTTAAGTATTCCGTTGGTGCGGGTCGGCTTCCCTATCCACGACCGTTTTGGCGCGGCACGGGTTCAGGTCTGCGGCTACCGTGGGACACAAATGTTGTTTGATAGAATTGTGAACACCGTAATTGAGGAACGACAGGCTGAGTCAATCGGCTACCCCTATATGTAAGTCAGGGTGAGGAGCAACCTAATGAGTGTAGATAGAAGCGCACATCCATGTTTCAACAAAGGCGCAGCACGGCACGCCGGACGAATACACCTGCCGGTGGCCCCAAAGTGCAATGTGCAATGCAACTTTTGCAACCGGCTCTTCGACTGCGCTGCCGAGAACCGGCCAGGCGTGACCAGCACAAACCTCTCGCCCTCGCAAGCCATTGAGTACCTGGGCAAAGCCCTTGAGATTGAGCCCGACATCAAGGTTGTTGGAATTGCCGGCCCCGGAGATCCCTTTGCTAATCCAGTTGAGACCATGGAGACGCTCCGTCTTATCCGCGAGCGCCATCCGGAGATAATCCTGTGTCTTTCAAGCAACGGCTTAGGCATAGAGCCTTATCTGGACGAGCTTGCCGCGCTTGATGTCAGTCACATTACTATTACCGTCACCGCTATAGATCCAGAAGTAGCTGGCAGGATCTACCGTTGGGTGCGCTTCAACCGGCGAGTGTATCACGGTACCGCCGCCGGCGAGCTTATGGTCAACAAGCAACTGGCAGCAGTACGCCGTATCCGCGAGTTGGGCATGATCTGCAAAGTGAACTTCGTACTCATTCCTGGTATCAATGAGGATCAAGCCCTCGCGGTTGCCGAGGCGACACAGGAGGCGGGCGCAGATGTCTTTAACTGCATGCCCTACTATCCGGTGAAAGGTTCCGCCTTTGAAGACTTGCCGGAGCCTGATCCCCAAACAGTGATCCGCATTCGCACTGCAGCTGGCAAGGTACTGCCGCAGATGGGGCATTGTCAGCGTTGTCGCGCCGATGCAGCGGGAAAACTGGGAGCACCAAATAGCGCGGCTCTCATGGAAGCACTGCAGTCCGTCACCCGGGAGGCCAACTGGAACCGCAGCAGACCCTATATCGCCGTTGCGAGCCGTGAAGGCGTTCTGGTGAACCAGCACTTGGGGGAAGCAGAACACATCCAGATCTATCAGGCGCGAGCAGAGGGAAATCTCTACATAGGTGCGCGCCCGGCTCCAGAGCCGGGCGGTGGGAACGAGCGCTGGGATGAACTGGCAGCATTGTTGGGAGACTGTGGAGCCCTGCTGGTGAGTGGGGTTGGGCCTAAGCCCAAACAGGTTTTGTTGGATGCTGGAATCCCTACTCACATTGTGGAAGGCCCAATTGACTCAGCGCTCAACGAACTGCTGGAACGCGGGGATCTTACACGCATTGTGCGCCGTGAGGTCTCAGCCTGCGGCACTGGTTGCGGGGGTAGCGGTGAGGGCTGCGGCTAAGGCACTCCGCCATGCACAAAGAAAGAACACGAAGACATGAACCAGATTGTACAAGCTACCTGAAGGAGTAGAGAGATGACAAAGCCACAGTACCAGATCCTTGTGTGCGCGGGGTTTCGCGTGTCGGGCGAGGCGCAAGGCGCCTGCGCAAAAAAGGGAGCAACGGCCTTGCTACCGTACCTGGAAGAAGAGCTCGCAGATCGCGATATAGGGGCCTGCGTGGTAACCGCCACCGGCTGCTTGAATCTTTGCGAGCAAGGGCCTGTTGTTGTCGTTCAACCGGCAAACGCCTGGTACGGCAAGGTGGCGACGGAAGACGATATCGACATAATCTTAGATGCACTGGAAAACCAGGAGTTAAGCAGCGCGAACCGGTTGGACACAGAGCCGTAGAACTCTGGCGTTTTTGGCGCTGTGGAGGCGTGCGTGGCTAGAAATCTCTCTCGTCACATCTACATAATAGACAGCACTCTACGCGAGGGTGTTCAAGCCGCTGGTAGTTGCCTGCGCCCGGAGCACGCTCTTCCGGTGGCCCGCGCTCTGTATAGGCTTGGCCTGCGTCACGTGGAGTTAGCCAACCCGCTGTGGAACCCCGACTGGGCCGGGGCCCTTGCCAGTATTGCCGCGCAGATGCCTGACATGGAGCTTATTTGTTGGTGTCGGGCCAAGGCTAAGGATATTGAGGCTGCGCTGGATATTGGCCCCGGCTGCATACACCTGTCCTTTCCGGTGAGTCCGGCCATGATCGAGGCCAAGCTGCATCTGCCAGAGACTGGTCTCCCCGCGTTTATCAGGTCGGTTATAGAAGAGTTCAGTTGGAAGGGACAGCGTTTCTCCATTGGGGCCGAGGATGCCTCGCGGGCCGATCCTGGCTTGTTGGCAGAGGTGGCCGCAGTGGCTAAGCAGATGGGCGCCGTCAGGCTGCGATACGCAGACACCGTTTCACAACTCAACCCAGCTTCTACCCAGGCTCGTTTGAAAGAGCTCATGCTAAGGGTGCCCCAGACCGAGGTCTTCCATTACGAGTTCCACGCTCATAACGACTTCGGTCTAGGCCTGGCAAACGCGATAGCAGCCCTCGAGGCCGGAGTGAGGGCGGTCTCCAGCACCCTCTGCGGACTAGGGGAACGGGCTGGCAATGCTGCTACGGAGCAGCTGCTGGCCTACCTTGAGCTTCACCCCCAGTCGCCAGAAGGCTGGCAGGGCGGCGATATCGACCTCTCAGGGCTCCCGGAGCTCTGTGCTCAGGTGGCCGAGTTCTCCGGAAAGCTACTTGCTTCCCAGGCACCTATTGTCGGTGCCGATGTCTTTACCCACGAATCTGGACTGCATGTGGATGGAATAATAAAAAATAGCCAGCTCTATGACGCCATGGCCCCCGAGCGCCTCGGCCGGAGTAATCAACTGCGGCCCAGCGCCAAGGCCGGTGCCGCGGCCCGGCGCTATTTCGCCGCATCCTCGTTTCCTGTATAGTAGTCCCGTGCAAACTCATCACGCAGTTCACTTTCAGTCCTCTCAGGACATGGCCGTTCGCTGACACACAAAAACGGGCACTCTGCGGAAGGAAACGAGTTGACAATGTGCGCACAAAAGGGGCACAATCATCCATGGAGTTCCGATTTGGCAAGGAAAAAAATGACTGGCTCGTGGAGCATCGCGGCGTTTGTTTCGAGGACGTAATCAGCGCGATTGCGGACCGTGGCGTTTTGCTGGATTTCGAGAACCCAAATCAAGAGAAGTATCCGAGTCGCAGATTTCGGTATTTGGTCGAAGGAGATGAGCATGAGTGAGCGAGATAGAGAATACATGGATAGCGAGGAGCAAGAGTTGATTGAGACTATTGAGAATGCTCCCGATGAGGCGATTCGCTCGGGTTCACGAGACATGCACGATCAAATTCGAGCTGCAGCGCGGGAATACCAAAAGACGCATGAAACCAAGATGAACATTCGCATTGATAAAGAGGAGCTTGAGCGGATCAAGCAGCAGGCAGAGATGGAAGGTTTGAGGTATCAAACATTCGTTAAGAGTGTTCTGCACAAGTACATTACCGGGCAACTGACGGAATCGAAACGGCGATCGGGGTAGGGCGGTCGAGGCCGGTGCCGCGGCCCGGCGCTATTTCGCCGGAGCCTCGTTTCCTGTATAGTACTTAGGTGCAGACTCATCATGCAGTTCACTTTCAGTCCTCTCAGGACATGGGGCTCATCCCGGACGTAACCGTAGATCTTGTTGTAACCTCCCCGCCCTATCCCATGATTGAGATGTGGGATGAACCCCTTGCAAAGGCAGACCCGGCAATTTCCTCAGCGCTCAACGTCGGGGATGGAAGTGCGGCCTTTGAGCTCATGCATAGACAGCTTGACCAGGTCTGGGCCGAGTCGCACCGCGTCCTGCGACAGGGCGGCTTTTTGTGCATAAATGTGGGGGACGCCACCCGCAAGGTCAAAGACAACTTCCGTCTCTACAGCAACCACTCTCGGATTGTGTCGCACTGCGAGTCTCTAGGGTTTCAGTCACTGCCGCTCATACTTTGGCGAAAACAGACCAACGCACCCAACAAGTTCATGGGTTCAGGGATGCTGCCGTCCGGGGCATACGCCACCTTAGAGCATGAATATGTGCTGGTTTTACGTAAAGGTGGAAAAAGGGATTTCTCCCAAGCGGAAGCCGAAATAAGGCGAGAGAGCGCCTTCTTCTGGGAGGAGCGCAATATCTGGTTCTCCGACATGTGGGATCTTAAAGGTGCCCGGCAGGTATTGGCACCGAATGAGGGCAGATCAAGAAGCGCGGCGTACCCGCTTGAGCTTGTTCACCGGCTTATCAATATGTACAGCATGCAGGGAGATCTTGTGCTTGACCCATTTCTGGGCACAGGAACGACTGCTGCTGCATGTGTTCTCAACGCGCGCAACAGTGTTGGCTTTGAGTTGCTTGAGGGCTTCTCCCCGATCATCCAGGAGACAATGGAAACCATGGGGCGAGTGGCAAATGGACTTGTTGCAGAACGTCTGCGCGCACACCTGAGTTTTGTTGAAAACTACCAAGACCGGCATGGGAAGACCCTTGGCCACACGAATAGCACCTACGGCTTTCCCGTAATGACTACGCAGGAAGTTGAACTGCGGCTCCTTGGACTTGAGTCGCTGAGTGAGTCGTTGAGTGAGTCCGGTGAACTCCAGTTCACGGCTGCTCACACACCGGCTGGGTTGGACTCGCAAGGGCAGGACACCTTAGTTAAGATTGGGACGCGCGATGACAGTTCTGGTCAATCTGATCAACTTACGCTGTCCTTTGACCGTTAGCTCCTGAACGGGGCTTCAGGTGCTGCTACCATAACGGGATTGAATCCTTCAGCACCCCGAACAGAATCCGGAGTGCTCTACTGGCCAGTGCGAACACGCACGTATGCGTTCAGACAGATGGAAGCCTCTCGGAGCAGGCTGTTGGCGGCATCATCATCCAGCTCAATGACGGATCGCAAGAGCAGCGCCTCGGTGAGGGTATAGATCAGGCGTGCCGCATCGGTTGTGAGGTCCGGCTGTTGAGAAAACACAGACTGGAGGAGTATCGTCTCTATTCTGGATTCAATTCTTGACTCAAATAGGCGTAGAGATTCCTCGAACGCCGGGTCTCGCACGGCGAGTGTTGAGAAGTCTGCGAAGAGATGTCCGAAGGACAGCGCCCAATGACGTAGCGTTTCAAGTAGGGCTAGAAAACCCTCTTCCCCAGTGACATCCGCCAAAAAGCGCTCCAGTTGAAGCTCATCAAAGGCCGCATAGAAGTCGTCGAGAACGACCTGAAAAGCAGCAGACTTGTCTTTGAAGTACTCGTAAAAGGTTCCGATAGAAACCCCTGCCTCCCGCGCGATGTCCTTCGTCTGGGTTGCGTCATAGCCGTTGGCGACAAAGCAGGTGCGAGCGGCCTGCACAATGCGTTCTCGTGTACGGGTGCTACGGTCCTGTCTTGGGATGCGGGAGCCTTGTGCCATGACGAACTGTACCACGCTTTTGCCCGGATGAAAAGTTGAATTAAGTCTCAACATTCCATTGCCCCGCCGCTTTTTGCGCAATAAATTGAAGTTGAGCTCAATTTCAATTTAACGAGGAAGGATACTATGATTGTTGCCCTGAATGAGTCCAAGGTCGCGGAAACCGAGAATCTCGTGCGGCGGGTATTCCCATGGCAGAATCCGCTTGAGCGGATGTTCTACTGGGCGTGGCGGCGCCGTAGGCAGTCTGCCGTTCGTCTCCTTTTGCGACTGGTCGGCATTTCCGCTATTGATGACACCTGGGTATATCTCAACGACTCGGGAAAGGTCTGCGGAACAATTGGTCTTTACGCGCGCACCGAGGACGAGTCCGAAGCCCGTTGGGTGAGTTGGTTCTGCGTAGATCCGGAAACCCGCGGACAGGGCATTGGCAAGAGCCTGCTGACGCATCTCATTGGGGTAGCGCGATCTCGTGGGTACAAGTACCTCAGGCTTTACACCGGCTCGGATCCGGACGAAGCAGCAGCACAACTGCTCTACGAGTCACGTGGGCTACGGGAAACAAGACGCAAACCATTTCTGTTTGCGCCGTACGATAAAATCTGGCGAGAGCTTGAACTGGATGCTGAGGATGGCAGCGAGCTCACCGATTGCGAGTCCAAATATGGACTGAATACGAAGACTGATGTGAGCAGTTACTCGGCACAGGGAGAAGACTGAAGCTCAAACCTGTTGACAATGCGGTAACCATTGGTTACATTGTAACCAATGGTTACCAAACGTGGAGACATGTCAAGTTCAGGTGTCGCAGGCAGGCGGGGAAGGCAACAGGTTAACTCGCAAGCTACCCAAGCCGCAATTCTTGAGGCTGCTGGGCGCCTCTTTGGGGATTCGGGGTATGAAGCAGTTACGATGCGCCGAATTGCGGAGGCTGCCGGTTGTTCGCACACCGCAATCTACCGCTACTTCCCGGACAAGGAGTCTTTGCTTGAAGAACTCACGCGGCCGGTTCTGGAGCAGATAGCGCGGGATTTTGAAGCGCTCAACACCGATATAGCTTCTGCCACCGAGCGCCTGGTCAAGATGAGCATGATCTTCGTCCGTTTTGGATTGAGGAATCGGAACATGTTCCGCATCTTTGTTGCGGTGAAGGCGGAGCGGGTAGACCGGGAACCGACACCGGGCAGCCGGACCGAGCGCATTAACAGGCTCCGAATTGAGTTGTTTCAACGGCTACAGATGCAATTGACAGTTGCCCTCGGTCTTCCGCATGAGGACGACCGGGCGCTGATGTATTCCCGCGGACTCTACTACCTGCTTCACGGCATGATTGCTACCTACGAAGGCTCGGGAGAAACCGACGACGAGCTTTTGGAGCGCCTGGAGCCCACCTTTGAGCACACGATACGGAGCCTTCTCAACGGATATCGCACTGAACTTGAAATGGAGGAAGGGAAGGTATGAAGGTTCAACGAGTCTCTGAGCACATATACTCACTGAGGGCCTGGATGATCGTGCCCATACATGTTTGGCTAGTTCAGGGAAAGGAAGGTCTGACACTGGTAGACGCTGGAGTTTCGCCTATGACCAAGGGAATCATGCGGGCGGTAGAGCACATTGGACACGGGCCGATACAGCGAGTTCTTCTTACTCACGGGCACATTGACCATGTAGGCGCGCTCTCGGGGATCCTTGCGAAGAATCCGGTGCCGGTCTCAATTCACGAGAGCGAACTCGCTTATGCGGAGGGTCGGCTTCCCTATCCCGGGCGCAACAAGGCCCAACAGACGCTCAAGCCCGGTGTGGCGACAGCACTTGCGATGAGTGGTGCGGAGATTGGCGGCTTAGTTCCACACCACACCCCTGGGCACTCACCGGGGCACTCAACGGGGCACGTGGTCTACTATCACCCTGCCGACGGCGTTCTCCTCTCAGTGATGACCCGCTACATAAGGAAATCGGAGTACAACACATGAGATTAAAGAGTGAAGTCGTCGGACTCCTCGGATTTACCCTGTCGGGGTTCTTCTTTATTGCCTCGGCAATACAAAGTGGGGACAGTCTTGCCCTCGCCGGTAGCGGGCTTTGGGTAGTATCTTGCCTAGTGTGGATCGGTGCGCTGATGGGAGGTGACTAGCGGAATGGGACGGGACTTTCCAGCCCCGACGGGGCCCATTTCACCAGAGACAACGGCGCGTCTGAGTCCGGCGCTGGTGGCGCTCGCAGCACTATGCTGGGGATTATCAGGCGGGATTGGTGGCATTCTCACGGCTCGGGGATGGGACCCACTCGTGGTTGCGTTCTACCGGGGAGCAATAGGGCTGTTGTTTGTTCTGGTCTGGTTGGCGTTGCGACCACAGCGCAGCGGGTTGGCAAGTCGCCAATTGTGGTTCTGGTCCTTACTCGCCGGAGTGGGCATAGCTGGCAACTTCGCCTTCTATTTCCTTAGTATTGCGGAGGGCAGCGTCGCAGTTGCCGCGACCCTCATGTACTGTGCACCGGTGTTTGTCTATCTTGTATCCTTCGCACTTAAGCTTGAGAAACCTGCTCCGTTTAAGTGGGTTGCAATGGTGTTGGTGCTCATAGGTGTCGTGCTGCTTACCGGCACCTACGAGGCTGGGCTGGGCGACGTTACACCGCTCGCCGCCGGGGCAGGCCTGCTTTCCGGCGTATCCTATGCGCTATTCATTTTTGGCTTCAAGTACGCAGCACCTCACGGCAGCCCACAGGCAATTCTCGTAATTGCCTTTGCGGCGCTCGTCATCATAACTATGTTGCTCGCAGATAACGATCAAATTGTGGCAGTGCCGAGTTGCCCGAGTTGGCCACTGTTCGCTGTGCTGGGAGTCATTGGTGCCGGATTGTCGTTTGTTTTCTATATCATTGGCCTGAACTACACTGCGCCAGCTGTGGCTTCAGTGGTAGCGATGGTCGAGCCGGTAACTGCGTCGCTGTTTGGTGTCGTGATACTACACGAAAGCCTGGTCGCTCTTCAGATCTTCGGCATGGGACTGATTCTGGTCACCGTTACTGTGTTAAGTGTATATCCGAGCGCTCGACGAGCAGGTGTCGACCTCGAGTAGGTCGGTAGTTCGCTGGCTCGTTGAAGGAATCAGTACGAGTCATACGACGCGCATGTGCCAATCAGTACGAGTACTTCCGCCGGATAGACTCAACCACGTCCTGCATATCTAGGAAAATGCCGACCATATCCGGATCGAACTGGGTACCGGCATGCTCATGCAGGTAGGCAAGAACGTTATCCTGCGACCAGGCATCCTTGTAGCTACGCTGAGAGCGTAGCGCGTCGTATACATCTGCAATTGCCACAATGCGCGCACTCCAGGGAATGGCACGCCCCTTTTTTCCTGGTCCGAAGGTGATCTTGCCAGCGTCATCTATGCGGTAAGCGCCTGGGTACCCCGTGCCGTCCCAGCGTTCATGGTGACACTCAGCGACATCGCGACTGAGAACATCCCAGTAGGACTCCCGCCGTCTAAACAGTTGACTGCCAAGAACGGTATGCTTTTTCAGCTCGTTGTGTTCCTCGGGGGTGAGCTCTCCTCGTCGCTTGAGAATTGAGTCACTGATTGCCACTTTGCCTATATCGTGAAGCATTGCCGCGGTTTTCAGGTATTCACGCAGCTGCGAGATCTTTCCGACGGCCACATGCTTCTGTGTCGCCCATTTGTCGAAGAGCTCTACCGCATATGCGCCGACCCGCTTCGCATGCTGCGCGGTCTCGAAGGGATCATGCAACGTTGTAACTTCAACCATTCTCAAAACCATCTCTTTGGAGAGGCGGGCCTTTTCAATTGCGCTTGCCGCATACTGTGCAAACTGATTAAGGTACAGCTCGTCATTCCGAGAGAACGGCACCACGTTCTCAGATTCGTCCTTGGCGTTTATTAACTGAAGTACGCCGACCACCGCCCCCCGCGGAATCTTCAGCGGGACCATAAGCATTGACTTGGTGCGATAGTTACTTTGTCGGTCAAAATCCGGATTAAATGAGTAGTCGACATCACTTTGGATGTCGTACACATCGTCAATGGTTACGCTCTCTCCAGCTTTGGCAACATAACCCGCGAGTGATGTTCGGTCGAGTGTCAGGTACCGGCTTGAGTAAATGTAGCGGGCCTCGGCTTTATCGCCGGAAAACATGGAATCGTTCTGAATAAACGAGAAAAACAGCTTGTTGTTTGACTTGAGGTAGAGCGTCCCCGCGTCCGCACGAAGAAAGGTACGCGCCTTGGTCAGTACCGCTTCCAGCAGTTGATCGAGCTCCTCTATGGCGTAGATTTCTTCGACAAGCGAAAGAAGCTGCTGTGCGTCCCGAGTCGGCATCTTTCCTCCTTATACAGCCATATCAACGGTAAGGGAGCCCACATTCGAGCAATTACAAATAGTAGGAAAACTTAACTCTGAGCGCAAGTTCAAAACCGGCGATTCATGCCGAAATTGCACGAAAACCCCGCTCTCGACCGCAAACTATTGCAGCAGTAGTCCCGCAAGTAGGGCGCCGAGTACGAGAAGCGGAGCGGGTACCTTCTTGGTGAAC
>REEM01000055.1 GCA_007695055.1 Spirochaetaceae bacterium | reverse complement strand
AGGAGTTTTAATGCGTGCTTCTTTCGGACCGTCGGCGCTGCTATTGTTAATGCTACTCACCTTTGGTGCGTGTTCCTCCACTCCCGACCAACCCGATGGGGTCTTCACGGTGCGCAACCAGGCAGCCCGTAATCTGGAGTTCGGCAACCAGTATTTCGAACGAGCCGAGTATGAGCAAGCGGTGCGCTTCTTCCAGCTTGCACTGCGACAAAACGCCTCGGTAGACCATCAAGAAGGGGTTGTGCGGTCGCACAACTCGCTCGGCAAGGTGTATGCCGCCCAGGGAGACATAGAGGCCGCAGAGCGCAGCTTCTTACGGGCATATGGCATCGCTACCGAGATTGACTACGCAGCAGGACAGCTGCAAAGCAACTCCAACCTTGGCGAGCTCTATCTCACACGTGGTCGCCCCGAGGATGCCGAGGCTCGACTCCGGGCTGCCGAGGCAATGCTGCCGCGAGGTGCAACAACACCTGAGGCCGCAGTTGTATATCACAACCTAGGTGCGGTCGCATCACGTCGCGGAGACTATGCAGGCGCTGAGTCCTATATCCGGCGAGCACTGGAAATTAATACCAAGGAAGGGCACGTTGCCGAAAAGGCTTCGAACCACTACATGCTCGCGTCACTGTACTCTCGACAGGAGCGTTTCCCGGAGGCTATACAAGCCGCCGGGCTGGCTCTGGAGTTGGACAAGAGCGTTGAGAACTCACGCGGCATTGCAGCAGATCTGACCGCTCTTGGGCAGATCCATAGCCGTGCAGGGGACTTGGAGGCCGGAATATCCTATTATGAACGCGCATTGTCGGTAGAGGCAGCACTCGGACGACATAGGCAGGCGGCGGCGATCTTGAATGCACTCGCCACCTCGAGTCGGAGCCTTGGAAGGGAAAGTCTAGCACTACAGTATGAGGCCGAACGCGATCGCGTACTGGCTGGAGGTCGCCCATGAGTGATGTAATAAGACGCGCCGCAGGAGCGTACATGCTGCTGCTACGTGGTATTGGCGTGGTCGCGCTTGCGATCACCTTGTTCATTGCAGCCGGTGCGCTGATTGTGCTACCCCTATGGTACGTTTCAACCAATTTTCCGACCGTCTACAGCATTGGCGTTCCGGTTCTTGTTCTTGGCGCTCTATCCATGCTGGGGTTCAGGGGTTTGCAGCGCCGCGCGCGCGAGCGGCGGACTATGGAGTCCCAAACACGCAGAAGGGCTTTCCGGCTGCGACTGGTGGCCTCTACGGTTGCCGCACTCCTGTCCGTCTATTTTGGGGCGGGGGCACTTTTTGGTGCAGGTCTATCAGCTTTCATTCTCGCATTTGTGGCGGCGTGTGCAGCGGGCCTCCTTGCGGCCGGACTGCGTCCTTCGCGGGTGCCAAAGCAACAGTCAAGTACAAAGGATCGCGAGCGTTGAAGGTGCGCACCCGGAGAGGGCAACACTACAAAGCAACGAGTTATGCGTTCATTGCGTTGGCCTTTCTTACCTTCAACGCCGGGCTGTACGCTCAGTACCCGGAGATACGAGCCCTGAACAATTCAGATCCTGTGTTCCGACAGCATCAAGAGGGGGTAAATGAGTATTACCGAGCGGCGGCGCGCAATCATGAGCGCCCACCCTTAATGGTGTACCAAGTGAGACCGCGCCAAAACGACACCCTCCTAAGTATTGCTGCGCGGTTTTCTCTCCCCTACTCCGCTATTGCCTCACTCAACCGCCTGGACTCACCGGAGATTCCGCACACCCATGAGTTTCTACTGGTTCCAAGCATGCCTGGACTATTTGTGCCGACTGAGCCAGAGACAGATCTGGAGTTCATGTTAGCCAACCGACTGAACCAAATGGCGAGTTCAGTTCGGGTTAATGTCTCGGGATCTCCCGTCTCCTTCAGTTTCAAACCTGGTGAGGACTTCAGCTCGGAGGAACGTTTGGCCTTTCTCCGGGCCCTCTTTCGTAGTCCGCTGCTTGAGTTTCGTGTATCCTCTCCTTACGGATTCCGGCGAAGTCCCTTTACCGGCGCCATGAGCTTTCATAATGGGGTAGACTTGGTGGCGCCTATGGGAACAAATGTCCATGCCGCCCGTTCGGGCCGAGTCATTGATGCAGGGTATGATGCGGTGTACGGTCAATATGTTTTACTCCAGCATGGAGACGGATACGAATCTCTCTATGGGCATCTTGGCCGCATCGTGGTAGATTTAGAGGAACAGGTACGAGCAGGCGCAGTAATTGGTGAGGTCGGGAGCACCGGACTCTCCACTGGTGCTCATCTTCACTTTGAAATCAGGTTGAACGGAGTTCCCCGGGATCCAATGCAGTTGCTCCCGCGGAGCGGTAGGTAAAGAATGCAATACATGCATCATCGCCCGTCTCGGCGGCTCAGCTCATTCCTCATCTTACTCATAGCAACCGCTGTGTTCCCTTTAATGAGTGTAGCCGATGTCATTCAAGGTCCAGTTGAAAACCGCTTGGACCTGGATCTCGCGGCCGGGACTCCAATCACTATTGAGCTTGGTCTAGAGGAAATTGCTGTCATAAACCCTGTTGGTGACCCTCGCTTCCTGAACGGAATAGAAATAGAGGTAGCCATACCGGCCGATGCGCGCGAGTTCCCCGGGAGTTTGGCTCTCTTGGTTCTGCGCAACATTGCTGAGTCTGCGGCAAGTCAGGGGGCCCGACGCATTGAAGGGGATCGAGTCATTCTTCAACCCTTCCCTAGTGGGTCGCGTTTCTTTACCGCACTGCCGACCAGCATAGAGCATGAGTTCCGCAGCTCAGCTACGCTTGAAGTTGCGCAAAGCATCACCTCCTCTGGTGAAATGCCAATTGCCGTCTCCATTCAGCCAGTTATGAAGGGAATTAGCCGGCGAGCGGCTGCTGCGCGTGTGCGCCTCACTATTCGCCCGGTTACCCGAAACCAGGGTGGTCTGGTGCTTCGCTTTCAAGATATCGACGGTAATGCTATTGAGTATGACGATGAGCGCTTGATAGCGACCGAGTTACGTCTTGACGGCGAGAACCTTGTTCTTTCAGACCTCCCGGTACTCCGTCGGCCGGGTCTGCACCGTGTCTCGTTTCGTGGAGAAATGTGGAAAGAACAGTCTTTTACGGTAGGAATTGAACGAGGAAGCATTACCACGGCCTCCATACGTCTTGAGCCAGCGGTTGCAAAACTCTTTCTTAGCGCGCCGGAAGGTACCGAGGTCTTCATTAACGGTCGTGACGTGACCGGCATAAACGACGTAGTCGAGCTTTTACCGGGTGAACACACCTTACTCTTTCGCATTGGAGATCATACCGTGACCCGTCGTATTCGCGTCGAACCAAGCCGTGAGTACAAAGTCTCGTTAAGCCTTGATATACTGGTAAACGAAGACTAAACTGAAATTCATTTCGGACGATAATGAAAGAGTCAGCCGCGCGGGTGTAGTTCCCCTCCCAGTTTACTATGTCCATTGCGGTTGGCACTTGACCGGTTCTCCCCGAACCGGTCTTTTTTTTGTGCACTCACTATCTCATGAGCGCACATCAACTCCATCACGCTATATTGACAAAATGCGTAACACTTCGTAACCTTCTGCTATGGTACATACCGGTAAGAAGCGTATTGCGCTCGGGCTTGTCATAGGCTTTGCGGTGCTCTCCGCGATACTTGTCGGCGTCATAACCGGTCTTGCTCTTGCTTCAATAGAAAACTCCGCATCGGTTACAAGAAGCACACCTCATGAGAACGCTTTGCCGACGCAGGTGCTTGATCGACATGGACGCCTCATCACAGAGTTTTTCTCGGAGGAAAACCGTGCGTTAGTCGCTATAGAAGACCTTCCACGGCACCTTATATTCGCACTTGTAACGAGGGAAGACCAAACCTTCTTCGAGCATCGTGGTTTCAGCATACAGGGAACCGCTCGTGCTGCCTGGAATATTGTCACCGGACGTTACGTCTCGGGGGGTAGCACACTTACACAACAGCTTGCCGGGCACCTATATGCTGACCGACAGGAGTTCTCTCTTCTAAGAAAACTCCGAGAGTTATGGTGGGCCCTGCAACTTGAACGTACACTGAGTAAGTATGAAATCCTTGAACGGTACCTTAACACTATGTACTTTGGTCATGGCACCTACGGTGTAGAGGCCGCCTCACAGTACTACTTTGGGCACTCGGCCGTTGAGCTTTCGGTTGCCGAGTCGGTTATGCTGGTGATACAGCTTGCTAATCCTTCCCTATACTCACCTATTCGGCGCCCGAACGAAGCTCGCCGAATGCAGCAGGTCATCCTGAACCGCATGGTTGAACTTGGTTTTACGGAAGCAGAGACGGTTGACCGTGCCTATGATGAGTACTGGGCAAACTACGACTTTACCCGTGCCAGCACATCGAGTGCCTTTTTTGACCGTGAAGACCGTGCCCCTTACTTCAGCGAGTACGTTCGCTACCGGCTGGAAAACCAGTTATTGCTTGGCAGTATCGACATCAATCGAGAAGGGCTTGTTGTACATACCACCCTGGATCTTGATCACCAACTCGCTGCGCAACGAATTATGGAACAAGGTATTGAGGACGCAAATGTCCGCTATCGGAGCAATACTGGTGCACGCATGGCACATGGCGACGAGCTTATTCCAATGATAGACTTGCTTGCTTTGGCCTTTGACATTGGTGACTTTCATGTGGGTGACGCCGTCCAGAAGAGACGAACCCGTGAATACTATCAAACACAGATTAATCCCGTGCTCGATGTAGTCTCATTGATGTTTGGCGTGGATGAACGAGATGAAGCAAGAAACATGACTCGCGAGGCTTATGTTCGACAAGATCGAGACGCCAGACGCACCACAGTCCAAGGGGCCCTTGTCTCCATAGAAAACGAGACTGGCTACGTGACTGCCATGATCGGAGGAAGTGGGTTCGAGGCCCGCAGCCAGTTTAACCGAGCCGTAGATGCCCGTGTGCTACCCGGCTCGGCTTTTAAACCTCTTTACTACGCTGCCGCACTGGACAAAAAGGCCGTGACTCCAGCAACCATGATTTATGACTCGCCGTCGGTCTTCTGGAACGAGGACGGTACACCGTATACACCACTTAACTTCCGCGGAGAGTGGCACGGCCCGGTACTGGTGCGAGACGCGCTAGCCGCGTCCATGAACGTTCCGTCACTCCGTGTGCTTGAGCGTGTAGGTTTTAACGACGCACTCACTATTTCCGCTCGGCTACTTGGTATCCCAGAGGCTTCTATGGCACAGCGGAATCTCGTCCGCCGCTATCCGGTGGGACTGGGAATTATTTCCGTGGCGCCACTGGAAATGGCCCGTGCCTTTGCCACCTTTGCAAACGATGGGCGTGCGGTTGAACCAATTGCAATTCGCTACATTGAAGACCGCAATGGTCGAATTATTCTTGAGCATGAACGAGCGGTTCGGCTCGAGCAACAACGAAGACGAGACCAAAACCAGATCATTTCTCCCCAGACGGCCTATGTCATGACCGATATACTTACCTCTGCTGTCACCGACGGAACTCTCCGTTTTGCTGAGGCTCAGGCAGGAGGCTTTACCATGCCCACCGCAGGTAAAACCGGTACAACCCAGAACTGGTCCGACGCCTGGACAGTTGGGTATACTCCATACTTGACATCCGCCGTCTGGCTTGGATTTGACAGGGCCGGTGGCAACTCCCTCGGTACCAACCAAACCGGAGCAGTGGCAGCTGGGCCCCTCTGGGGACGTTTCATGAAGGCAGCCCATGAAGGACTCGAACCACGTGAGTTCACCCGCCCCAATACCGGACTCACCGAGGTTACCGTCGCACGCCGTAGTGGTTTATTGCCACCGGAGAACTACCGGGGCACCACACGTGAAGAGTTATTCCTCAGCGGAACCGAACCTCGAGATTTTGATACCATGGAGCAGTTCACTGACCAACAGACGCCAATACTTGTCGACCGTCTCCGGAGTACTATAGATACTCGTGGTTTCTCGCTCTCAGGTACGAGCGAACTTGCTTCCCTGAGCCTGGATTTAGATCTTAATCTTGATCTTAATATGGAGCTTGACGAGCCCCGACTGCGCAATGATGAGGATCGTGATCAAAGCTTCGACGACCTTGACTTCGACCTTGATAGAGAGACAGGCTTCCAACCGCCTTCTCGCGAAGAGGAGGAGGACCAGATC
>REEM01000189.1 GCA_007695055.1 Spirochaetaceae bacterium | reverse complement strand
ATGGAAGACCCACCCAAGAAGTTTTTCCGGCTCTCACCAGGCAAGGAAATACGGCTCAAGCACGCCTACTACATTACCTGTGACGAGGTCATTAAAAACGATGTAGGTGAGGTGGTGGAGTTACGCTGTAGCTACGACCCGGAGTCGCGCGGAGGCGGAACCCCGGACGGGCGCAAGGTCAAAGGCACCTCGCACTGGGTCAGCGCCGCCCACGCGGTAGACAGTGAGGTGCGGCTCTACGACCGCCTCTTCTCGGTAGAAGACCCGGCCAACCTGAAGGATGGCCAGGACTGGCGTGAGCTCATAAACAAGGACTCATGCGAGGTGCTCACCGGATGCAAGGCCGAACCCGCACTCGCCGAGGCCGCGCCCGAGACCGTGTTCCAGTTCCTGCGCCAGGGCTACTTCGTAGCCGACCGCCGCGACCACAGCCCGGAACACCCGGTCTTCAACCGCGCCGTCGGCCTCCGCGACACCTGGGCCAAGGTCCAAAAGAACGCCTAAGCCGTCGGGCAGATCTGCAATTGAATTGCATATTTGTCCGGGTGGCGTTATACTTGCAGTATGATTGCTCGAGACGCACTTGCCACCCTCCGGCGGCTGGAGGTCGGGTTCCCTATCATCGGTATCACTGGGCCTCGACAGTCGGGCAAGACTACCTTGGCGCGTGCAGCGTGGCCGGATAGACCCTACGTATCGCTTGAGGATCCGGATTCTCGCGAGTACGCAGAAAGCGATCCTCGGGCATTCTTATCCGACTTTGCCGGTGGCGTTATCATAGATGAGGTGCAACGAGTTCCAAACCTCTTCTCATACCTCCAGGCAGTAGCGGACTCTCCGGGCCCCATGGGCCGCATTGTTCTGACCGGCTCACAGCAATTTGATTTACGAGCCGGTATCACCCAGTCACTGGCTGGCCGTGTTGCATTGCTCAGCCTGCTCCCCTTCTCGGTCTCGGAGCTCCACAGTGCCGGGCGCTTGGCCAATAGCCCAAAGGCCGCTCTCTTCTCCGGGTTCTACCCTCCCTTATACGACCGACCTGTTGAGCCACGAGACTGGTTTCCGGCCTACATTGCCACGTATCTTGAACGCGACCTCCATCAGATCCTACAGGTTCGGGATCTACGCACCTTCCAAGTGTTTCTCAAGATGTGTGCTGCCCGCACCGGCAGCATTCTGAACTTGTCTTCCTTGGCGCTGGACTGTGGAGTCAGTACCAATACCGCAAAGGCATGGATCTCGGTGCTTGAGGCGAGCTACATCATTCACCTGCTTTCTCCACACCATCGTAACTTCAACAAACGCCTAACAAAGTCCCCTAAACTGTTCTTCTTTGACACCGGCCTGGCAGCGTATTTGTTGGGCATTGAGACACCGGAACAGCTTTGGACACACCCCATGCGAGGTGGCCTTTTTGAAACCTATGTGGTGTCCGAACTCCTGAAACAACGCTACAACGACGGAAGGCGGTCTGACCTCTATTTCTGGCGTGACCGTACCGGACATGAGGTCGATGTAGTCATTGAGAGTTCGTCGCAACTCCTCCCGGTAGAGATCAAGTCCGGCGCCACCATTCAGCCCGAGTTCTTTTCAAACCTGCGATACTGGAGTGAACTTGCCGGGGACGAGGCTGGACCGGCACGTGTGGTGTATGCAGGGGACAGCAAACAAACCCGCCGGGACATTGAGGTGCTACCTTGGAATGAGATAGGCGGCAGTGGGAGTGGCAGTGGGTGGGGCAGTGGATCGGGCGGTGCCAGTCACTCGTGAACAAATTACGCTGTAGGCAAAGTGATAGCATAATGCTATCACTTTGCCCCTATACGGTGAAACGAAAACTTAGGCGCTTGCCGCGTGCGGTTTAGCCCTGGGACTGGGACGGAATTTCCACCTTGTAGAGCAAGGTATACATTGCGGGCACAAAGCCCAGCGTCAGTAGGGTGGAGAATGCCAGGCCGAAGATTACGGCAATGGTCATGCTTTCCCAGAGGGGGCTGCCGCCGAACCATAGGGGCAGAAGCCCAAAGATGGTGGTGGCGGTGGTCAGCAGGATGGGCCGCACTCGTCGGGTGCAGGCCTGAATGACTGCATCGTATGGAAGACGCCCGTTCTCCTCTATCTCAATCTTAATTCGGTCAAGCAAGACCACCGCGTTCTTCACCACAATACCGGCAAGGGAAATGACTCCGAGCAGCGTCATGACGCCAAAGGTAGCCTGTGTCACCAGCAAGCCAAACACAACTCCTATGAGCCCAAAGGGAATGGTGAGCAGTACCAGAAAGGTCTTGCGCACCGAGTTGAACTGGGCCACCAGCAGCAGCAACATGATGAGCCCGGCAAGCGGCAGCTGGTCAAAGATGGCGCGGTTGGCGTCGGTGGTGGCCTCGGCTTCACCGGCAATTTCATAGGTGTAGCCAGCGGGCCAGCCCCGGCTTTCTTCCTGCAGCCACGACTCAAGTCCCTCTGAAATGGCTATTGCGTTGTAGCCCTCGCGCAGATCACCCTGCAGGGTTACGGTGCGGCTGAGGTCGCGGCGCATGATACGTGAGGGCATCCAGTCCAGTTCAAGGCGCGCCAGCTGAGTAAGGGGCACCGCGTTGCCGGTTGTTGTGGAGTAGACCTGCACGGTTTCCAGGTGCTCAATCTGCTGCGCCCCGCTTCCGGCGTTGCCGCCAGCCCGCAGCGTAATAGGCATAATCTTGTCCTCACCACGATACTCAGATACCTGCAGCCCGCTCAGCGCGGTCTGGAGGGAAAGCGCGACCTCCTGGCTTGTGACCCCGGCGGCCTTGGCACGTGCGTCGTCGGTGAGCACCTTGAGCTGCTTGGTTCGGGGGCCCCAGTCGTCACGCACACCGTAGACACCTGAGGTCTCGCGCATGCGGCCGCGTACGCTCTCTGCCAGTGCAAAGATGCGCTCCTCGTCCTCACCGGATATGCGCACCTCTATTGGTGCCTCAACAGGTGGGCCAAGCACCAAGGGTCGTGCCCGCACCCGCACCTCGGGATAGTTGTTCTCAAGAAAGGCATTGGTTCCGTCTATGACACTTTCCATGTCCTCATGCCGGGTGAGGTTGACCACCAGCACTGCGTACTCAGAGCGTGCCGGTTCCGGGTTGAAGGGCAGGTAGAAGCGCGGGGCGTTCCCACCTATGAAGCTTGTCCAGGAGTCCACCCCGTCACCACCATACTCCTCGTGGTAGAAGCGCTCAAGATCTTTCACCAACTCGGTTGTGCGTTCCAGCGAGGTTCCGGTGGCGTACTCAAGCTCCACCGTGATCACCGCCCGGTCATTGTTTGGGAAGAACTGCCGCGGCACCAACATCGCCCCAAAGCCTGCCACTACCAGAGCGACACACAGACCACTGAGGACAAGCACACGGTGGTGCAGGAACACCTCGAGTGCGTGACGATATCCCCTTTGTACGGCGGCGCCCACCTTGCTTTCCTTGGCCTCACCCGCACTTTGCAGGTAGCGTGCGCTTAAGAGCGGCGTCATGGTAATTGAGAAGACCCAGGACGCCAACAGCGTAATGCTCACACCCCAGAAGACCGGACTGGCGTACTCACTGAGCGAGTGCTCGGCCAGCAGCGCAGGAAGGAAGGCGGCACAGATAATGAGCGAGGAAATGAGCAGCGGCGTACCAAGCTCCTTGGCAGACTTTACTGCCGCGTCACGCGGAGATGCGCCCTCGTTGGTCAGCACCATGGTGGACTCGGCAATGACTATTGAGTTGTCCACCAGCATACCCAAGGCAATGATGATTGAGGCCAGCGAGACCTGATCAATGCCAATCTCAAACATGGGCAGGAGAAAGAGGGTGGTAAGAATGGTAACCGGAACAAGAGAGGTTACCACCAAGCCCATTCGCACACCAATGGCAATGAGCATGACTGCCATAATGGTGATCATGGCCTGTACAATGTTGACCATGAAGCTGTTCACGCGATCGCTCACATGAAAGGCCTGGTCGGCGGTGATTTCAAGCTCCACGCCAAGCGGCACCTGATTGCGGAACTGATCCACCACGCGGTGGACGTCGCGCCCAAGTTCCGAGATGTTGCCGCCTTCACGCAGACTTACCGCTACCGCCACCCCGGGCTCGCCACTGCTGTGCACGTAGGTGCGGGCCGGGTCTTCGTAGCCAAACTCAATCTCGGCGATATCGCCCAGGAAGACTAACTCGCCCCGTTCTTGTATTGGAATGACAAGATTTCGGAGATCCTCAATGCGCTCAAAGTTGCCGCTGGGGGTCAGAGTAATGCGCTCCCAGTCGGTGTAGACCTCGCCCCCGGGCAGCACAATGTTCTGTGCGCGAATAAGCTCACGCAGCTGAAAGGGTGTCAGCCCAAGCTCGGAGAGACGAGACTCGGAGTAGTCGATGTAGACCTTGCGCTGCTGCACACCGTGAATACTGACCCGGGCCGCCTCAGGCGTTGCCACCAGCAGGTCCTTGAGATCATCGGCGTACTGCTCAAGCTCCTGGGGTGTGAGGCCATCGCCGGTAATGGTAATGATTGTGCCAAAGACATCGCCAAAGCTGTCGTTCACAAAGGGCCCAATCACCTGTTCCGGCAGTCCTCGTGAGGCAGCCTCTACCGAGTTGCGGAGTTCATCCCAGATCGGCGACATGTCTTTGTAGCGTTCTGCGACATCGACATAGACTATTGAGACCCCGGTACGGGACTCAGAGCGCACGCGCTCCACCTCAGGAATCTCTTGGATTTCTTCCTCAAGCGGCTTACTGACAAGCTGCTCCATGCGCTCCGGGGTGGCGCCCGGGTAGTAGCTCACCACAACCGCGGTGCGCACCGTAAAGCCCGGATCCTCGGCCTTGGGAGCGTTTATGTAACCGAACACACCCGCAACCGAGAGGCACAGCAGTGCCAGGAGGGTGAAACGGTTCTTCTCCATTGAAAACTGTGTAATACCCATAGTTAACGCTCCATTACTCGTACGGTCATTTCGTCACTGATGTGGTTCAGCCCCAGCGTTATAATCAGGTCGCCGTCCTGCACGCCACTGCGCAGCTCAATCTCGCGCGAATGCAGCTTGCCAATTTCTACCGGGCTGCGTTCCACCCGCATGAGCTTTTCCCCGCCGTTTGCGGCGGCGCTGGTCGGGGAGGCGCCTTGGGAGACGGCGCCGTCCGAGGCGGCCGCCTCTTCATCTCCGTTGAGCGGGCGCAAGCGGAAAACAAAGCGCCCCTCGCGGTCTTCTGCGACGGCACTTGCTGGAACACGGAACACCGGCTCGGTAGGCTCGCTGGACTCGCTGGACTCGGTCACGCGGCCGTTGCTGGGCCGAGTAAAGGTCACCTCTGCTATCATGCCTGCACGCAGGCGCGGGTCTTCATCCAGCATCTGCAGGGTGACCGGGAATGTGCCAACGCCAAGAGCGGCACCGCCGCCGACGCCGCTGACGACCGCACGCAGCTGCGTGTTGCCCAAGGCTTCCAGACGTACACTCACCTCGTCGCCGCGGTTGATCTGTGACACCACGGTGTCGGGCACAGACAGCTGTATTTCCAGCCGATCCCGCGAGGTGATCATGACAATGGGGTGCCCGGCCGCTACGTTCTCTCCGTCCTGCACAATGCGTGCCGAGACTCGTCCGTCAAAAGGTGAGCGCACCTCGGTGTAGGACAGCTGTAGCTCGGCAAGCTCGAGCTGCCGCCGCGCGCCATCAACCGAGGCAGAGGCGGTGTCTATGGCGGCCCGCGCCGCGTCGTACTCGCTGCGGCTCGCCAGCTCCTGACGGTACAGATCCGAGACGCGGCTGTAGGCCGCGCGGGCCTGCACTTCCTGCGCCTGGGCACCTGCCAAGCGGCTTGCCGCCGCCTGCCGCTGCAGCTCAAGCGGCTCTGGGTCTATGCGTGCAATGACGTCGTTTACCGCCACTTCGTCTCCGATATCGACCAGTACCTGCTGCACCGCTCCGGCAACCTTGGGGCTCACCCGGCTTTCGCTTCCGGCGCGGGTACGCCCCACAAAGGTCCGGCTTTCATAGTTTTGCTCGGCACGCACCTCGTAGGTGCGAACGAGCCGCGGCGGGTCGGCCACCTCTTCCTTGCGTGAGCAGGAACTTAGACCAAGTCCAAGCGCCACAAGCAGCAGTGCCGCCGCGGCCATTCGTGAGATTCGTGGCATTCGTGCCGCCGTAGCCATTCGTGCCGTTCGTGCCATTCGTAAGACATATGAGCTGTTCATATCTGTGTGCTCCTTCATTGGTTTTCTTTAGTTGTGACCTGCGCCGGGCTGCTGCAGACGCTCAAAGGTCTCAAGCAGTTCCAG
>REEM01000169.1 GCA_007695055.1 Spirochaetaceae bacterium | reverse complement strand
CTTCTCCAGATTCACTGGGAAAACCCATGTCCATGTCGAAATCGCCGTCACTGAACTCGCTCAGCTGACCACCCGCCGGATAGGCCATGACCACGAAGTTCTTTCGCCGAATTCCAACAAGGCCGGGACTCCCCTTCTCTAGGACTTCATACTCGACTTTCTTCAGTGGTAAAGATAGCTCAATGGAAGCGGACTGCAGGGCTTCCTCTAAAGTAGCCCCAGTAACGGTAACAAACGAGCGCTTAGAGTCCTCCTGCAATTGAGACTGCATATAGGCCTTGAGCTCGTCCATTCCCACCATGTTACATAATTCCTTTCTTTAGGTTCGTGAGTTTTGCACGCAGACGGAGTATGGCCTTCGTATGCAACTGCGAAACACGCGACTCAGTAACCTCCAGCACCTGACCAATCTCTTTCAAGGTTAGATCCTCGTAGTAGTAAAGAACAAGAACCTTTTTCTCCTTTTCCGGAAGCTCGCTAATTGCAGAGACAATGACCCTTCGGATCTCGTCTTTTTCAACAATGATTTCCGGATTCAGGCTCTTTGGAGACTCAATGCTATCCGCAATCGAAACCTTGTCGTTATCATCCCCGGTGTACCAAACGTCATTCAGCGAAAGCACCGAAGTTCCGCTGATCTTGAGCATAAGCTTCTCAAAATCTTTCACCGACACACCCATTGCCGCAGCAATTTCGTTGTCGTGGGCGGCTCGTCCTAGTGAAGCCTCAAGCCGCCGAACCGTTTCCTCGACTTCGCGAGTTTTCTGTCGAACAGAGCGAGGTACCCAGTCGATAGAACGCAACTCATCAAAAATTGCTCCCCGAATTCGAGTAACGGCGTAGGTCTTAAACTTTACATGCTTGTCCGGATCAAACTTTTCTATAGCATCAAAAAGTCCGAACACGCCGTATCCAACAAGGTCATCAAACTCGACGTTGTGAGGCATCCCTATTGCGACCTTTCCGGCAACATACTTGACCAGCGGCGCGTACTGTTTTACCAGTGTCTCGCGGATAGCGGGGTCACGCTTTTTCCGGTACAGACGCCAGAGTTCTTCCTCCGACCTTTCCGGGGCTACGGTGTTCTCTGCCGTGGGTTTTTCTCCCATACTATCCCTTTCTTTTCCTCATGCTACTCACTTTCACGTTTCAACATTGTTTGTAACGCCTTCGCAATCATTGCAGGATCTTGCCCATCACTCTCCGCAGATCGTGGACTCGATGATCCTGCGACTTGAGGCGAGTCCTGCGTCCCATCAGACGAGAAGTCCTCAGCAAAACGGCCCACATCAGGAAGCTCATCTAGCTCATTCGCCGCAACCTGACTATCGGCCTCAGTCTTTTCACTTACCTCTGACGCCTTATCAGGCGTTGTCTCATCTACCAACTCGGGCTCAGCGGTTTCGGCATCAGCGTCTTGTTGCCGGGCTTCCTGAACCTCTTGCACCAAGCTTTCCTCGGGATTATCAAGTTCGTCCCAGTCATTCTCAGACTTTGATTTCTCAGCAACACCGGCATCGCCCTGCTCACCGTTCAATTCCGGCGTCGCGGCATCCCGGGTCTGGCCTTGTACCTCTGAAAGCTGCTCATCTTCATCATCTACCACTATGTTTACGCGTGACCCAAGTTCCTGAGAAGTACCGGCGTCGAATAACTCAGGTAGGAAACGCCGCACCACCAACTCAAGACCCAAACCAAACGCCGCGAAAAGGAGTCCAGCAAGAGGGGCCCGGACAATAATGGCCCCAAGGCCCACTCCACCCAAGGCTCCGGAAAACACCGAGAGCAAAAAAGCGGCGACGCCGGCTCCTACTGCAAGTTTCCAGTTAACCGCTAGCGACATAAGCCTCCAGTACTCCACCTACAGAGTAGGGAAAAAGCTCCCTACCGTCAAGCTACGAACACTCCGGGTACCTTAGCCGGATGACCTCCCAAGGAGTTTCTTCAGAAAATTCCCAATTCCTCCGGTCTCTTGAAAATCAATTTTTTCAAGGCGGCTAACAATGTGTTGCACACTGATCGACGCCTTTGAGCGCGGATCTACCGCCATAAATGGTTTCTGCCGCAGCACCGCCTGGTGCACAATTGGATCCTCGTACACGTAACCAAGATAGTCCACTTTAAGATTCAAAAACTGGCCAGCAATATTTATTACCCGCTCAGCCACTCGTTTCCCCTCGGTCACCGAGGATACCCTGTTCACCACCAGCTTCAGGGAGAGACTTAGGTTGTCTATTTCGGTCGCTATGATCTTAATTATACCGTACGCATCGGTAATGGCGGTAGGCTCCGGCGTCGTAACAATGATGGCCTCGTCCGCAGCAGCAACAAAGGAAAGTACGTTGTCTGATACCCCGGCGCTGGTATCAATGATTATGACATCGGCCACGGATAGTTCGGACAAGTCGTTCACAAAAGCATCACGTTCATCATGAGTTAAGTTTGCGATTTTTGAGAAACCCGAAGCCCCAGCAACAATTTGAATACCGTAGTTGGTATCCATAATGATCTCACTCATGGTCTTCTGACGTCGAATCAGATGATAGAGGTTGTATTTGGGGATAATCCCAAGAATAACATTCACGTTAGCCAATCCAAGATCGGCATCCATAAGAATGACTCGTTTCCCGAGCCGTGCGTACGCTATAGCAAGATTGGTTGAGATATTTGTCTTACCCACCCCGCCTTTTCCACTTGCAATGGTAATGATACGAGTTTTCGCCTGCGCATTTGCTGGCTTGTTCTTCATTATTTCTCGTAAGGTTTCCGCCTGATCAGCCATTCCACACTCCGTTCGTAGTTATCAGGAAAACTTTTCGTCTATCCTATCTCTATTGACGGTAAATCCTTCCAGGTTAATCAGAAGTTTTTGCACCGATGCAGGCGATATATTCTCCGGCACCTTCTGGCCGTCCGTAATAAAGGACAATGGTTTGCGTCGCTCGGCGAGAACACTAATAACGTTACCCACCCTTGTCGTCTCATCCAGTTTAGTCAGGATGATTGATTTATACCCAAACACCTCAAACTGCTGGGCAATCTGTTGCATGTCGCTCGTCTTGGTTGTTGCACTCAAAGCCAAATGATAATCACCACCGGCACCACAACCATGCAGCAGGTCGCTCATTCTCCCAAGATTTTTCCCATCACGGGGGCTTTTGCCAACGGTGTCAACAAATACCAAGTCTGCATCGTCGTAGAGGGCTATCTGTTTCTGCAGTTCATCTACGGTTTCAACACAGGTAACCGGAATGTTCATAATTTTGCCATAGGTCTGTATCTGATGAATTGCACCGATCCTATAGCTGTCTATCGTGAGAATTCGTACCTTCTTCTCTGCACCTGTCGCAACCTGAGGAACGCCGTACATGGCGGCCAACTTAGCAATGGTGGTAGTTTTGCCTACCCCAGTAGGCCCAACAACTACCATGACATGAGGACGATGCTTCTCGGTAAACCTCATAACTGATATTGACTCACCAATCCAGTCAAGTGTGCGCTCTTCCACGGTCCTGTAGTCCTCAAGCGCATCAAGTGAATAGTCGTTCTTTACTCGGGTGAGCATGGCCTGGATATAGTCGGAGGTGAAGTCATTGGCCTCCATAATATTTGCCAGTTTACGCAAGGTTGGATGTGCGTATCCCGCACCCGACTCCTCGGACCGTCCATTCCCGCCAGCCAAAGACTGCTTGAGAGTCCGGATTTCATCCAGTACCAACTCAATAGTCTTAGTTGACGTCTCAGGTGCGGCCACCTTGGCCCCAGCAAGAATTTTCCGCTTTTCTTCCTCCAGGTCAGGTGTCTTTCGGGGCGTGTTTACGTCACGGCGTGGAGCCTCATTAGAGAAGTACCCTGACACCTCAACGCCTTCACGAGAGAATAAACCCATAAATCCACCCATGCGGATGGTCTTATGACTCATTATTCTCGCTCGCTCGCCGTACTTCTGACGTACCTTCACCTCCGCTTCGTGGCGTGATCCGGCTTGTTCAATAAAGATCTCCATCTAATGTCTACCTCTCAACTCGGATTTCGGCCATTCCCTCAACACGCAGTTCCGGGATTACTTCAAGCACTGACATAACCGCAAGATCCGGCAACTCTCGTACAGATCCCGCCTTTACCAGTGGCCTTGCTGTCTCAGAACAAAGAATGAGCGGATATCGTCCTTGTTCCTGCACTCCCCGAACGGTGTTTACCAGCGCGTTAATCCACTGACGCTGGAGTTCCGGTGACATCGCCGGGGCTACCCCACCCGCGGTTTCAACTCGTGACTCGATAATTTGCTGCTCCAAACTAGGCTCGATGGTAATGACCCGGAGCACATTGTCATCGTCGGCGTACTGCTTACTAATTTGCCGTGACAAGGCTTGACGCACCTTCTCTGTCAAAAATCCGGTGTCCTTGGTAATGTTACCATAGTCGGCCAAGGCCTCCAAGATCGTCACGAGGTTTCGAATAGAAACCTGTTCGCGAAGTAAGGCTTGAAGTACTTTCTGAACCTCACCAACCGAAAGTGCCGACTGCACTTCTTCCACAACTGCGGGATACTCACGTTTCAGCGCATCGAGCATTGCTTTGACTTCCTGCCGTCCAAGGATATCCGATGCATGCCGCTTAATGAGTTCAGTTAGATGCGTTGCAATTATGGAGGGGGCGTCCACAACCGTGTACCCGGCCCGTTCGGCTTGTTCGCGTTGATCCTCAACAATCCATTTCGCGGGCAGGCCAAAGGCGGGGTCTGTGGTCGACTCGCCGGGTATCTCTTCGCGAGCGCCTCCCGGATTAATAGACAGATAGTGGCCCATGCGGATTTTCCCGCGGCCTACCTCAACACCACGAATCTTGAACGAGTACTCCGAGGGCTCAAGTCGCATATTATCAATGATGCGAATACGCGGAACCGCCAGCCCAAGCTCCAGCGCTGTTTCGCGCCGAATCCGCGTCACCCGATCCAAGAGCTCGGCGCCTTTATCCTGATCAACAAGCGGGACCAAACCATACCCAAGCTCAAGCGAAATAGGATCGAGCGGAGCAACCGGTGACAGTTCTGGCGGTGTCTCTTTGGGCTTCTTCCGCTCCTCAGCAGCGCGCTCGTCAGCAGCTTCTGATGCATCGCGTCGCCCAATACGAATACCTAACAGCACCGACAAGGCCGCCATTGGCATGAGAACGTACCAGGGAAAGCCTGGCAAGAACGACAACACCGTGAGAAAGAAAGCCGCTATCCAGTATACCCGAGCCTGGTTGGTGAACTGCTTGGTTACGTCCTCACCAAAACTCCCCTCAGACGCAGCTCGGGTAACAATCAAACCACTAGCGGTAGAGATGAGTAACGCCGGAAACTGAGTAACCAGTCCGTCACCAACTGTCAATGAGACGTAGGTGGTAAGGGCCATGTCCAGACTCTCACCTCGGATCGACATGCCCACAATTATTCCACCAACAATGTTGATAATTGTTATGAGTATACCAACCTTGACATTACCCGAAACAAACTTGGAAGCACCATCCATGGCTCCATAGAAGTCGACTTCTTGTTCAAGCTCAAGCTTGCGCTTTGTTGCCTCTTCTTCAGAGAGAATGCCGGAATTGTATTCAGCCTCAATTGCCATTTGCTTCTGTGGAAGTGCATCCAGGGTGAAACGCGCCGCGACCTCGGCCGTCCTCGTAGCACCCTTGGTAATGACCAGAAACTGTACCGCAATGAGAATGACAAAGATAATGACGCCAATCACCAGACCCTCGGTGCCAGCCGTACCAACAACAAAGCTGGCAAAGGCCCGAATAATTGCACCCCCAAACTGCTCACCCTGCGACAGGATCAGCCGAGTTGAGGAAACATTGAGAGCTAGACCGTACACCGTGGCAATGAGCAGCACGGTAGGAAAGACCGAAAACTCAAGCACGTTTTTGGTGTACAGCACAATGAGTATTGTCAAAAGCGCAAACACAAGGTTGAGCGCCATAAGTGAGTCGAGAATGACCGTGGGCAACGGGATGATCATCATCAGAATGATGACAATCACACCTACCGCAACGAGCACATCACTTCGCTTTCGCAGAAACGAGTCTGTGAGTAGTGCCTGGACATCCGCCATAAGCTTACCTCTCTATCCTGTGCTTATTATGAAGCATCAGGTCCATACAGCCGCCTTGCTACGATCAAGCCGATACACTTCCTTGAGCACTGTTACCACCGCTTGGTAGAACTGCTCTGGAATTGCATCGCCTACTTCTACCTCGGCATAGAGCGCTCGTGCCAAGGGCTTGTTCTCAATAATTGGAATACCGTTCTCAGTTGCTACGGTTCTAATTCGCTGGGCAAGTGCATCCTGACCTTTTGCAACCACGACTGGGG
>REEM01000225.1 GCA_007695055.1 Spirochaetaceae bacterium | reverse complement strand
ACAGGGTCGGAGCGGCCCGCCCGAGCCAGGGATTGCTCGCCGGGAAAAGAATTCTATTACAGGCTCAGGGTCGCGTTAGATAATACAACAAAACTAGTAATATCTAACGTGACCCTGATAGTGCGACGCAAACCGCATTCGGCCTGCCATCCGCCACATCGCCTGCGCCATCCCAGCCTGAAAAAGCGGCGGGTGCGAACATCGACAAAGGTAGACTTCTTGATAGTTTTTATTCCCGGTAACTATCACCGCTGCAGCGCGGTAACTGCGACTTCCGGTGCCTTGTCGATTATCCGCAACAACGCCCGCGCGGTACCGGTTGGATACCGACGGCCCTGCTCCCAGTTTCGTAGTGTGTCCACGGATATTCCAATCCGATGAGAGAACTCCCGTTGTGTCATTCCCACCCGTGCTCTGATGGTGCGAATGTACTCCCCCATTTCCGCCATCGCCTCTTCGTTGTCCTGATCAATCTGATTCTGTATCTCGCTATCCGTAGTCGACTCAATACGGCGCACATCGACACGGCCTTCCGGATAGGTTGAGGAGTCGTCCTGATCAACGGTCACGCGTACGTCTTTCATGTTCTGCTACCTCCCGTAGATTGGCTTTCCGTGCGGAGATGATCCGAGTTCTGCGAAACAGCGGTCGCTTTTATCCGAATCCCACTCGAACTCCATGCTCAAAGAGTAGTTCAATGGACGATAAATATCAATCGATCTAACTCGGTTTTCTCAGGGGAGGCGGTGCACGCGATCATTGCCATGACCGAAAAGGATTCAGCTGGAGAAGTAAGGGTACACTGTGAGAACCGTCACCACCCGGGAATAAAAACTATCAAGAAGTCTACCTTTGCCGATGCCCACACAATGTACACCGGCCCGAGACAATGTCGCTCCATGCCAGCTTTGATCCTGATCGCCAGATCCCTCTCTGGACTTTTCGCCCCTTTTTGAGGGGGCTCTATGACGAAACCGGACAGCGGTGACAAAACTAGTAATATCTCACGTGACCCTGATACTCCGACGCAAACCGCATTCGACCTGCCATCCGCCTACAAACGCGGCGGGTGCGAACATCGACCTGAAGAAATTTCGTGAAAAAATTCTGGTGACGAAGCAGCGTGCACAAAAAGCGGTAGTAGAAGGGTGAAAGCGCGCTTTGCAAAGATGAACCAGATACTGAGGAGAAATACATGAACAGTCTTAATTCCATTCTTGTGGAAGGTAATTTGACCCGCGACCCGGAACTGCGCACAACGCCCAAGGGAACGCCGGTATGTAGTTTTAGCGTGGCCTCGAACCGGTTTTTCCGGCAGAACGAGGAGACGCAGAAAGAGGTCTCGTTCTTTGATGTTGAGGTCTGGAACGGCCTGGCCGAACGCTGTGGCGAGAACCTGAACAAGGGCCGTGGGGTGCGGGTTGTGGGGCGGCTGAAACAAGACCGCTGGACCGACGGCGAAGGCAAGAACCATACACGGGTGAAAATTGTCGGTGAGCACGTGGAGTTCCGGCCGGTATTTAGCAAGAGCGAGGCCACCGAGGACGGAAGCGAGGTCGATGAAGACATGGATGTCGAGGCCAACGACGGGGCTGACGAGGCCGACTTCGAGGCCCAGCTTGAGGCTGACATGGCGGTTGAGGCGATTGTTGCCGAGGCCGAGCACGAGGCAATTCTGCACAATAAGGAGGTGGTTGAGGCATAAAGAAGAATCCTGTAGTGGAGTTGCTGGCCTCCTGTCACTCTTGTACCTCCATTTAGGGGGCCAGCACTCTTTTCTCACGCCAACGTGGCGCCGGGTAACGCCGGTGCGACAAACTGGAAAAAATTTTCACAACTGCCGGTGTTTCATACTTGACCATGGGCGTTTGATTATCTAACCTTCATGCAACATGAGTGAACAATGTCGCCACTCCAACATGACTATCAACTCGCGTCTCTGGTGGGCACCTTAAGGGGTGCAGCCGACGTGTAACGTTGCGGGCCCCGTCTCAATTGGGTGCCCGCGGCAAAAGAAGCCGCGCCGAGTGCGCGGCTTTTTTTGTGAGCTCACCTGGTGACGGTGGGCGGCGACGGGCGTGCGGCGGCGACCGGGGCCGTATGCAGCCGCCAGGCCGGAGGCCGCATGCAGCGGGCGTGGAAAGGAAGGATATGAGTACGAACAACAACAGTCTGATACGGATTCTGCCGGGTGAGAGCTACACCCCTTTTGCCCTGGCCAAAAAACTCAACGCCCGCGTGCTGCTTGAGTCAAGTTCCTATACCAAGGGCCGTGAGCGCTACTCGCTGCTGCTGGTGCGCGAGGCCTTTCTGCTTGAGCAGACCGACGAGGGTGTGTTTATGAGCAGTGAGGCTGGCGGGGCCGGGAACGGTGGCCGCGGCTCCGGGGGTGATACCGAGCGGAAGAGGAAGCGGGTGCGGAGTAAGGCGCGCGACATTCTGGATGTGCAGCGTTACTTTGCTGACCAGCACACGCAGCCGCACCAGGACTTTCCGTACCCGGCCGGTGGGGTGGGGTTTTTGTCCTACGAGTTTGCCCAGTTCTGTGACAGCCTGCAGTTTCGTGACAAGCCGGATCCATTGGGTCTGCCGCTTGCGGCCTTTCTTTTTGGTCACGTGTTTGTAGTCTTTGACCACTACACCGACCTGCTGTACCTCCTGGGCATGAACTATCGTGAGCATGAGGTGGATCTGCAAGCGGCTCTGGACGAGGTTGAGTCCAGCATCACCGACCTGAACTTCAACTACCTGCAGCACTCCGAGGAGCAGTACACCGCGGTCTCACAAGAGGCGCCGGAAGCCCGCGCGAAGTTTTGCGCAGGGGTTGAGCGGCTGAAGGACGAGATCAGGCGCGGTAACTTGTTGCAGGGGGTTTTGTCCCGCCGCTTGTACGTAGAGACCGATTTGCCGGCGCTTGAGGCTTACCGGAGACTGCGCACCGCGAATCCATCGCCCTACCTCTTCTACCTCAACTTTGGCGAGTACGAGATGTTTGGCAGCTCGCCGGAGGTGCACATTAAGGTACGCGACAACGAGGTCTGCATCCGCCCCATTGCCGGAACCCGGCGACGGGGTGAGACCCGTGAGCAGGACATCGCCCTGGAGAAAGAACTGTTGGCCGACCCCAAGGAGCGGGCCGAGCACCTGATGCTGGTGGATCTTGCACGCAACGACATTGGCCGGGTGTGCCGCAGCGGCAGTGTTGCGGTGAGCGACTACATGACCATAGAGATGTACTCACACGTCATGCACATTGTCAGTGAGGCGCGCGGGCAGTTGGACAAGGGGAAAAGCGGGATTGACGCGGTGCGGGCAACTTTTCCGGCCGGGACGGTGTCGGGTGCACCCAAGATCAGCGCAATGCAGAAACTGGACGAGCTTGAGCCCGAGGCGCGGCGCTTTTACGCCGGGCTGGTAGGGTATCTGGAGCCGGGCGGCAACCTGGACACCTGCATCACTATTCGCAGCGCCCTCAAGAAGGACGGGAAAATGGTGCTGCAGGCCGGAGCCGGGGTGGTGTACGACTCGGTGCCGGAACGCGAATGGGAAGAGACCGGTGAAAAACTTGGGGCCTTGGCCCGCGCAGTAGGACTGGAGGTAAACGCATGATTCTGCTCATAGATAACTACGACTCCTTTACCCATAACCTGTATCAATACCTGAGTGAACTCACGACCGAGGAGGTGCGGGTTGTGCGCAACGACCGCATATCGGTGGAGGAGATTGGGCGGTTGGCACCGTCGCGGATCATTATTTCTCCGGGGCCCGGCGGGCCGGGCGATGCTGGTGTTTCGCTGCAGGTGGTGCGGCAGTTTATGGGCAAGCTGCCCATTCTGGGGGTGTGTCTGGGACACCAGGTAATTGGTGAGGCGCTCGGCGGGCGCATTGTGCAGGCGCAGCGGATTGTGCACGGCAAGGCCGAGGGGATTAAGCTTGACGGCCGCGGGCTGTTTCGTTCCATAGACTCGCCAGCCAACTTCACTCGCTATCACTCGCTGGTTATAGACCCGCCGAGCCTTCCGGCCGAGCTTGAGGTCACCGCCTGGAGCCAGGACGGCGAGATTATGGGGGTGCGGCACCGCGAGGTGTTGCTTGAGGGTGTGCAGTTTCACCCAGAGTCCATTGCCAGTGAGTCGGGCAAGAAGCTGTTGGCTAACTTTCTGCATTACCGGCGAGAGCCTTTTGTGGTAAAGGAGGCGTTGGCCGGGGTTATTGGCGGGGCGGCAATGTCGCAGGCCGAGGCCGAGGAGTTCATGGAGGAACTGACCGAAGGCAACCTGAGCCCGTCTCAGATAGCGGCCTTTCTCACCGCGGTGGCGGTGCGTGGCCCTGTCGCGGCCGAGATTGCTGGCTGCGCACGGGTGCTGCAACGCAAGCGCACGGTGCTTGAGGCGGCTGGCCCGCTGCTTGATACTTGCGGCACTGGTGGTGACGGCAAAGGCACCTTTAATATTTCGTCCTTCACTGCCTTGGCGGCGGCGGCCTGCGGGGCGCGAGTTGCCAAGCACGGCAACAGGGCGGTTTCCAGCATTTCCGGCAGCGCCGACTTCTACCGTGAGCTCGGAATTCCGGTAGACATTACGCCGGTGCGCGCGGCCGAGTTGCTGGAGCAGCACGACTTCGCGTTCCTGTTTGCGCCGAACTACCATGGCGCCATGCGACATGCGGCCGTGCCGCGCCGCGAGATGGGTGTGAAAACAATTATGAACCTGGTCGGGCCCTTGGTGAATCCGGCCGGGGCCGAGTATCAGCTCATTGGGGTGTACGACCCGGCGCTGTGTCGCACCGTTGCCGAGGCGGCCTGGCTGCTTGGGGTCAAGCGAGCCATGGTGGTGCATGGGCTTGACGGCATAGATGAGCTGTCCCCGGCCGCGCCGAGTCGGGTGGTTGAGCTGTCCCCGGACGGTAGTGTGCGGGAGTACGAGATTGACCCGGCCTCGCTTGGGATTCGCGGCCACACCGTGGATGGCCTGGCCGGTGGCGATGCGGTGCGCAACGCAGCGCTGGCGCGCGAGCTGGCCGCAGGCGGCGGCCCGCCAGCCCTGCGCGACGCGGTTGCCCTCAACACGGCCGCCGCCCTCACGGTGTACGGCACCGTCACCGAGATTGCAGAGGGCCTTGAGCTGGTGTATCGCGCCCTCGACGAGGGGCTGGTTGCGGCCAAGATCGCCGCGCTGTCTGCTCCGGCAGGCGCCGCTGTGGCCGCGCCCGCGGGCGCAGGGGCGGGTGCCGCTGCCGAGGCCCCGACCGCGGCTGCGGCCGGTGCCGCGCCCAGCGCCGGTGGTGCGGCATGAACACCCCCGACATCCTGCTCTCAATTCGCGCCCGGCGAGAGGCGCGTCTTGCACAAGAAGGCCCGACTCTGGGTGTGACGGTGCCGGACGAGCGCACCGTGCCGCTGGTACCCTTTGGTGCAGATGAGTTTGTCATTGCCGAGATTAAGCGCAAGAGTCCCTCGGCGGGTGAGATATCGGCTGCGGCCGACCCGGTGCAGCAGGCCGGTCTCTACGTGGCCGAGGGGCTCAACCACTTCTCGGTGCTCACCGAGGAAGACTACTTTGGCGGCAGCCTGCAGGATCTCATGCAGGTGAAACAGGCCTTTCCCTCCTGCGCGGTTCTGCGAAAGGACTTTCTGCTCAACGCAGCAGATGTAGATATCTCGTACAGGGCTGGCGCCGACGCGGTGCTGCTTATTGCGGCCATGCTCTCCCCCGCCGAGGCGCGGGAGATCATGGATCAGGCCCGGGCCCGTGGGCTTGCAGTCCTGGTTGAGTGTCACGACGCCGAGGAAATAGATGCGGTGCGCGGGCTTGAACCGGAGCTCTACGGAATAAACAGCCGCGACCTGCGTACCTTCCGCATGGACCCGCTCTTGCCACCAGCCCTGCGCGGGCTGCTCCCGTCCACGGCGCGCTGCGTGTACGAGTCCGGCGTTTTTGGCTTGGAGGATGCGCTGCTTGCCGGAAGCTCGGACTTTAACGGCGTGCTGGTGGGAGAGGCTCTTATGCGCAACCCGGCCGCGGCCGGTGAGATATCGCGCGGACTCGCCGCCGGGCGAGCCCTCCTGCGGCAGACTGAGCCTGCCCCCCCACGCTTCTGGCCCAGCCTCGCCGCCCGTCGCCCAAGCGGGACGGCGCTCCGCGGACAGCCTGCCGTGCAGGCGACTGACCAGCCCGAGGTGCAGGCAGCTGGCAAGTCGGTCACCCGGCCGGGCGCACACGCCGAAGAGAGCGCGCCGCGCCCTCTGGTAAAGATCTGCGGCATTACCTGTGCCGAGGATGCGCACCTGGCAATTGAACTGGGTGCAGATGTACTGGGCTTTGTGTTTGCCGACTCGCCGCGGCGGGCCACCCCGGAGCTCCTGCAGGAACTCGCGAGCACAGCTGTGCTCAAGGTGGCCGTTGTGGTCAACGAGCTGCCT
>REEM01000223.1 GCA_007695055.1 Spirochaetaceae bacterium | reverse complement strand
GTGCGTCTCCAACCATTGTGTCTTTTCATCATAGGTAATGCGGCAGTTGCCGTGTTCCACCGCGTTCATAAGCAGCTCAAAAAGCGACACATGAAGCCGGTCTTTCTGCTCGCGATTCACGTAACTTGAGTTGTACAGGTAGTTGCTCACCAAGTTCGCGTAGGTTCGAATGTTCGAGGGGTCGTTATCCATGACAAAACTGCCAGAGATCGTACCAAGTAAGGCATTCTGCAGCTCACGTTGAAACACAATCTGCCTATTCTGGACCAGAATTCGCAAAACCCGATAAAAGGTCCCAACAAACTCCCCGCGGCTAATGAGACAAAGTACGTTAGAGTTCGGAGTCTTACGGGCCACCTCTGGCTCATCTTCGCGCGTATGCACACCTATTATTCCACCGTAATGCAGCCAGGGGTCCGCCTTGATCTTTTCTAGTACGAGATCGGTGTCCATATGCCGGTCTGAGAAATGAATAACATTTATCTCGGGGAGTTCAAACTCAAGATACTCGAGAGCTTCTATGGGGTCGCTAAGAAAGACCGGCTGAAAGTAGTTTCCAAACTTTGCACATATCTTGGATATCCGATCGTTTAGCTCGGGGTCGGTACTGAGAACCGGAAGTTTGCGTAGCTCGCTGGCCGAATAAAGAGGGTCATGTATCATTAACTCATGTATCGGCAAATTCTGCAGCAAAACTTGAGGAAAGACCCAAACGACGAAAAATCTCAATGGTTACTGGCGAGTGATTCAGCGTGTAGAAGTGGATTCCCTCTACATCCTGGGCCAGGAGCTCGTAACACTGCCGCACCGACCACTCCAGCCCGAAATTTGCGATCTCAGTATCGTTTGCGCATTTTTGTATGCCCTTAAGAAATGCAGCTGGATACCGTGCACCGAGAGCAAGCTCCGGCGTTCGCTCAAAACTTCGTTGGTTGAGAATAGGCATGATCCCCGCGACAATGGGTACCGTAATTCCAGCGATTCGACACCGCTCAGTGAAGTCATAGAAATCCCGGTTGTCAAAAAAAAGCTGCGTGCAGATGTAGTCAGCGCCAGCATTGACCTTTTCCTTAAGGTACTGCATCTCAAGAAGACGGTTCGGGGTAGCTGGGTGCCCCTCGGGAAAGCCAGCCACACCAATACCAAAACCCCGCGAGTTTGGATGGATGCCTCGACCGTTAAACTCACGGATATATGACACAAGGTCTACCGCCTGAGGAAAGTCCTCAGCCGCGGGATCATGCTGCTCACCCTGTGGAGGGTCTCCCCTGAGTGCCATAATGTTATCAACACCGGCCTCGGCGTAGCGCACTAGCAGCTCCTCGAGCTCGGAGCGTGACTGATGCACACAGGTTAGGTGAGGAATAGGATCCAGCTGCGTTTCCTTCTTGATACGGAGAACCAGGTCGTGCGTGCGATCACGAGTACCGCCGCCTGCACCATAGGTGACCGATACAAAACTAGGCTTAAGCGTTTCCAGCTGGCTCAGAGTGGCAAACAGCTTCTCACTGCCAGCAGGCGTCTTGGGCGGGAAAAACTCGAAACTGAAACTGCGCTTATGTGCTGCGAAAATATCACCGACATGCATTAGCTACATACCTCTCGTGAAGCCATGTCGATACGCGCCAACTCACGTTCCGAAAGTCTAAACTGCATTGACTCCACAGCACTTTGTGACTGCCCCGCGTTGCGCGTACCTACAGCAGCAACTACCGCCTCTCCAAAGAAGCGTGTCGTCCAGTTGAGCACCACCTCTGCGATGCCGACTCCACGTTCACCGGAAACATCTGCCAGCACATCGATCAAAGGTTGTGTCCGCTTCAGATGGGGGTTGCGAAAACGTGGAGACAAGCGCCGTAAGCCTGGGATCTCGCGACTACTGTGATGGCCTGTATGGTACACCCCACCCAACACACCCTGAGCAAGAGGCGAGCACGCAATAACTGTAACACCAAGTTGGCGACACGCGGCGAGCACATCATTGTTTTCTATTCGACGATCAAGCAAGTTAAACCGAACACGATTGGCCCAGAGACTCAGACCTTCGTCTGCAAGACAGCTTGCCGCCTTGGCTATTTGTTCGGCTGAGAAATTGCTCACGCCAATACCTGAGATGCGTCCCTCGGTCTTGAGTGCCACAGCACCACGCATGAGGGCATCTATTGAAACGGCGCCTCGTTGAGCGGAAAACTGGTACATCCCAATTGGATATGGATGTATGGTGGCTTCGTGAGTAGTTTGATTCGACGGTATGTGGGAGGCAAAGAGAAGTGGCGTGCTTCTAGCGAACGCAATGAAGGGGGTGGCCTCACTCTGCTTTGCAGAACTGAGCGCTGAGGCCAAGGCACGTGCGGCGTTTCCGGCACCATAGCGCTCTGAGGTTTCGAACCAGTTCACACCTCCCAGCACAGCCTTTGCAACGATTCCATGTACCACCTCTTGAGCAAGCTCACCCCAGTAACGCCCAACAGCCCCAGTCCCACCCGCAAATTGGGCGGTTCCGAGGCCGACTGGAGTTATCTGAGGCCCGTCTACACCGAGCTGGTAGAGCGGTAGCGTGGCGTTTTCCATGCAGTCCCGCGTTAAGATTGCCTGGACTACTTGGAGTAGAACTCGACGATGAGTTGCTCTTCCGCAATTGTCGGGATAATGTCACGAGTCGGTAGAACAGAAACCGAGGCGCTCATGTCATCTTTCGACAGTGCAAGCCAAGGTGGCACCGGACGTGTTGCATTATCTGCAAGATACTGCCGAACCATGTCTTGAGTTGGCTTGCGTGGGCGGACACTCACTGTGTCTCCAGCGCGCACCAGTACAGAGGGAATGGTGGTCTTACGACCGTTGTGCAGAACATGCCCATGACTCACCAGCTGTCGAGCCTGGGAGCGACTTGAAGCCATTCCAAGTCTATACACAACGTTGTCTATGCGCCTCTCAAGGAGAATCAGCATGTTGTGCCCGGTGACTCCCTTCTGAGCTTTCGCTTTGAAGAAGAGGTTGCGGAACTGCCGTTCCGACAGGCCATAAGCCCATTTGAGTTTTTGCTTCTCACCAAGTTGTTTTCCATACTCAGTTTGACGAACACGACCCTTCTTAGGATTTCCGGGCGGATTCGGTTTCTTTTTCAGCAAGCGATCGTACTTCTCGTTGCCAAAGATGTTTACGCCGAAGCGTCGGACAATTTTGCCCTTCGCCGTGGTATTTCGTGCCATTCACGGTCTCCTTACAAATGAAGCCTTACCTTAACGAAAATCTGGGTAGGCTGTCAAGTTTCTCGTCAGAACTGTTGTCAGTATCGTTCGAATCTTTCAATACCGTTTACTCACCCTTGCGAAACATTCCCCGCAGTCGGCCCAAGACACCCTCGGTGCCTCCCTTCTTGGCAGGTGTTTGTTTCGTGGGCTCATTTTTCACCGATGCTTTTTCCGCTGAGCTCGTCTTGGAAGGGCTCTCCTTAGGCACAGGTTTGGACTGCGACTGCAATGAAGTCTGATCCGGCCTGCTGGCCTTATCTCTATCCCTACCGCCTCGCCCACGAGAGCGTCGTTTTCCGGCGGGCCCGGCGTTGCCGCCGTCGGTTGTTCTAGCCTTGCCAGAGCTGCTGCCAGCGTTGCCGCCTGTTCCAGTGGAGCCTCCGCCAGAGCTGCTTGATCCGACATCTACCGGTCGGAAACTCTCACCGTACTTTCGCTCATATTCGCGTAGTCGCTCATTCAGCGCCGGATCTGCTTTTGAGGAGTCGCCCTTAGCGGGTGTGCTGCTCGTCTTTGCGGCAGCTTGCTTGGACACTGAAGACGCCGCAGTCTCGGTTTTGTGAGGAGCCCCACCACGACCACCACGCTTGCGAACAGGCCGCGGAGAATCGCTGCGATCTCGTTCACCGGGTGCTTTTGTGGTGCGTCTGGGCTCACCGGCTGGGCCGGGCGTACCAGCGACACTGTGTTCCGGCCGATTCGCAGCGCGCTTAGGTGCGCTACGCGCGCCGCCTTCCGCTGGTGCGCCACTACGACGCCCTCCAGAATGCCCGCGGGATCCGCCACGCATGGCAGGCTTACGGTCGTTTGGCCCACCGAGTCGTTCCCGTCGTGGTGGCCGTTTGCCGTGGGCCTGATCCTCACGGAGGAGACTTTCGTCGAACTCGGCCACCGGAATCTTCATGCCCAGCATGCTCTCAATATTTTCCAAACCAAATACATACTGCTCGCAGGCTAAGGCAATTGCTCGGCCGCTCTTCCCTGCGCGTGCGGTTCTGCCAATGCGGTGAATGTAGTTCTCAGCGTCCTCGGGTATGTCGAAGTTAACAACCATCTCAAGGTCGTCCACATGCAAACCGCGGGCAGCAACGTCGGTTGCTACAAGAAAGCGGGTCTCGCCTTTCTTAACACGCTCGATAATTTTTAGCCGCTTCTGCTGGGGGAGGTCGCCCATGAGAAACTCGCAATGATACCCATTGAATTTTAGCCGAAAAGAAACTTCCTCGGCGCTTCGCCGTGTATTGGTAAAGACTATAGCGTTGCTTGGGTTATACTGCTCAAGAACACCAAGCAGGAGTGCAAATTTCTCGCTGCGAGCAACGTGGTATATGCTTTGTTCGATCTTGTCCACCGCGAGGTGTTCCGGCTCGATCTCAATCTCGGCGGGGTCGTTCATGTACTTCCAGGAAAGATTCCGCACACTCTGGCTGAGTGTTGCACTGAAAAGCATCGTCAAACGGTGCTCCTTGTCCGGAGTCTTGCGCATGATCTGCTGAATATCCTGATAAAAGCCCATATCAAAGAGCCTATCTGCCTCATCAATGACCAGTACAGCGACATCTCGGAAATCAAGTTTCCCAGAACGGTTGAAGTCTATGAGGCGCCCAGGCGTCCCGATGATAAGATCCACGCCCTCGGCAATGGTCTTCTCTTGTTCCACATAACCCGTTCCGCCATAAAAGCAGCCGACCTTGCATGGGACGTACTTTCCTATATCGCGTGCGTCCTGTTCAATTTGGACTGCTAGCTCACGGGTCGGCGCTACAACAAGCGCCTTTTTGCCAGGATACGCCCCCTGCTCCGATAGCTGCTGGAAAATGGTAATGAGATACGCGGCGGTCTTGCCGGTACCGGTCTGGGACTGAACGAGCACATCCCGGCCTTTGAGCGAGTGAGTGAAGGTGTGTTCCTGTACGTCAGTGCAGTCGGTAAACCCGATCTCCTCCAGACCCTGGTGCACCTCACTTCTAAGAGTTAGATCACTAAATTTCATATTTCTACTTGCAACGCGTCGTATTCCCCGGTTGCTTTGCCGTATCTGTCCGTGTCTGTAGCGTTAAGACGGGGGCTTCATTTCCAGTCGCCGCACGATTTATGCGCCGGATAAAACGTTTTCCAAATCTAGTTCCGCATAGTCCTGCATGACGATTTCGGCAGCGCCGACCGTCTCAACAGGCCCTACACCTACAGCCCTCATGCCAGCACGATGGGCGGCCTCAACACCACTTTCCGCGTCTTCAAAGACAACACAGTCTTCAGGTTTCATGCCCAGTTTCTTGGCTGCCAGGAGGAATATTTCCGGATCAGGCTTAGACCGAGTAATGTCGTTGCCCGTTACTACTGCGTCAAAGAGCGGCTCAAGGTCAAGTGCGACCAATACCGCCTGGGCATTTTTGCTTGAGGAGGCAAGGGCAGTCTTTAGACCAAGCTCTCTCACCTTCTTCACGAATCCGACCGCACCGGGGTAGAGATCACTCTCATTGATGCGTTGCAATAGCTCCTTATAGTATTCATTCTTGCGGTCGGCTAAACGGTTTTTTTCATCTTCAGGAAGGTCAAGGCCGTTATGCTCAAGCATGAGCTCAAGAGATTTCATACGGGAAACTCCACGTAGATTGTTGTTGAACTCCTCATCAAAGCTCCAGCCGTTCTCGTCGGCGAGCTTTTTCCACCCGAGGTAGTGATATTTGTCGGTAAAAACAACAACACCGTCCAGGTCAAAAATAAGGGCTTTTGCTTGTTCAGACATATTTGCCACCTTCTGGAGTCATTGTAAACCAATAGCGAGGCACTGCACAAGACGTAGGCAGATGAGCTCGAACTCCCTTCGCCGGGTAAATTGTACCCAGTGAGGTCAGACCGCGTAACAACTACCCACTATCTGCTGCCTGCGGAGGATAGCCACAACCGGGTCACCCGTGGGTTCTGCATATATGTGACACGAGCACCTCAGATTGCGCCTCACTTTGTAGGTTTTGGGCGTCTGGTGCGACCCACACTGTACCCACACTGTCCGGAATCAACCCTGGTCTGCATCAAAAACCCTTGCTCAGAGGAAGCCTGGGGCAAGTCTATGAGATTACAAAGGTTGGCACGATGTTTGCTAAGTCAGTTGTAGTACACAAAAGAAAGTTGCCCTCAACAGCAGGGCATCACACAGAAAGGAGACAACAATGAAAAAAGCTGT
>REEM01000166.1 GCA_007695055.1 Spirochaetaceae bacterium | reverse complement strand
GGTAGCTTTCGCGCACGCGCCAGGCGGCGTGGCACATGTCGTAGTACTCAAGAAGCTGTTCGATGCTGGGGACGTCGGCCGCCGCGTCGGGGCTGGCAGCGCGGGCGTCGGTCGCAGCCGCGCGGCTGTCCCGCACCGGAATGTCTTCCGGGCCCAGTACCGCTGGCCCGCTGCCACAAGAAACCACGAGTCCCAGGAGAGCCAGAAGTGCCGTTGGCAAAAGGGTGGTCAGCCGTGCTCGACGTCTCAGGGCGCCCATCTTTAAACCAGCGCCCGCACCTGTCGCTGTATCGAGTCGGAGTCCAGGCCATGGTGGAACATGTGTTCGCCCAGACCGCCTGCGCCGCCCTTAGAGACACCAAGCCGCGCGTAGCGCGGGCTGAGGTTTCGCTCCAGCAACCAGGTGCCAAAGCGAACTCCAAGACCGGTCTGTATGTGCTGCGACTCGGCTACCACGACAAAGCCTGTGGCACCAATCCGCGCCAACATTTCTTCATCCGGCACGTTAAGCGTTACCTTGTTTATGAGTCCCACATTAATGCCGTCAGCCTGCAGCCGTTCCACCGCATCCAGCGCGCGGTAGAGCATTTCGCCGTAGCTTACCAGGTAGCCCGCGCTGCCCTCGCGGATCACTTCATCGCGGCCCGGCCTGAAGGTGTAGCCTGACCCTGGTGCGTAGAACGGAAGGCCGTCGCTCCCTAAAATCTCGGGCGTTTTGCTGCGCGTTGAGAACACAAAGCGTAGTCCCTTGTCGCGATACACAGCAGCAACCACGGCCCGCATTTGGTGAAAGTCCGCAGGGAAGTAGAGGCGCGTGTGCTCGGAGAGTTCGGCCGGGCCGTTGTCGGCAAAGAAGATATTGGCACCGTAGTGGCAGGTGTTGTCGGCCATGTCGTCAACACCGGCATGCGAGAAGTGCGCCAGGACGTTGCTTTCGTTGAGACGAGCCATGGTGATTTCGGAGGTGACCATTTCCAGAAATGCAGAGAAGGTAGCGTACACCCCGTGGCGGCCCTCTTCAAAACCAAAGCCCGCTGCGGCCGAGTAGTTACCCCGCTCCATAATGCCGCCAGCAACATAGATCTCAGGAAACTTCTCGCGGAGGACGGCGATTCCGGTTGACCCCTCCAGGTCGTTGTCAATAACCATGAAGTCACGGGAACGCTCTTCTTCAGGGAGCTCGGCCAGGACTTCTGCAAGGGCCGTTCCAAAGATGTTTCGGTTGCTGCCATATGTCTCGGACACACCCAGGTAGGTAGCGCTGGACTTGGGTTTTTCCAACTGCTCCAGGTACCGTAATGCATTTATCTGCCCGCGGGTCTTGAGGTAGTCACAGGCGATATCGTAGCTAATGACGTCGTGTCCCTTGGGGCTGCCCTCAAGTCCTGCTATGCCGGGAGCCATGGGCCGTCGGTTAATTACCGCCACCGGGCCGGGCGTGGCTACCGCGCGGCACATCCGCTCAAAAAGCCCAACAAGATCCTCCCCGTCGCCCACCTCCACACTGAGACCGTGGCCACGGAGTGTCTTTTCAACATCATAGCCGGGAAGATAGTGTGACGGATGTCCGGCAATGGTAACGTCGTTGTCGTCAATCATGAGTTTCACGTTCAGGCCAAGGGCCACTGCCAGACGAGCCGCCTCGGCGTCGTTGCCTTCCTGCTGTGAGCCGTCACTGCCAAACACGAAGACACGTTGACTTGGGTTGGCCCGCGCGACACCATTTGCCATAGGCCAAATATGCCCCAAGCGTCCGGAGCTAAAGTCTATTCCAAGCTCGGGATCGCGCTCAGGATGTCCGTAAAGCCCTTCACCTGCCTCCCGGTAGTGCAGCAGTTTCTCAAAAGGCATTCGTCCATGAAAGGCAGACAGGGCGTACTGAAGCGCGACCCGGTGCCCGGCCTCGTCAAAGCAAACCGGATAGAAGGCGCTGCTACCGGCAACGAATGCATCCCATATCATGACCTCCGGCACAATGTCGTAGGGCCCGCCGCTATGCCCACCCAGGCCCCTTTTCCCAGCAACTGCCGTCAAGAACACAATTGTGTCTCGCATTAGTTGGATGTTGGTCTGAAGCTGCCGCTTTACATCTGGGCTCAAGGCTGCAAAGTTAGGCGTCAGTGAAATGCGCTGGTAGCTACTGGTGTCAATGGGAAACTGCATAATCCGGTCACTCCTCGTTCTGTTCGCTGTTCATGTTCCAAGTCCACTATATCGATGTCCCAATCTACCACAAACGGGAATCGAGCGCCAACGCCGCTGGCTTGACAGCGCCGGGCGTGCACCGTAGGCTGAACCGCAGTGAGTGAACCTACAGTTGACACCCCTAAGGGCAGCATGCGCAGCACGGTGATCCTTGTTGCAGCAATCTACCTGCTGCTTGCCATAGCTTTTATCGCGATATTTGTGTTTCAAGTACCGCTGCAGTTTCGGCCTTTTGTGGCCTTTGGTGCGCGCTACCTGGGTGCAATCTTGCGTGGAATGCCCTTTGTGGCTGCCGCTGCAGTGGTATCGATGGCGGTGAAGTTCTACTTCTCTCGCCGCCCCGAGCGCCGTCCTGCCATGCCGTATCGGCTCGTACTGGGCGTGCTGCACCCGGTCTCCATTGTGGCGGTGCTGTTATTGTTCAGCGCTCGCCCTGCACCGGCCTATGGGGCCTTGGTTTTTGCGCCCATCGCGGCCGTCCTGACCGCGGTCGCCATTCGCATTGTTGGTTTAGAGGGGCAGCCGCGGGCAGCCGCAGCCAACGGCAGCGCTGCAAAGTCAGCGGCAGGCACCACCACGCAGTCAGAAAGCGCGGGCCCCAGCCACATGCTCCTTGAAGAGAGCTTTGAGGGCTTGCGAGCACTGGCGGTTGCTGGCCTGTTTGCCGCCGCACTGCACAACTTCCTGCCGGTTGAGATCTCTACCTATCTGTACCGAAATCACATACCTGCAGCCTTGGTCTTGGCCGCCTTTTGGTTGCTCTTTCCGGTACCTCGTGGCGTGCACGCGGCCATTGCGCCATTGTTTGTAGGGCGTTTTCCGGCGGTGGCGGTGGCGGTGTATCTGGGGCTGGGCCTGGTGCTGCACGGTCGTGAACTACGGGACTTGTACGACTCTTATGGTAGGGTTTACACTGTGGTAGTAGTAGCGCTCCTGATATTCGTAATGCTACTGCTGAGTATCCCCGCCGCAGGACTGGTGTCGTTATGAGTAGAATCCAAATGAAGAAGAACACCGCAGCCGCCTACGCATTTGCTGTGGCATTACTCATGTACGGAGGTGTTATTGCGGTGCTGCTCTTCTCCGGACGCGCTTCACACTTTGTCGAGGCCCGGTTCCTGCCGCTTGTGGCTGTATCTGCAGTGTTTCTGCTTCTTGCTGCGGGACTTCAGGTGCGAGCTCTTCTCAGGGGCAACGCATTCAGCCCCCGAGCCGGACTGCCGGTGTTAGTTCTTCCACTGCTCTTTAGTTTGGTCGCGGCGGAGTACCGCAGCCCACTCTCGGCCGCGCGTTTTGGCACACCGCTGGATCCCATTGCATTTGCCATCTCACCAGAAGCCGAAACGAGCTCAGCGCTGCCCGTAACGGCACGTTCCTCCAATGAGGCGGGCGAACCCGGGAATGTAACCAGGATAGATGACGTGGTGGAAGGAGAAGGAAGCCTGGCCGACTACCTTACCGCCGAACTCTACGCGCAGTCGGAGCTTCCAGCTGCTGGACGCATTGAGTTTGACGACATGAGTTACTACAGCTACTACAATGAAATCTATGACGGCATGCAGTCAATGGTTGGGCGTGAGATCCGGGTCACCGGCTTTGTGCATAGAGAGGAGCACCTTAGTGGTGACCAGTTCATTGTTGCTCGTATGATGTTGTGGTGCTGCACCTCTGACGCCATGATGCTGGGCTTCCACGGGACTTATGATCGGGGCCGCATTCCCTCTGAAAACACCTGGGTTGAGGTCACCGGCACACTGGATGTAGCGACCTACCACAACCCCCACACGCGGGAGGACTACCCTATTCCCAGCATTCGCATTAGCTCAATTGCACCAGCAGATGAACCGGAATTTGAATACGTCTTTCCGTTTTAGTACTATCTGTATATGACTACACTACACAACAATATGGGCTCAGCCCTCTCACCATATCTCCAACAACATGCTGACAATCCGGTGGCCTGGCAGGAGTGGAATGCCGGGACCTTAGCCTTTGCGCGCGAGCATGACCGCCCGCTGTTTGTCTCGGTTGGCTACTCAACATGTCACTGGTGCCACGTCATGGCTGCCGATACCTTTTCCTCCACCGCGGTTGCCGACTACCTCAACGAGCATTTTGTGCCCGTGAAGGTTGACCGCGAGGAGCGTCCCGACATCGACCGTTATATGATGGAGTTTCTGGTAGCACTCTCGGGCCAAGGTGGGTGGCCGCTCAATGTGTTCTTGAGTCCGGATATAAAGCCAATCTTTGCCCTCACCTACGCCTCGGTTGAACCGCGGTACGGCATGCCGGGCTTTGTTGATATTCTCAAGAAGGTACATGTTCACTATGAGGAAAACCGCGCGACCCTCCAGGAGTTTCCTGTCCAAGGCGCTGACTTTAGAACGCAGACACAGGCTGAGGTGCCACAGCTGGTGGAAAGAATTCACCACGCCTACGACACCGAGTACGGCGGTTTTGGCTCCGGTCAGAAGTTCCCGCCCCACACTACACTGCTCTTCTTGCTGCACACCCCGGAAATTGACACCGACACCCAGTCACAGCAGGTACTGCGCGGCACTTTGGACGCCATGGCGCGGGGCGGTCTACACGACCATCTTGGCGGAGGCTTCTTTCGCTACTGCACTGACACGCAATGGACGATCCCCCACTTTGAGAAGATGTTGTACGACCAGGCGCTGCTGCTGTGGAACTACTCGGCAGCCTTTCAGGTGCTCAAGGAGGAACGATATCGGCGCGTTGCGCGTGGCATTGTGGCCTGTCTTGAACGCAGCTTCAGCGTTGACAGTCTGCTCATTTCGGCACACGACGCCGACACCAATCACGAGGAAGGCGTTACCTACATCTGGAGTGACGAGGAGCTCAAAGCGGCACTGAGCGCGCCACAGTTGGAACTCGCCCACTCCCTCTTCCAGCTTAAACCCGGTGGCAATTTTGAGGGCAAGCATCACCTCATACTCCAGCGCTTCCCGGAGCCCGGGGAGGAACAGCAGTACGCTGAGCTTACCCAGGCCTTACTTGAGCAGCGACAGCGCCGTCCCCAGCCTTTTGCAGACAAAAAAATTGTCACATCCTGGAATGCCTTGGCCGGTTGCGGGCTCATAGCCGCGTATCGTTACGGGGTGGACGACACCGCGCTTGAGCGCGCAGACCGGTTGCATGCGGCCCTGAAAGCCGCACACTATGATCAGGGACGGCTCCTGCACTCATCGCTCAACGGGGAGTCCACCGACTTTGAGTTTCTGGACGACTACGCCGCCTTTGCGGTGTTCACCTCTATGCTAGAGGAACACCATCCTGGCCAACATGCCGAGCTGCTTGGTGAGTTAGTTGCTGGCATTGAACGGTTCCGCAGCGAGCGCGGTTGGATAGGCGCAAATAACAAAGACTTCATTCCCATTCCCGAAAACGACTATGACTCACCTGTACCCTCCCCAGGCGCGCTTGCGGAGCTGGCACTTTCACGGATACATTTCCAACTTGGAACACAAAATCAACGCCGCGGAACTGGCTACAGCCGAGCGCTTATTGCCGACTTTCGTAACATCGTTGCCATGGGTGATGCGGGCCTGCGGCACGAGTATAAATTGACCGACAATGCTGATTTTTCACAGTTGCCGATATATAGTATCTGCAAACATGCCGAACATAACGAATACTGTTTTCAAGGAGCGTGCAGGAAGTTACCGTAGGCAGCTGCAACCAGCTGAGTGAAATTTGATTTTTTTTCTATGTTTGACTAAACTCACGGGAGCAACCTAAGCAATGTACAAACCTATGGTTTAAGCGGAACAATGAAAAAACGTAAGCCCAAGAATAACAGAATTGAACTGAACAACGACGGAAAGCTCAGCCTCTTCACGGTTGGGTGTGGAAGCGCATTCGCCAAAACTCTAAGTCAGAACAATGTACTGTTAATAAAGGGCAACACGCACCTACTTGTTGACTGCGGAACCAAGACCCCGGGCGTTCTATTCCACCACGCAATACCCATTACCGACATAACAAACTTTATAATAACCCACTCGCATGCTGACCACATTGGTGGACTTGAGGAAGCCATGCTCATGTCCCGCTATGTGGCCCGCAAGAAACCCAACATCGTCATTACCCCGGAGTATCAGAAACTACTCTGGAACCAAAGCCTGCGTGGGGGGTGTGAGCAGAATGAACGCCACGACGGTACCACGCTGAACTTTGAGGATTTCTGGCATCCCCTGCGGCCTACTGCGGTAAAAAACTCGACGACGATTACCCACGAGATTCAGCTAGGCGATCTCAA
>REEM01000220.1 GCA_007695055.1 Spirochaetaceae bacterium | reverse complement strand
TTGGTGCAGATTGTGTCTCCAATATGGACTTCATCAAGTCCAGACAGCACAACAATGTCCCCCGGTTCCACCCGAGCTGCGTCGACTATGGTCACGCCATCATAAACCTGCAGCTTGTTGACTTTGAGCGGCTTGATCTTGTCATCGGCGTCTATACGAATAAGCGCTGCGGCTGAGGCAACCGCCTGGTTGTGTGTCTTGCCTATGGCAAGCCGCCCAAGATAGTCGGAGTAGCCTAAATCGCTCACCAACATCTGAAAGGGTCGGTCAGGATGCAGCACGGGAGCAGGTATCTCCTCTACTATCATGTTGAGCAGCAGATCAAGGCCCTCGTTGGGGGCGTCGAGACTACGCTTAGCTATGCCCTCAAGCCCAATGGCGTAGACCATGGGGAAGTCAAGCTGCTCGTCGTTGGCATCAAGATCTATGAACAGCTCGCTGACCTCTTCAAGCACCTCGTGCGGACGAGCATCCTTTCGGTCAATCTTGTTGATAACCACAATGATCTTGAGACCGGCCTCAAGGGTTTTGTTCAACACGAAGCGAGTCTGCGGAAGGGGACCCTCGGCGGCGTCTACCAGGAGCAAAGCTCCGTCGGCCATGGATAATGCGCGTTCCACCTCACCACCGAAATCGGCGTGCCCTGGGGTGTCAATGATGTTGATCTTGACATCACTCCAGCGCACTGCGCAGTTCTTGGCTGCAATGGTTATGCCGCGCTCACGTTCGAGATCCATGCGGTCCATAAGTCTGTCTTCCACCGCTTGGCCTTCCCGGAAAAGGCCGCTGTGTCGAAACATTGCGTCGACAAGGGTGGTTTTGCCATGATCAACATGGGCGATAATAGCTATGTTGCGTATGCCGGGATTTGTTTGTGTAGAAATAGGTGACTCCAGACAAAAATAAGGCCATGAGATGGGCTTGGAAGTCAAGCGGTCATGTATTAGTCCAGAGCTCAGATCCCGTGACAGGCTGAAGTCGGTATCTGCACGCATTTCAACTACCGTATAGGGGCAAAATGATATTACTTTGCTATCATTTTGCCTACAGCGTGTATTGTTTTATTACCACCCATGAGTAGCCTGCTGTGGCATCCCCTTGACAATGAGTAGCATGCCCGTCAAGAATTAGTCTCACCTAATTCACCAGCAGTCGGAGGCTCCATGAGTTTCATCAAACGCCATGTCGCCGCTTTGGAGCGTCGGTGGGCGCATAGTCCCTGGTTCTTTCATCTGTATGCTGCGCCCTACCGTGCCTTGGTTCGGCGTGAGCTCGGACTTGCTGCGGTTGGGCCGGAGGATGTCGTTCTGAGTGTCGGTTGTGGCGCGCTTCCCTTTACTGCGGTGCTGTGTGCAAAGTTCAGCGGTGCCCGAGTGATTGCGGTAGATATTGACGCTGACGCGGTAGAGAAGGCTCGCGCTCTCGTTCAAAGGTTGGGCATGTCCTCGCAGATAGAGGTACTTTTGGCCGACGCGGCGGAGGCCTGTCTTCCAGCGGCGACGGTTGCGCTGGTTGCTCTTCAGGCGGCGCCCAAGGATCTCATTAGCCGGAATCTTATGCGCAGCCTGCCTACTGGCGGCGGGCGAGTGGTGTACCGTTTACCACGGGCCGGTCTGGAGGCGCAGTATGGCTGTTTTGATGAGCTGGAGGATGTAGTGGGGTTAGTGCGACATAGAATGCCGACCTTCGACCGCTCGGTGTTGTGTTGCAGCTCGGAAGCTCCGCAGAGACCGTCGTGACCGGCTCCAGAGGTGCGTTGGTGAGAGTCGTTGGCGCTGTTCTTGGGTTGGGTATTGTAGCGATGCTGGCGTACCTCTTTATTCCCTCTAGTGAACTCGAACTGGTTCTTGCCGGTCTGCGGGAGGTGATCTGGTATGAGGTTGTCGCCCTGCTTGTGCTTCAGCTCATCACGCTGTCGATCATTGTCTACCAGTGGACGCTTCTTTTGCAAAGTGTCGATGTAGGGGCCGGAAATGCGCCTCGCTCTGTTCGCTTCTTCCCGGTAGCGCTCCGCTATCTTGGTGGAGGCTTAATTGAGGCGGTCACCCCTTCCAGTAAGCTGGGTGGGGAATCCGCGCGTATTGTGTTGTTTCGGCGGCGTTTTGGCATAGGCATTGGAAAGTTGGCTGCGGCTACCGGTCTGCGCGCGCTGTGTATGACGGTTGGGCTGCTGTTGGTGGTGCCGCCCATGGCGGCGATACTGGGTGGGGCGGCGGTTGAACGTGTGTTTGGCCTTGGTGCCCTGCATACCGTTGTCGCTCCGGTGGCAGCTTTAGTAGCCTTACTGCTCGGAGCAGCTGTCGTGGCCCGCCTTGCCCGACGTTACCGCGGCGCCCTGCCTTCCAAGCGGCTCCTTGGAACCCTCGTGGGGACATCTGTATTGGTCTGGCTGCTCTATCCTGCCAAGGTTATGCTGGCGGCATACGTTGTGCGGGTAGCAGTGGCACCCGAGGCGCTGTTTGCTGCAACCTACGGCGCGTACTTCCTGGGTCTGCTCCCACTTACTCCCGGTGGCGTGGGTGTATATGAAGCAGGTATGATTGGGATCCTCGCGGCGTCCGGTGTTGCTCCTTCACAGGCGGCAATGGTTGCGCTCATTTCACGTACTATGACCTTCTGGTGGCCGCTGCTGCTTTCCATCGTGGCCGCAGGTATTCTGCTGGCGAAGGAAGCTTCACCAGCCTGCCTTGACCCTTTTCCGGGGAGTCTTTAGCCTAAAGACTGTATTGTTTTGTAGACACAACCGGAGGAAAGCATGGACAAGAACCAGATCAGTAACAACGAGACGCTCGACAAGGTGTACACCGCCGAGAATCACAATGAGTTGATGGACGCTTACAAGTCCTGGGCCGGTGATTACGACAGCGATCTTTTGGGATCTTTTGGCTACGTTGCCCACATCGCCTCGGCCCGTGCGCTCGATCGTGCCCTGGAGACTCAGACGAATGCAGTCATACTAGATGCCGGAAGCGGTACAGGTCTTGTGGGAGAGGAACTCAAGAAGCTTGGCTACACCACCATGGACGCGCTTGACTACCGCGATGCCTGGGAATTGCTCAGCATGTATGACACCGACTACCTCAAGAACGAGGGAACAACCTGTAAAATGTGCAGTTATCGAGTGCTGTGACGCGCACTCTGGGGAGCGCGCCACTTGCTCGCCTCAGGTAGAGGCGAGCATTTCCGTCAGACGGGGTACCGTTTCGGAGGCGTCGCCCCACACGGTTATTACGTGATCCTGGTCGTAAAGGGTGTTGTCCACACCTGAGTAGCCCGGCTTTTCGTCCAGGTTGCAGACCACAACGTTCTTTGCCTCACCTGCGTTCAGGATAGGCATGCCGGAAATGGGTGTGTCCTCAGCCGCATTAGCGGCCGGGTTCACCACATCGCAGGCGCCTACAATGAGGGCTACGTCTGCATGTGCGAACTGCGGATTAATGGGCTTAAGATCCATGAGTTTGTCATAGTCAATTCCCACCTCGGCAAGCAGGACGTACATATGTCCAGGCATTCGGCCAGCAACAGGGTGCATGGCAAACTTAACCTCGGCTCCGTTCTTCTCAAAGGCGTTGGTTAGCTGCCGCACTGCATCCTGCGCATGCGACACAGCCATGCCGTAGCCGGGAACAATAATGACACGTTTCGCCTCACGGAGAATTCCGGGGAGGTCCGCTTCGCTGAGTGCCGCGCTTTTTGGCTCGGTTGCAATTTCCTGCTCGGCTTTCTGCTCCTGCGTATGCGCTCCCGGCGTGAACCCGGTGAGAACCGCCAGGAGGCTACGATTCATTGCCTGACACATTATTCTGGTCAGAACCAAGCCAGCTACACCAACCAATGAGCCAGCTCCCACCAACACAAAGTTCTCCACAGCCAGACCAGCAACTGCAGCTGCAATTCCTGAAAAGGAGTTCAGAAGCGATATGACAATGGGCATGTCGGCGCCGCCAATGCGGAGCGTCATGAGAAATCCGCCAAGCAAACAGAGCAGCACAAGAAGCGGCACAAGCACACCGTACATACTGCCAAGCATAGCCGCATTGAGCACGGTTATGACCGCCGCGGCCGCCAGGGTGGCCCGGAAGATATGCCCATATCCAGGAAACTGAACCGGCTTGCGAAACGCAACTCCCTGCAACTTAAGCACCGCAACCACGCTTCCGCTAAAGGTGAGGGCGCCCACGCCGACCGCCAAACCGGATGTGCCCCAGAATATCAGCGCTGCATCCTCGCCAGCGTAGCCTATGACCGCGGCCCACACCACCAGCGCGGATGCGGCACCACCCAAGCCGTTCAGGAGAGCAACGGTCTGAGGCATGTGAATCATCTTCACCGACTGTGCAAGGAGCAGCCCAATGGCGGTTCCTATACCTATATAGACCAGAACGAAACCGATATCGGCCCAACCAGTACTCACAAAGGCCCAGATCAGGGCCAAAAGCATGGCTGTTGAGCCGAGCCGGTTTCCCCACAGCGCAGAGGTCGGCGACTGCATGAGCCGAATGCCAACAATGAACAGACCAACAATGAGTACTGCTGCAACAAGGCTTACTGCCATGGCACTTCCTCCTCGGTGATGTCTGAACTCTTGGCCTTGAACATTCGCAGCATTCGTTCGGTCACCCAAAAGCCGCCAGCCACGTTGATCATTGCCAGCACCAAGGCTGCCGCTGCCCAGCCGGAGGCACCTTCAGGTGCGGTGACAAAGACCGCCACCGCGCCGACCACCGTTATTCCCGACAGGGCGTTCATGCCCGACATGAGTGGTGTATGGAGCAGCGAGGGAACAGCGGAGATAGCGCGGTAACCCAACAGCGCTGCAACAACAAGGATTATCAGCATTGCAAGAATATTTGGCACGTCAACTCCTTTTGTTATTCGTTTTCATTCGTTGTTATTCTGCCAAGCCCATCGCCTTGAGGGTGCCTTTGTGCACAACCTGGTTCTGGTAGGTGACCAGGGTCGAGCCAACAATCTCATCACTGGTGTCGGTTCGCAGCGTTCCGCCCTCAAGAATATAGGCGAAAAAGTGAAAAATACTCTGCGCAAACATGTTCGTAGAGGCTACCGGAAGCGTGGCCGGTATGTTCTTCACGCCGCTCACGAAGACTCCGTTGTAGTCATATTCTTCCCCGGCACGAGTCGCCGTACAGTTCCCCCCTTGGTCGACCGCAATGTCAATAATGGTGGAGCCCTTCTTCATCTGCTTAATCATGGCATCGTCTACCATAATTGGGGCAACCTCGCCAGGGATGAGGGCGCTGAGGATGACGGCGTCGCTTGTCGCAACATGGGGTGCTAAGGCTTCACGCTCTCGTGCATACCATTCTTCAGGGAGACTGCGCGCGTAACCACCCTTGCCTATAGCGAGGTCCGCGGGGACATCGAACTCTATGACCTCGGCTCCCAGACTGCGAGCCTGGTCGTTTGCCTCGGGTCGAATATCAAGCGCCTTGACCTTGGCACCAAGACGTTTTGCGGTAGCAATGGTCTGGAGTCCCGCCACACCAACACCTACAACAAGGAACTGGGAAGGAGTGAGTACGCCAAAGGGTGTTGGCATCATGGGAACAAATCCGCCAATATGGCTGGCACCAAAAATTGCTGCCTTGTATCCGGCACAGGTGCTCATGGCCGTGAGTGCATCCATTTGCTGCGCGCGGGATATACGAGGTACGCCATCAAGCGTGAACGAGGTAATGCCTCTCTTGGCAAGAATATTCAGCATGTCATGGTTAGCCTTGTTGGCCGGATGTAAGAAACACATGAGGACTGACCCCTCGGTGTAGAGTTCGGCCTCATGTTTGCCAAGCGCTTCGTTAAACTGAGGTTCCTTAACCTTGAGTATCACGGTCGCCTGCCGGTAAATGTCCTGCGCATTCGGAACAATCTCGGCACCACTCTCTGTGTAACGGGCGTCATCTATGAAGGCCCTGTCTCCAGCTCTTGCCTCAACAAGAACTCGGTGCCCTGCCGCAACAATTTCGGCTACTGTCTCCGGAGTGGCTGCGACTCTTGTCTCCGCCGCCAGGATCTCGCGTGGAACGCCGATAACCAGCTTTTCATTACCCATAATGTGAACCCCCCAATCCTCTCTTGTGTTGAACAATCTAAACGTTGCGGTATTTGAGCTCCATGATAACATGCCTTACTCAAGACACAACTATATTTCGTGAACTCGAAAAACCGCCGTCCCGTAGGCTGGCAGGTTAATGCTGGCCGCTCCGCCCTTCACATCTATGACGGACTTGTCTCGGAGGAGGCTGGTGAGGTGCTGACCCGGGATGCTCTTGAGCGGCAACTGCACCGGTTCCGAGTCGGAGTTGAGTGCCACCAGCACCGTTTCATCTGGTGTCTCCCGCAGAAAAACCATCTGGCGTTGAGATACCAAAACGGTGCGGTAGGAGCCGTAGCCTAAGGCCGGTGATGCCGCACGGGCCTCTGCGAGTTCGCGTATGAAGGCCGGGAGCGTGCTTGAAAGCGCTGCGGTA
>REEM01000121.1 GCA_007695055.1 Spirochaetaceae bacterium | reverse complement strand
CAGAAAGGAGACAACAATGAAAAAAGCTGTTCTGCTCGTTGCACTGATAGGAATTCTGGGCGTGAGCGTTGCATCGACCCAGGCACGCGGGAATCGCCCGGCCCTGGAAACCGAAACGATATCCGTATCTGGCTCCGCAGTAGTTGATGACTGGGGTAGAGTGGCGGTACGTAGCGGAAACCATACCTACCATCTCATGCCTGCCTTTGCGCTTCCAGAAACCGTAGAGATTGCTTCAGGCGACCGGGTTGAGCTCACCGGTTACGAAATGCCGGGCCCACGTTTTGGTGTAGATGAGGGCGACCACTTCATCCGTGCTATCGAGCTTACGGTTGGCGGCCGCACCTATGTGCTTGACTCCGCCACACGCGGTAGTCATATGAGAGGTGGACGGGGCGGCAGACCTGGAGGAGATGACTTCTCCCGCTCACCTCAAGGCCGCGACGACCACGGACGACACGGTGAGGTGCGACGCGCACCCCGGCGATAGCAGCAGAGCCGCATGCAGTACGGGGGTACAGCGGTACTCTGCGGCGCAGTGGTAAATCCATGAAAGTCCGGCGCTCTCAGGGGTGCCGAGCTTTTTCTATTCCTGCTCAGCTAACCAGCGCTCAGCCTCGAGCGCGGCCATACATCCGGAGCCAGCCGCGGTAACGGCCTGCCTATAGTGCTTATCCTGCACATCACCACAAGCAAACACGCCTTCAATACTGGTCACGGTTGAGTCGGGCGATGTAAGTACATAGCCGGTGTCGTCGGTGTTCAGCTGCTTTTCAAGAAAGGCGGTGTTCGGATCATGGCCAATAGCAAAGAATAGTCCCCCGGCGGTAATTACCGTTTCCTCTTGTGTTTTCTTGTTCTTAACACGCACCTCACTCACCACCGAATCACCCAGGACCTCAACCGCGAGTGTATCCCAATGCACCGTGATCTTGGGATGATCGTACACGCGTTGCTGCATGATCTTGGACGCTCGCATTTCGTCGCGGCGAACCAGCATGTGTATTTCGCTTCCGAATTTGGATAGGTACAATGACTCTTCACAGGCCGAGTCACCACCACCAATGACCACGAGCGGTTTGTCGCGATAGACTGGCAGCGCCCCGTCGCAAACAGCGCAGGCCGAGATGCCTCGTTGCCACAGTCGTTCCACGCCCGGGAAGTCCAGGGTTCTGGCCGTAGCTCCGGTAGCAACAATGAGGGCCTTGCTTTGGTATTCGGTACCGCTCTCGGTATAGACCTTGAAGGGCCGTTGGGACAGGTCGACACGCGCTATGGTCTCGGTCTTGATACGTGTGCCAAAGCGTACCGACTGTTTGCGCATGAGATCCATAAGAGCGGGCCCTTCAATGCCATCTGGAAAGCCAGGATAGTTTTCCACCTCGGTTGTGGTGGTCAGTTGCCCCCCCGGGGCAACGCCCCCGGCCATAAAGCCTTCAAAGAGCAGCGGCTGAAGTTCCGCTCGCGCAGCATACACCGCAGCAGTGTGAGCCGCTGGCCCGGAACCGATAATAATTACGTTTTCCATGTTGATACTTCCTTCTTGGTAAACTGCACGCCCAAGCACCTTGAATCCGAACTGATTCGCTACACCTACATGAGGCGGCCCCGTGCGCCAGCGCAATATTCTCAAAATTGAATATACGCAACAGAAAGGAAGCAGTCAAGACTCCCAGCACTGCATTGTAATGAACATATTAGCGTTATTTAGCAAGATATCCACTGTGCGCTTTGACCACCGGTACTCACCGTGGTATACTTGAGGTGTAAGGAGGTGCGATATGTTTATTGGATATATGGATCCAACAGTCGCTACGTACTCGCCGCAAGAGTATCCTCCCGCTCCACCCGAAGCGCCACGGGAGGATCAGCAGGTTCGGCCCGAAGCTGGCGGTACTACTGCTGCTGATTCACCCCCACCACCCGCGGACGAGTATCGCGGTAACCATGTAGATGAAACCGCGTAGCGCAGCGGCCGGGGCATAGCCTCGGCCCTCTCCTTTAGGCTGCCTCAACACACGCAACACGGAGTACACCTTTGACCGAACTATATGGCCTCACCCCAGGGCAGCTATCAGAACTATCCGTCTCACTCGGCTGGCCCAAGTTCACCGGAGCCCAACTCACACAGTGGCTGTATAGGCCGCCTTTTGCCGAGATAGAAGACATGAACAACATCTCCAAGGCCCGACGAGAACTCCTTGCGTCTAGCTTCACTGTCGGGAGACTGGCACCAAAGGAAAGCCGGACATCTCGCGACGGTACAAAAAAGTACCTGTTCGAGTCACCACAGGATGGAGCTGTATTTGAGGCGGTATCAATTCCCGACCAGCAGCGTCACACTCTGTGCGTGTCCTCTCAGAGCGGTTGCAAACGCGGCTGTAGCTTTTGCATGACCGCCCGACTCGGCGCTGGGCGGAATCTGAGTGTCGGCGAGATATTGAGTCAGTATCAGAGCATTGCGGAGCACGAACAGATCAGCAATATCGTGTTCATGGGAATGGGTGAACCGCTTGATAACCTGGACAATACACTTGCCGCTTTAGAAATTCTCACCAAGGTCTGCGGCCTATCTACCCGACGTATCACTGTGTCAACTATTGGTATCCTGGCTAAGCTTGAGGAGTTCCTGGAGGCTAGCCCCGTCCGTCTCGCATTGAGTCTACACTCTCCCTTTGCCAAGGAACGTGAGTCATTCCTGCCTACCGAGACTCTCAACCCTGCCCGAGAAATTGTGAGCATGCTGAGAAATCGGCGGGAGGACAAGCGCCGCCGTATAACGATTGAGTACATTCCATTTGCAGGGCTTAACGACAGTCCTCGGCACGCCCATGAACTCATGAGAATTCTCAAAGGGCTCATGGTTCGGGTAAACCTAATTCCCTGGAACACCATACCCGGGACAAGCCTCCAAAGTTCCGACCCTCGTCGTGTGGAAGCATTCCGTGCCGAGCTTGAGCGTGGAGGAGTCCCTACTACCATTCGCGTGTCTCGTGGCCAGGATATTGAGGCTGCCTGTGGAATGCTCGCTGGGGAGACCAATCCCGCATGAGCAAACAAGAAAAAAGCAACCGAACGGTAGTGCTTCTCCATGGCTACGGGGTTCGAGGCTCTTTCTGGCGCTACCTCAAGCCGGTACTGGCCGAACGCTTTGAGAAGGTGCGTGCACCGGACCTTGAGATGTCTACACTCGAAACTATGACAAGCTCAACAAGCTCCTACTGCCGCACGCTAGCTCACTCGACTGGGCAGCGCCTTATCCTCGTGGGTCATAGCCTTGGAGGAGTTCTGGCGGCGATTGTGGCCCAGGAACTTGGGGCCGATGTCGTCGACCGAGTTGTCATTATTGCGGCACCTTACGGCGAACACCGCATGAGCAAAGTCGGTGCGGCCATTACACGACTCCTTATTCGCTTCCGCCTCATTCCAGATGCAGTTGCCAGACGACGGTTCTTCTCGGACAACTCACCCACAGAGCGTCAGAAAACCCTTTTTGCCGAGGCCGTGCCTGAATCGGCAGAACTACAGAACATGCTTTTTGCACCGGTGTGGTTTCACACCAAAAGTCTTGTCAGCCCACTTCCAGTACCGAGTCTTGTTATAGCAAGTGAGTTTGATAAGGTAGTTCCATACACCCAAACCCTGCAATTTGCTGAGGTTCTGAGTTCACAAACACGCATTTTTGCGGTTCAGGAGCAGGTTGCCCACGACGACTTTGCCGCTGCACCCATACATGTGCAACAGACAGCAGATATCGTCTATAGTTTTGCAGGTGAGAGTCGCTAAGTGACTATGAATCCACAGGTAGCTCAACACGGTTACGCCCACGTTCCTTGGCTCGATACACGCCCTTATCGGCGGCCTCAAGCAGACCTGTCGTGTCCTGCGCATGCAAGGGATAAACTGCGAGTCCTTGACTTGTCGTGACACCAGACAGACCAGCATCTCGTACCGCCGGAATATCCATGGCCTCTACGCCCGCGCGTATAGCCTCGGCAACCGAAAGTGCCTCCTTAACTCCCATTCCAGGCAAAAGGACGCTAAACTCGTCGCCTCCATAGCGGGCTCCAATACCCTGCGATCCCAGGCTGGATCTAAAGATCTCTGCCGCTGCAGCAAGGATCTCGTCACCTACTGGCAAACCGCACTTATCATTCACCGTATTAAAGTGGTCTAGATCAATCATGAGAACCGCAAGTTGTGAGCCGTTACGCTTAGCCTTTCCAAACTGCTCTTCAAAAGCGGAGTCAAGAAAGCGCCGGTTATACAGTCCGGTGAGGTCGTCGGTAATGGATCGGAGACGAGCATCCTCACCCCAGAGCACCATTTCGGAATGAAACTCACTGATATTAAGCAGCCGATGCGTAGTGACGCCGAGCATCCGATACATCATTTTGATTGCTGTCTGGGGTCTCGTTTCAATAAGTCCGAAAAAGTCATCCTTGTGCAGTGCAAACAGCGAGGTAGGCTCCACCGCTACACAGTCTGCCGATCTAGGCATGTGTTCAAATATCGACATCTCTCCAAAGAACTCTCCCGGGCCAAAGCGCTTGAGCTCTATTCTGTCTCCATCCGGAATCTGCAGAGAAATGGAAACACACCCCGCCCCGACAACATAGAGTTCGACACCCGAGTCGCCCTGATGAAAAAGTGTCTCTCCCGATTCTAGCTCAGTTTGCCGCAGCTTCTCTGCAAGCAAGGAGAGTTCAGTAGAGCCGAGGTCAGAAAAGATTTCTACAGCCTTGAGGCGCTCGCTCAACTTACTCAGTTCTGCTGACATAACCTACCCTATCCCCTCCGGATGATCGGAGAGCAAATACCAACTCATGTGCCTTGTCGGACAACTCTCGTGCGTCGGCACCGTCGCGCCCTGCAAATGCGACCGCAACATTCACGGTTACTCTCAGTTCTGTTTCATTGGTAATCTCTTGCCAGCTCAGCTCTCGTATCCTGTTACACAGGGTTTCGGCAAATGCGCGTACAGCCGCCTCATCTGCGGTCGGCAAAAGCACACAGAACTCGTTACCTCGGTAACGAAGCACGGTAGATGGTTGTGGCGCCCAGGCGGACAGTAGTTGTCCAAGCCGGATAATGGCCAGATCGCCTGGGTCGTGTCCGAAGCGGTCGTTGATTTCCTTGAAATTGTCCGGTTTCACCATAACAACTGCGCCGGTAGCCGAGTCAGCATCCCTGCGGAACTCCGATAGCGGTTCATCTAAATAGGCTGCATTAAGAAGTCCCGTTAGCTTGTCTGTGAAAACCTGTTTTTTAAGATCCTGCACCCAGGGCGAGTTCTCAGATACCAAATGATTTACGGACCGAATGCGCCCTGCAATGAGCGTAATAAAGGAGTGTAAGGCTCGGGCCAGTACCTTGGGATACTGTGCAAGAAGCTCCTCAAACTCGACACCGCGTCCGGGAAACATAAGAAGGCGGCTATCCTTTGTCGCTCGGGCGTCGGCCGTACGTTCCCGGGAGCTAAAAAACTCAAGCTCACCAAATGAATCACCGGCAATCAGCCGCGCAAGGTCCCGAGATTGTCGCTCCTCGGTGGGCTTGGTAACCAAAACCTCGCCTTCAGCAAGGACATAGAGACAGTCCCCTGGGTCTCCTACTGAAAACACAGGTTGATTTGCGGCGACATTGCGACACTCACTGTGGGCGGCAATGACTTCAAGCTCTTCATCGGTCAGAGGTGCAAAAAAGTCGACCGCACGGAGTATGCGCCGTATTTCCTCAGCAGTCTTCACAACACTCCACCTCTGCCGGAGCAGGCCTAAGCCAGTAGAACCCATGAGCTGGGAGTATGAGCACATCATCAAACTGCTGGGGCGCTTCGCAGGTTACGATATCGGACCATGCTTTAACATCGGGGTACACACCGTCGAGTCGGACCGCCTGTGAACGGTCAGAAACGTTTGCCAACACGACGACAAAGCCGTTTTCGCCGCTGCTCCGTTCATAGGCCAGAACCGAGTCGTTTGCCAGGGCCACCATGGAAGCCGGGGTCTCGCTCCCAAATTCAGGCAACGAAGCACGAAGCCCAAGCAGCCGCTGCAGACGAGAAAAGACGCGGTTCTCCACTGTACCTGGGCGGCTACGCCGTTCGGCGGCGGCCCAGTCAAACATGGGTCGATGCATCCAGCGATTGTCGTCGTGCTTCGCGGGATCATCCAGATACGAGGTATCGTTCAGCGTTGCAAGTTCATCACCGTAGTACACAATGGGAATTCCGCCTATGGAAAAACAGATTGAGTACAGAAGAAGCAACTTGTCAATGGCCTTGCTTATCTCCTCTTCTTCACCACCTTCCACGGCGGACTCTAAACCGACTAGTGCAGCCGCACTACCCGAGATGCGGGCGTCCCCAGTCTTGGGATTTTCCATAAAGGGAGCGCCACGAGCACCAGAACCGGAAAAGCGGCCGGTATAGTACGCCACCATAAAGGCCCGATGCAAGGAAGGGTCATACCCGACTGCATGCAGATCTTCATCGGCATACCCAAGGCCGATATCGTCATGACAGCGGATATAGGTAAACCAGGTTGTGTAGG
>REEM01000221.1 GCA_007695055.1 Spirochaetaceae bacterium | reverse complement strand
CTACCCATGCTTGGGGCTACTGCGGTTTTTGCGTTGGGAATAAGTGTCGTTGAGTTGCCTTGTACCGCCGGATTCCCGGTCATTTGGTCACAGTACGTGGCTGGGCTTGGGATTGCTGGCGGCACCTTCGCAGCACTCTTCACCCTGTACCTGTCAATCTACCTCCTGTTGGAAATCATCGTCGTGGTGGCGGCGGTGGTGTTGATGCAGCGCTTGAGCTTTGGAGAGGCACAGGCTCGAGTGATTAAGCTCATTGGTGGAGCAGTAATGGTTGCCCTGGGCGTTGCGTATTTTGGGTTTCCAGAAGCAACGCAGACCTTCGTTGGCGTGGGCATGATCTTTGCCCTGGCCATTGGTCTTAGCGTAGTGGCGCTGATAGCTTCTCGGCTTATCTCACTATCCAGTCGACATTGAAGTCGAACCTCGGTGTGGAATCGGTGGTCTCATCATCGGAATTGGGAAGCTCGAAAGTCACCGACACCAGGGTGCCGCCACCCACGACCGGTCCTACCGATATACTGCCCCCCAGCTGTTCAGAGAGGGCGGTCATGAGAATGGAGCCAGTGCCCTCGGCTCTATCTAACTCAAAGTCCTCCGGAATGCCCACGCCATTGTCCGTGACCCTGAGAACCGCAAGGTCTTCACGCACACGTCGGAGTCCAATGGATACCTCGGCACCAACAAACCCGTGCGGAAATGCGTATTTCAGTATGTTGCTTACTGCTTCGTTTACTATGAGTCCCAGCGCAACTGCGGTTCCGGTCTTGACGCCTATATCCGCAATGTCGGTGGTGAGTTCAATGTTATTTGTCCCCAAAGCGTAGGTAGAAATGAGTGAATGAGCTAGTTCATTTAGGTATTCGGAGGCCCGAATAGTATCCGGTCGGTCCGAGTGTTGAAGGCTCTCATAGATCTTAGCCATGGAGCGTACGCGCGCCTCAGCATCTGCAAAGACCTGCTTGGAGTGAGGGTCGCTGAGCTTAGGCCGTTCAAGACTCAGGAGGCTTGAGATCACGTTGAGATTATTCTTGACCCGGTGTTGAAGTTCTCGCATGAGAGTTGCTTTCTCTGCAAGCGCGCTCCGCATCTCATGCTCCATGGTCTTATACTCTGTGACGTTTCGGCTGATTGCAATAACGCCAATAATGTTTCCTTGGAGGCCATGAAGGGGTGTCTTGATGGTGTAAAAGAGGCCCTCCTTACCACCGACTGCGCCCGGCTCCTCGGTTATGTGCACCGTTTCTCCCTGTAGTGCCCGGAGGTCGGCCTCCTCAAAGCCAATGCTGCCCAGTTCGGGGTCTCCCTTCACGAATTTCTCAGGCCAACCGCATTCGCTGTCGGTCTTGCCAATAATGTCGTCTACGGCCATGGGCTGCGGCATGGTATGGGCAAAGGCCTGGTTACAAAGGATTATCCTGTGCTCGGTGTCCTTGACAAAAATGGCGTCGATAGATGAGTCAATTATGCCGCGTAACAAGAGGTTGTTGTTGCGTAGCTCCAGTTCGGTCGCTTTGGTCTTGGTAATGATCTCGGAATAGAGAACAATGCCGCCAATGCTAGCATCGGGCTCGTGCCAAGGTCGGCACTCCCAGCGGACGTAGTCTATCCTCCCATCACGGTGGGTGAATGTGTCCTCGTCAGAACTGAGTACCTCGCCGCTCAGTGCGCGCTGGTGGTTGGCGCCCCACTCCTTGGGTGCGTCGGGGAGTACGTCATGGTAGTGAGAACCAACAACCTGTTCGTGGGACACTTCATAGTCATGCAAAAAACGGTCGCTGACGTATCGGAAGACAAGATTCCTGTCTAGTACCGCAACGGCATTCATGTCGTGTCGAACTACCGTCTGCATGAGTCGCTGCCACCAGGAAATGCTGCTATGAGCCTCATAGAGACGGAAGGCCATACGGATAGATGCAAGAAGCACAACATCACCGGAGTGCTTTACTACATAGCCGTAGGAGCTGATGCGCTCAGCGCGCTCGACAACCTCCTTCTCTGTGTGGGAGGACACAAACAGCAATGGCAAATCATGCCGCTCCAGAATTCGCTCGGCTGCCACAGTTCCGTCAATTCCTGGGCCAAGGTCTATGTCCATGAGGATCAGATCAACCTTGTGTGGCGACTGGTCTACATACGCAACCGCCTCTTCTCCGCTGCGGATATGGTGCACATTGTAACCAGCATCTTTGAGCATCTTCTTTTCAGCAAGAGCTACAAGGGCCTCATCCTCTATGAGCAACAGTGTTTTGCCTTGATCTCCAGACTCGTTCACGCATGTCTCTCCTCACTATGTAGCTTAACACGGTTTTGCCGCCTACCCTATAAACTCGTCTACCTTGTAGACCTCGCCAGGGGCGAGCTCAGGCTGCGAGAGGATATGGGCAACCGCAGCCGCCACCTGCGCAGGAGGCCTGAGGAGCCCGTCTGCCTGACGCTTGTGGAATTTCTGCACATCCGGGAAGTTATCTGCCGACGTGGCGCGGATAGCAGCCTGCATGTCGGTGTCAATGAGGCCCGGGTTAATGCTGAGCGCTGTGAAGGGGTGCGGCAGCTGCTGTTGCTCGAGTGCGACCGAGCGAATAACGTTTTCGAGTGCAGCTTTGGCCCCGCAGTAAAGAGACCAACCTGCATAGCCCTTAGTTGCTGCCCCCGAGGAAATGTTCACGAGAAGTTTGCGGCAGGCATGTCCCTGGAAAGCATTGACCGCTGCTGCGAGGAAGAGCAGAGCAGAAGCGATGTTGACGTGCGTGTTTGCAACAAGGTCGTGGGGTTGCATTCTTGCCAACGGCTGCATGGGATGTAGCGTGGCCGCATTGCCGAGTATCTGTATTTCATCCCAATCATGTTGGGCCAGTTCGGCGAATTGTCGGAGAAACACAGCGTGCGCAGCATCAGGGTCGGATAAATCGACTTGAATTGAGTTTCGGTGGGGGGCCGAACGTGAAAACTCATATACAACCCAGGAGCTTTTCTCGTATAGTTTGTATAGTTCGCTTCCTAGTCCACGCGATCCGCCACTCAGTATAATCAGTTTCATAGCTATTCTCCGTTGTAGTCTGCTTGACCTGCACTGCCTCTGTAGCTAATACTCTACTTCAATTCTACCGGGATGGGTACATGCAGACACGTCTAATTGAAGACCTCCACCTGACCATCATTCTCTTTGTTGCTCTATTGGCTGGCCTCTTTGTGCTCCCCTTCGGAGTCTTCCGGCTCATATCCGGAGACTACGTTGTGGCGGTTGCTGACTTCCTTATAGTCGGGGTAACTGCAGCCGCCGCGGCTTGGTCTTGGAAAAGCGGAAATACCGATATTGGCGGGCTTGTGATCTCGGTGGTCTGCACTATTGGGGTGCTGGTGAGTACCTTCTATCGTGGAATGGAGGGAGCTCTCTGGATTTTCCCTCTCATGATGTTTGTCTTTTTTCTGTCGCCGCCCAAAGCGGCATTTGCGTTGATAGCAGCTGCAATTGCCGCAATCACGGTTCGCGAAATTGCGCTTCCCGCAAGTATTGTTGAGTCGCGCATACATTTGTTTAGTTTCCTGGCCACCAGCTTGTCGACCTCGGTTTTCTGCTTTCTTGCAGCCCGTAGCACGAAGAGCCACAGCAAGCAACTCATGGGCTTAGCGGCAAAGGATCCATTGACTGGGCTCAAGAATAGACGGGGTCTGGAAAAGGAACTCCAGTTTGCAATGTCCGCGCAGCAAGAGATTGGATTCGAGTACGGGCTCATTATCATTGATATAGATCGTTTCAAGCAAATAAACGATGATCACGGGCATGTCGAGGGTGACCGTATTCTGCGGGAGTTTGCTCAACTGCTCGTAGATTCTATTCGCATGAGCGACCACGCCTTCCGATATGGGGGTGATGAGTTTGTAGTGCTCATTGCGGGCACAAACATAGCCGGACTAAGGGCGGTCTGTGAGAATATCCTCACCCGTGTAAGAGCCACCATTCGCATTGGGGATGTACCGGTTACCGTGTCTATTGGTGCTGCATTACAGGGCCCCGACCCGGACACCCACTCCTGGTTCCAGCGCGCCGACAAATGCGTGTATCGTGCCAAGGATGCAGGTCGTGACAGTTACGTCATTTACTCCGCGGACGGCGCTTGATTGCCCGGCGTGCTCTGCGGGGCTGGGTTGCCTGTCCCACCGAATGCGGCAAAGCGTTCTGCTGCGAAGTGGCAGGCGGCATGGTGCCCAGGGGCGACCTCCACAATTGGTGGGACTTCGGTCGCGCACTTTGCCTCGGCTCGAAAGCAGCGTGGGTGGAACGGACAGCCCTTGGGCGGATCCATGGGAGATGGCACCCCACCCGGAAGGACAATTCGTTTTTTGTTGCGCGTTGAGTCGGGGTCCGGAATTGGGGTAGCCGAGATAAGCGCCTCTGTGTATGGGTGCACCTTGGCTTCAAACACCTCTCCCACCGGGCCGGACTCAACTATCTTGCCGAGGTACATCACCGCGACACGGTCCGCTATGGAGCGGACAATAGAGAGTTCATGACTGATAAAGAGGTAGGCAACCCCTTTCTCCTTCTGAAGGGTGTCCAGTAAGTTGAGCACCTGCGCCTTGACCGAGACGTCAAGCGAGGAGACCGGCTCGTCGGCAACAATAAGATCTGGGTTGGTTGAGAGTGCGCGAGCAATACCTATTCGCTGCCGCTGTCCTCCAGAGAGTTCATTCGGGTACTTAGCCAAGAAGGTCTCGGCTGGTTTCAGTCCCACCTCCGCCATAAGTGCGCGGGCACGTTCCTCGGCAACCTGGGGTTTGTTACGGGCAATGGTGCCGGAAGAGAACATGGCTGAGGTGAGAATGTGGCGGATTGTCTTGCGCGGATTAAGCGACGAATGGCTGTCCTGGAATACAACCTGAACACCTTGGCGGTAGCGCTTCCAGTCCTCGGCTGTATAGCCCGCAAGATCCTGGCCACGGTAGAGGATACTGCCGCCGGTTGGTTGTTCAAGATTGAGAATGAGTCTGCCGGTAGTTGACTTCCCACATCCGCTCTCGCCAACCAGTGCTAAGGTTTCACCTTTTTGAACGTAAACTGAAATGCCGTCGACAGCGTAGAGCTTTCGCTTTTTCTTAAAGAGCGAGCGGCCGACTTCAAAATGCTTGCTAAGGTCTTGAATCTCTAGAAGGGTAGCTTCAGCCATGTGAGTGCTCCGCGTCGTGTAACCAACAGGCTGCCATTAGCCCGTCTACCTCATAAAAGCCGGGCTGCTTGCTCCGGCATATATCCATTGTATGCGGACACCGGTCGTGAAAGCGGCAGCCTGAGGGAATCTCGGTGAGCCCGGGAATGCTCCCTTGGATTGCAACCCGTATTTCGTGCGTACCGACCGACTGCACCGAGCTTGCACCTTGAAGCAAACCCTGCGTGTAGGGGTGCGATGGTGATTTGAAGATCTTGTGCACAGTGCCATGTTCAACAATCTGTCCAACGTACATGACGTAGACCAAGTCGCAAATCTCGGCGACTATGCCTAGATCATGGGTTATCAGCAAAATGGAAAGGTTGCGTTCCTTCTGTATGCGCTTGAGTAGCTCAAGGATCTGGGCTTGTACCGTTACATCAAGCGCGGTGGTGGGTTCATCTGCAACAATGAGGGGCGGGTCACAGACCAAGGCTGAGGCGATACCTACACGTTGGAGCATTCCTCCCGAGAGCTCATGCGGATAGCGCGAGAACACCTCGGCGGACAAACCTACCTCATCTAGTACTGACAACACCTTGGCTTTTGCATTCTCATGCCGCCCGTGCGTGAGAAGCTGCTCCATGAGCTGGTTTCCAACCGTTATGACTGGATTAAAGGACAGCGCGTAGTCCTGGAAAACCATGCCTACCTTGTTGCCGCGAATTTTAACCCGTTCATTCTCATGAGCTGATACCATGTCCACACCGTCAAGCAGGATAGAGCCGGAATGAATGTGTGCGGCAGCGGTGGGGAAGATATTGAGTATGGAGTAAGCAGTCATGGACTTGCCGCTTCCACTTTCGCCAACAATGCCTACCACCTGACCGCGGGGAACAACCAGGTGCTCAATTTCCACAGGGCGGAGTGCGCGGCCAGGGACACGAATCTCGGTTATGAGATCCCGTATCTCAAGAATTGGTTCCGCTTGTGTCTGGGCATTTGCCTCTGTGTGTGTAATGGAGCTCATGTACTGCCCCCTTCTATTTGCATGCGTGGGTTTGCGGCCTCATTGAGCCCGTCACCTATAAGGTTGAATCCCAGGACGGTAAGCGCAATTGCACTGCCCGGGAAGACCGACATCCACCAGGCGGTGCGTATGTGGGACTGTGCACGACTGAGCATGCCTCCCCAGCTACGCAGGTTGGGGTCGCCAAGTCCAAAGAACCCAAGGCTCGCCTCAAGGAGAATGGCGGTGGCAACGTCAAGCGTGGCAACAACAATAACCGGCGGGATAATGTTCGGAAGTATTTCTACGAATATCAGTCGCAGGTGGCTCATCCCCGAGACTCGTCCGCTGTCGACATAAGGCAGGTTCCGGTGTGAGAGAAACTCACTCCGGACAAGCCTTGCTGCCCCCGGCCAGCTAAGCACTCCAATGACCAGAATCAGACGGTCAAGTC
>REEM01000137.1 GCA_007695055.1 Spirochaetaceae bacterium | reverse complement strand
TAGCTCAGCGCTCAAAAACTCGGCCGCGGCGGGCCTTTGCTATTCCTCCAAGCACCGACGAGCCTGCAAAATCGACCTACATCTTTGTTCCACCTTAACAAGGATATATGTCAAATCCAAAATGCGAATTGCTGGAGCCCGGCCAGGAATTCCACAACTCACAACGCTTGACGTCGGGCGGTCAAGGAAGTAGGCTGTAGGTTCAATTTCACAAAGGAGGCGGAATGTCTGAACGTAATGTGACGCCGCCGAAGCTGCCGTTCACAATCAAACCTAAACTCGTACTATTCGCTCTGATTGTAATTGCTGTATTCGGTGTCGCTACCACCAGTGTTTTTATTGTTGACCAGACCGAGCAGAGCGTTGTGCTGCTGCTCGGTGAGTATAATCGTACCGTTGGCCCGGGCCTGCAGTTTAAACTGCCCTTCGGTATCGAGTCCTCGCATAACGTGCCTACGCAGGTGCTGCAGAACGCAAGCTTTGGCTTTCGCACCGCAACACCCGGTATCCAAACCCGTTATGACGACCGCGACTACCCGGAAGAGTCCATCATGCTGACCGGTGACCTGAACATTGTTGATGTTGAGTGGATCATCCAGTTCCGCATAGATGACCCAGTCAAGTGGCTTTTCGAGGTACAGGATCAAACCAAGACGATCCGCGACATCTCGCAGTCGGTTGTGAACCAACTGGTGGGTGACCGAGCCATTCTAGACGTCATAGGGAGTGAACGCAGCAATATTGAGCTGCAAGCGCTTGAACTGAAGAACGATATTCTGAACAGCTACGATCTTGGCGTTCGGGTTATGCAGGTACGTCTGCAGAACATTGTTCCTCCCGTAGGTCGTGTACAGGACGCCTTTGAAGACGTCAACCGCGCGGTGCAGGACATGAACCGGCTCATTAACGAAGGCCGTGAGCAGTACAACCGCGAAATTCCGCGAACACGCGGTCAGGCTCAGCGACTGGTGCAGGAAGCTGGTGGTTACGCCACCGAGCGAGTGAACCGCGCCCGGGGTGATGCAGCACGCTTTGAAGCCGTGCTTGGGGAGTACGCCGCCGCACCGGCAACTACTCGTACACGTCTCTACATTGAAATGATGGAAGACCTCTTCATGGAGGATGACGGCACCTTGTTGATAGACCGCGAGCTCGACAACTTCCTGCCGCTCCTGAATCTGCAAGGAGGTTCACAGTGATGCGAAAACTTATAAGTGTAGGCACCGTAGTAGTTGTCTTAGCTGTAGTATTTTTTATGCTCGGTCCGCTCTACGTCATTGACGAGGGCGAGCAAGCCGTCATAACCCGCTTTGGCGAGATTGTCTCCAGTGAGACCACAGCCGGGCTCAAGTTCAAAATGCCGGTCATAGACACCGTGGTACGCTACCCGCGCCGACTGCTCAGCTGGGATGGAGATCCACGCCGTATTCCTACCTCGGAAGGCCAGTTCATATGGATTGATACCACCGCGCGTTGGAAGGTCTCGGATCCTGCTCGGTTTTATGAGTCGGTAACCACCCTGCAGTCCGGATATGCCCGACTTGACGACGTAATAGAAAGTGCGGTGCGTACCATTATTGCTGACAACCCCTTGGTCGAGGCGGTTCGGGACTCCAACATTATTAACGAACTCGAGCGAGACGTTGTTGCGGTTGGGGGTGAGGCTGACACCGAAGACCTTGGTGAGTTTGAGGACTTTGAAGAGCTGGAAATGGGTACCGACTTCCCAGATATCCAGAAGGGTCGGCGTGCTCTCTCCAACGAAATGTTCAGGAGCGCGGCCGCGACTACCGAGGACTTTGGGGTAGAACTCATTGACATTATTGTAAGGCAGATTCGCTACTCCGACGATCTAACCGAGAGTGTCTACGACCGTATGGTCTCTGAACGTAACCGTGAGGCTCAGTTCTTCCGTTCAACCGGTGAAGGCCGTAAGGAAGAGATTCTTGGTCAGCTTGACCAGGAACGCCGAACCATACTCTCCGGTGCCTATGAAGAAGCCGAGCGCATTCGTGGTGCAGCAGATGCACAGGCAGCCGCTATCTACTCTGCTGCATACCAAGGTGATCCTGACTTCTTCCAGTTCTGGCGGTCAATTGAGTCATACAGGGAAACCTTGCCGAATTTTCGCAAGACACTCAGCACCGACTCCGACTACTTCCGGTTTCTGCACCGTGAACTCGGGCAGTAAGGTTTTAGTTTGAGCGAGGTGGAGTGAATTATTATGGCGTATAAGCCGTTATCACAGCTCATTGACGGGATAGACCTACTATCCCGTCATGGCAATGCGGACCCGGTCATTAAACAGGTAGCCTACGACTCGCGGAAGGTAACACGCGGAACACTGTTTGTAGCTATTCCCGGTGAGCATGTAGATGGACACACCTTCATTGGTGAGGCCGTGAAGCGCGGTGCGGCGGCAGTCTTGTACTCCGACCCCGCGGTCGATGTTTCCAAGGCGCCGGTTGCACTCCAAGTAGCCGAGTCCCGCCCCGCCCTTTCACACATTGCTGCCGCCTATTACGGCAACCCTTCGCACAGACTACAGGTTGTCGGCGTTACCGGTACTGACGGAAAAAGCAGTACGGTCTACTTCATACACCAGCTGCTTGAGGCCGTTGGTGCTGCATCTGGTTTTGTATCTACGGTCGCCATGAACACAAGCGGAAAAACCGGCAAAAACGACCTGCGGCAGTCAACGCCTGAGGCGCCGGAGATACAGGCGGCCTTGGCCGAGATGCTTGCCTCTGGCAAGAGTTATGCGGTACTTGAGGCAACATCGCATGGTCTGTCGGAACGAACCTCACGCCTCGCTAACGTGCGCTTTCAAATGGGCGTATTTACGAACTTGAGCCATGAACACCTTGAGTTTCACGGCAGCATGGAACAGTACCGCAGCGACAAAGGAAACCTATTCCGGGCTCTAAGTGAGACACCCGGCGGGACCGCAATTCTTAACGCTGACGATGAAGCCTCGCGGTACTTTTCTCAAATCTCACCCGTACCCTGCGCCTATTATTCAACTGCGGGCGCACCTGAAGCGGAGCTACGGGTAGAAAAGAGTCGTTCCGACATGCGGGGCAGTAGCTTCAGCTTGATTGACCGCAAGTCCAAGAGCACACACCTGGTGCGCCTTCCCCTTGTGGGCGCCTTTAACATTGACAATGCCTTAGCCGCAGTTTTATGCGTTTCCCGGCTTCTTGACATGCCGGTGCCTGAGCTCATTCCATATCTAGAAAAACTGGAGCCGGTAACCGGGCGAATGACCTCCATTCCTACCGACGGCTCCTTTCACCTCATAGTCGACTACGCACACACTCCCGGCTCTTTCGCAACAGTGCTGCCTATGATAAAGCAGTACACCAAAGGGCGCCTCATTGTGGTTTTTGGCTCGGCAGGTGAACGTGACCGAGCTAAACGCCCAGTGCAGGGTGAACTCGCTGCCCGTTATGCCGATATCGTCATTTTGACCGACGAGGATCCACGGGGCGAGGACTCGGACGTCATCATTGCCGAGATTGCTGCCGGGTGCCGAATAGCACGACCCAACTGGAAGGAAGGTAGCGAGATCTTGCGCATTGTTAACCGCCGAGCGGCTATTGAAACCGCAGTAGAGCTTGCAGAGAAAAACGATACCGTTCTACTATTGGGGAAGGGCCACGAAGCGAGCATCATTTATGCCACCGGGCCAAAGCCCTGGAATGAGATTGAGATAGCCGAGAAGCTGTCCCAGTCCAGAGCCGCGCTTGTTTAGTGGACTGCTATGAGCCTGAAGGAGAAGTTGCATGAGTTTACGCTGCGCCTTGCTCTACGGGGGTAAGTCCGGGGAGCATGAGGTTTCACTGCAATCCGCAGCCTCGGTTTTCCGCAATATAGACCGAAGCCGCTTTGAACCTATTCTTATTGGCATAGCCAAAACTGGTTGCTGGTACCTGCAGCCGCGGAGTATTTATGAAGCTGGCTTAGGACCGGACACTGCACTAGAGATTATTGAAGATCCCTCCCAGACCGTTGATTGCCGACCGGGTGTCGGATTGTTTTGCAGTGGCGAACATCTGCAACTTGATGTGGTTTTCCCTGTGCTGCACGGCTCGCTCGGTGAGGATGGAACGGTACAAGGGCTGTTGGAGGTGGTTGAGCTACCCTATGTAGGGGCGGGTGTGCTTGGTAGCTCGGTCGGAATGGATAAGGACCTGGTCAAGCAGCTGTGGCGAGCGCATGGTATTCCAACTCTGGACAGCCTCACAGCGTCCGCCGTTGAGCTGGCCTCAGACTCAATGCGCCAAGCCTTCATAACTCAATGTATTGAGACCTTTGGGCCAGAGCTATTCGTAAAGCCAGCCCGCACAGGCAGCTCTGTGGGCATTACCAAGACTCACTCGCCGGACGAAATTGAGCCTGCTGTCCAAAATGCGCTTACGTACGACACCAAGGTGCTTATTGAACCTGCCAGACCAGTTCGCGAGATTGAAATCTCGGTTATTGGGAACGGCGAGCCCTATGCCTTCCCTCCGGGTGAGGTTATTCCCAGCCATGAGTTCTATGACTACGACGCAAAGTATCTTGACCCTGACGGCGCCCAGCTTATTGTCCCGGCACACCTGGATGCCACGGTCATGGAAAAAGCTCGCTCCATTGCCGAGGCCGCCTATAGTGCGGCCGCCTGCGAAGGAATGGCAAGGGTCGACCTGTTTTTGCTACAAGATACTCACGAGTTGGTTGTGAACGAGATCAACACTATTCCTGGCTTCACCCGAATAAGTATGTTTCCCCGAATGTGCTCGGCTGCAGGGCTTCCCTACTCGGAGCTCATTACGCGACTTATTGAGCTGGCGCAAGAACGCGAAACAATTCGTGCATCGTTGCGCTACGAACGCTAACGGTACCAGACAGCAAAGAGCCCCACAGAGCGAGGCGCACCGCAGCCGGACAGTACCACAACTCTACCAGTGATCGTATGAAACGATTCGGTTCATGCTTAGACGCTGCTCGCCTTCGGTGTGACCTGCTGGATGCCCAATAAGTAGCAGCATAACCACTCGCATTGAGTATGGCACCGAAAGCAGAGACTTAACTTCTTGTTCCCGGAAGGTTGTAACACAGCAGGAACCCAGCCCCTCTTCGGTTGCTTGTATCATCATGAAAGCCGAGGCTATGCCAAGATCCACCGGATACGAGAGCTGTCCATTTGGCATTTTGTACTCAATATTCGTTGTGCACAACGCAATAACTACCGGTGCACGCCCAACATATTCTTGACCAAAACTGGCGTTCTCAAGTTCCTTCCGGATTGCTGCATTGCGAACCACAACATAGCGCCATGCCTGCCGGTTCTTGGCCGACGGCGCAGAACGCCCGGCCTCGAGGACTCGTTCCAGCTGTTCCGGATCCACCTCTTGGTCGGTGAAGTCCCGTACGCTGACGCGTTTTTGAATTGCCGGGAGTAACTCCATGTTTTCCTCGCTTCCAACGGCGCTTGACCAAACTATGCTCATATCCCTATTCTAGGACAGGAATGCATAATCGTTATCTCCGTATCGTACTTAGTCTAACAATTTCTGTACTCTTTTCACAGTCCCTATCGGCGCTTTCGCCAAGCTCGTGGGAGACAATTCTTGCTGATATCGATGCTTTCGCACCACGAATTGAAGCTGCTGGGGGCGAACGTGCACTTATTGAGTACATTCAAGACTTTGCGGCCGCACACTCCTTAGAAACTCAAGACTACGACTTCTCCGGGTTCCGAAACGGTCACTCCTTTTCCAAGGTCCTGAGTATTGAAATATCTGGCGATCGTGAAGACACGGTCTGGATCGCGGTGGCGCTCGATCAGCCGCGTGATAGGGCACCGGGGAAAGAAGCAGGCTCCGGTAACCTTGGCGTTACGGCGGCTTTATCACTGCTCCAGCGCTATAGCGAGGTAACCCCGGAACTCAGCTTGCGTTTTCTGTTCCTAGGTTCCGAACATGGAAGTCTTCAATCTGGCGGTTCCCGAATGGTACTTTCGCAGTATCTTCCTGGCGAGCCGGTTGCTGTGTTGTATCTTGATCTAGACGAAGCTCGGTTGCCACTCCATTTGCATGCTGGTGCAAGGGGCTCGCTGGCGCCACTGTGGTTGCTCGAGGGTACAGCCGATGCTTTGGCCAAGGGGGGTCTCACTTGGGGGGTACCAACAGCACTGCTTCAACTTCAGCGGATAGGGCTCGGTCCTCATGGAAGCCTCATTGAGCCCTACCTTCATGCCGGTATTCCCGCACTCAAGCTTTCCGATACTGAGTCTACCTACTCCAATACGATTCCGGTAGATCGCTTTGGCAGACGCTTTGAAGGCGCCATAGATAGTTTTCTCAGCAGTCACGCCGAAGGACTACCATCGGCTTGGGATAGGAACTACCTGTTCTTTCGCACCCAGAATGGATATTTCTCAATGAATGAAGCGTTTCACGTGGCTACAATCTTCGTAGTTTTGGCTTTGACTATACTTTATGGCTCAGTAGCCCGCAGTCGTACCCGGCGCTACCGTAGCACAATTGCACGCAATCTGTGGAACATTCCGGGATTTGCTGCAGTCTGCTTTGCTTTTCTTTTTATTACAACGCTCATCTTACGTCAACTTCTTCATATTCGGGCATTCCCTGAGTTGTGGTCGTATTATCCGATACCTTTTTTCCTTTTGAAGATTATAGGCGCGATCTTTCTTTTCACCCTCACACTACAAGTTGTGATGCGCCTACCCTTCTCCAAGAACGGCAGCTTCTACTCGGCAACGGCCCTTCTCCTGCTCTTTGCTGGTGTGGTGGTCTCAGCAATTGTCGACGTCGCTATTAGTTACTACTTCATTTGGGCGTTTCTCTGTGCCTTCCTATTCTCGGTTTCACGACGGAGAAGATACATGTTTCTTCTCATGGTGCTCGCTCCAACCCCTTTGCTCCTGTTCACCTTTGAGGCATTAAGTTTACCTGAACTCAGAGTAGCCGAGACGCTGCTCCTGTCGCCAGTTCGCGGAAACCTGCTGCAGACACTCATTGTGCTACCTTTCTTGCTCATGTTCGTGAGAATGGATTTCCTCATCCCTCATCCATCACCGGGTAAGCGACGTTGGACCTTGAAACTCTTGTCCTCACTAACAGGGTTTAGTTCCGGGGCCTTGCTGATCTTGTTGCTTGGTATCACACCTTTTTCCGAAGCCTCCCCGCGACCCGTGTTGGTAGCGGATCACAACGACATTGAGACAAGCTCGCGAACAGTAACCGTACGAACACCAAATCGTCTTGGGGACGTAGACTTGGTGCTGCATGAAGATCGCTATGAGCTTTCCTCCTTGGAGCGGCAGGAGCGCTTTACTACGGCTCATCGGGACTCCCCGCTTGACGTGCAGGTAACAACGAATGTCTTTCTTGACAGAAAGCGTGTACGGCTTCGTATTGATGCCGACCGGCCGCTATGGTCTATCCGGCTGCGCTTATTGTCCGAGGAACCGCTCTTCCTCCTCCATTCCGAACTGCCAACAAGGCTCACCGATGATCGTCGACGTGGTGAAGTTTTCATTGGAGCAAACCCGGAGTTGCCGCTTACATTCGAATTTACCGTTCCAGCCGATGCTGAGTTGGCTCTTGAGTTTATCAGCGTACCCTTCACAGAAACGCCAGCGAGTTACATCGTGAGCCCTGGGGACCGACTGCTTCTGAGCGAGCAGTTCCGTGAGTTGGTTATTCTGCAAAACGGGCCGAGATAAGCAGGAATGAATAAGGTTTGGCTACACCTTGACCTAGACGCGTTTTACGCCTCGGTAGAACAACTGGATAGACCCGAGTGCCGTGGGCTGCCTGTAATTGTCGGCCAGGGTAAGCGCGGTGTTGTGTCGGCCTGTTCATATGAGGCTCGCCGTTTCGGTGTTAGATCTGCAATGCCTGTAGCACAGGCCCAGAAGCTGTGTCCCGACGGCATATTTCTTCCTGTGCGAATGCAGCGCTACCAAGAAATATCCCGCGCCCTCATGTTAAAGCTGGCGGACTTCACCCCGGAACTCCAACAAATATCGGTAGATGAGGCCTTCCTCAACCTGAGCGGGACCGAACGCTTACTCGGCCCGGTAGAGCCGAGCGCACAACACGTGAAGCAGCAAATAAGAGATCTCTTTGGCCTGTCCTGCTCAATTGGAATTGCGGAGACGAAGTTTCTGGCAAAGCTTGCATCGGACTACAAAAAGCCCGATGGTCTGTACCGAGTACTCCCCGGCGAGGAGCTCAACTTTATAGACACCCTTAAACTTTCCGATCTTTTTGGCGTCGGCAAACGTACCGTACAGCTGCTCGAAGGATTGGGGGTTAAGTCGCCCTCGGACCTGCGCCGCTTCAGGAAAGAGGAGCTTCGTGGATATTTTGGCACATCGACCGGGGAGTATTTGTACCAAGTCGCCCGAGGGATTGATCCGGGAATATACTCGGGAGCTACCGAGGATCGCTCAATCAGCCATGAGACAACCTTTGAGACCGACCTGCGGGATCCTGAGGCGGTTCGTACCGTGCTGTTGGAGTTGTGCGAGGCGGTTTTTTTCCGAATGGCGAAACAGGAGCTCAGCGGAGCGGTCATTTTTGTTAAGCTACGTACTCATGAGTTCTCGACACGCAGTGCACGCCACACCCTTAGCCGGCCGGTTATATCTCTCGACCTATTCTATCACGAGTGTCTACGGCTCATGGAAAAGACCTGGGATGGCTCGCCACTGAGACTCATAGGAGCTGGAATTGGCGGTCTCCACAACATGGACGAAGACCGCCAACTTGATTTGTTCAGTGATAAGTCGGACCGATCTGCCAAGGTAGACGCGGCTGTAGCCGAGCTTCGAAAGCGCTACGGAGCCCAGGAACTGGTGAGAGCCAGGCTCGTCAAGCCACGCCGTCCTTAGGCCGGGTTCACAATATTACTCTGCTCACCCCTCGCATAGGCCTCAATGTTGGACTGAACGCCCAGCATGAGACGCTGGCGAGCCTCAAGTGCCGCCCATGCGGTATGAGGTGTCAAGATGAGGTTGGGGATCCCAGGGGCCGATAGGGGGTTACCACGAGGTGGTTCGGCACTGAGAACATCCACCGCCGCACCTGCAATGACCCCTGCTTTCAGCGCCTCCACAAGATCTGCCTCGTTCACAATTCCGCCGCGGGCGGTGTTAATGAGAAAGGCCGAGGGTTTCATCCTCTTAAGCGAGTCTTTGTTGAGCAGGTCCTTGGTATCCGGAGTGAGCGGGCAATGGATACTCAAGAAGTCACTCTCTTGAATAACGGTGTCCAGTTCAGCCCGCTGAAAACGTGCATCCGCAATAGCGCCGCGGCGATACGGCAGTACCTGCATTCCAAAAGCCAGACCTAACTCCCCTACCGCCTGACCAATATCACCGAATCCAATGATGCCAAGCTTTTTCCCCCGAAGTTCAAAACAGCGGTACCGCAGAATGGTATAGATTTCCGACTTCTCCCATTCACCGCGCTCCACATCTGCCGCATACTCGGCCAAATGAGTGGCATGCTGGAGGATAGCAGCAAACACCTGCTGGGCAACCGAGTCGGTGCTGTATCCTGGCACATTGCTCACCCCAATACCGCGCTCGCGTGCGGCAACGATATCTACGTTGTTGTAGCCGGTAGCACTCACAGCAATGAATTTCAGTTTAGGTAGCTTTTCTATGGCCTCACGGCTTATCAGTACCTTGTTGCTAATAATGACCTCAGCATCCGCAGCGCGTTCCACAACATCTTCCAGCTGGGTGTTGTCGTATGGCGTAAAGCGCCCCAAGGCCTCCAGTCCGGAAAGCTCAACATCTCCGTCAAGCACAACAGTGCCAGCATCCAAAAAAACAATGTTCATACAATTGGCTCCTTCAGCGTGTTATGGTAGGATAGATTCATGATTCAAGTAAACCCACACTACGCAAAGCTCCAGTCTTCATATTTGTTTAGCGAGATAGCACGCAAGGTAGAGGAGTATCGTGGAGCGCATCCTGACAGTGAGATAATCCGGTTGGGAATAGGCGATGTAACACTAGCCCTGCCACCCAGTATTACCGCTGCCTTTCGGCATGCTGTTGAGGAAATGGGCAGCGATGCTGGCTTCCACGGCTATGGCCCGGAACAGGGCTACGCATTCCTACGTGAAGCAATAGCCGAGGGCGATTTCGGTTCGCGCGGTATCAACATCGCCCCTGATGAGATCTTCGTCAGCGACGGCGCCAAATGTGACACCGGAAATATCCAGGAACTATTTGCCACCGATATTCGGGTAGGCGTACCTGACCCGGTATATCCGGTCTACGTCGACACCAACGTCATGGCTGGCCGCACCGGTGCCTACGACCACGGCCGTTTCGAGGGACTCAGCTACTTTGTGGCTAATGCCGAGAACGACTTCGTTCCCAGTCCCCCGCAGGGTGGGCAGGACAAGGTGGACCTGATCTATTTGTGCTTTCCGAACAATCCCACCGGGGCCACCGCGACCAAGACACAACTTGCTGCCTGGGTTGAGTATGCACGGGACAATAACTCACTGATACTCTTTGATGCCGCATACGAGGCCTATGTCCGTGACCCAGAGTTGCCGCGCTCAATTTACGAGATCCCAGGAGCCGAGAAAGTGGCGGTTGAATTCCGGAGCTTTTCCAAGACCGCAGGGTTTACCGGCACCCGGTGTGCATTCACCGTAGTTCCCAAGGCATGCACCGCATATGACCAGAGTGGAGCCGAGGTATCGGTACGTGACCTCTGGAACCGGCGTCACACAACCAAGTTCAACGGTGTCTCATATCCGGTTCAGAAAGCGGCGGCGGCCTGCTACACCAAGACCGGTCGTGAGGAAGTTCTGCAAATGACAGACTACTACCTGAGCAACGCTGGGCTTATACGCAGCGCAATTGAGTCCTTTGGGTACAGCTGTGTTGGTGGGGTAAACTCGCCCTATGTCTGGATCAACTGTCGCGGTGATTCCTGGGCCTTCTTTGACAAGGCCCTTGAGCGCGCCGGAGTGGTCATTACCCCGGGAACCGGCTTTGGCCCTGCCGGAGAGGGCTATGTTCGCATTAGTGCCTTTAATCACCGCGACAAGGTTGAGCAAGCACTGGAGCGCTTAACGCAGGCATTTGAGCACTAGAGGGCGCTGGGGTTGGCAACGGCTACGGTGTTGTACCCTCAACGCCGTAGGTATGCCGCATTCTCAGGCGCTTGGTGTCCATATAGGCTTGGTTATGGGGATTCGGCTCGGCCACAATTGGGATCCGTCCGCTAATCTCTACCCCGTAGGCCTTGAGCTTCTCAATTTTGTCAGGGTTGTTACTCATAAGTTCAAGGGACTTCACTCCCAATAGCCTGAGTATGCAGGCGGTGACACGATAATCTCGCGCCTCGGCAGGAAAGCCTAGCTGCTCATTTGCTTCAACGGTATCAAAACCAAGCTCCTGCAGCTTATAGGCTCGCAGCTTGTTCATGAGGCCAATGCCACGTCCCTCTTGTCGCATATACACCACAACGCCAGCCTTGCGTTCCGCGACATAACTCACGGCCAACTCAAGCTGCTCACGACAGTCACATCTGAGTGAACCCCAAACATCTCCAGTATGGCACTCTGAATGTACCCGCACCGGCAGGTTCTGTGCACCCCGAACATCACCTAATACCAGTGCAGTGTGTTCTTCGTCTGTTTGATGATCATAGAAACCGTAGAGGCGGAAGTGCCCAAGGCGCGTAGGAAAGTCTACGTCTGTGACAAACTCAACCCCATCTAGTGCCGTGCCGGGTTCTATGAGAGCGACCGGCTGATTAAGGCCCTGTGTCTCGGCCCCAAGCGATGTGGTCTCCGATGTTCCGTTCATAGCAAATGTGTCTTTCCAAGCTCCGCCCATATGTTGCCTCCAATTAGATCAATCCTAAGGTAGTACCGGCTCCCCCTAAAGTCAAACCTGGCTCATGAATAAAAATCGCGCAGCACGCCTCGTAGGGGAAGCGCAACGCCTCGTAGGGGCACGCAGCACGCCTCGTAGGGGCCGCGGCTTGTCCATTATCGCCTCTTCCAGTATAGTGCAAGCTAACATGTCACAACGGCCTGAGATAACCATCACATTCGCCCAGAGCCTCGACGGGTGTATAGCTACCAGCACAGGTGACTCACGATGGATCTCAAGCGATGAGACTCTCCGACTCGCTCATGAGCTCCGTTCCGAGGCAGACGCAGTCTTGGTGGGCGCTGGTACCGTAAAGGCGGATAATCCACGTTTGACCTGCCGAATCAGTGGCCATACATCACCGTTGCGGGTTATCCTTGACGGCCGACTCAGTTTGCCCGCTGACTCTCTAGTGATCACTTCAGCGCATGAAACTCCTACCTACGTTATTACCTCGGATCGGGCACTGAAGAAACAAGAAAACAAGGTGCTGCAACTCAGAAAGCATGGAGTGCGCCTCCTGACCCTCCCGGGTGGCGACGGAAACGGTGGTGACAGCGACAAACTCAGTAACGGTGGTGGAAGCGGTTCGGGTGCTAACAACGGCAACAACCCAGATGAACTCTCACTTCATTCAGTCTTGGAACTCTTGTCGGCAGAGGGCATTCAGCGACTCCTTATTGAAGGCGGCTCCGGTATCATTACAAGTTTTCTTAGAGCCGGGCTGTTCGAACGTCTGGTATTGGTTACCGCACCGCTGATTATTGGCGCAGGGATACCAGCGGTAGGGGATATGGGTGTGCGTAAACTCACTTCGGCACTTAAACTGCGCCCCGCCACGCCGCGCCTATTAGGTCCTGACCTCGTCTGGGAGCTCTATCGTGAGTGAACTCGCCAAAGGAGTATTCTTCACCGGCAAACACTCTGTGGTTTTGCATGAGTTTCCTCTGGAAGCCAAGCCCGGTGAGCTAAAAGTACGCTCCCTCATGAGCGCCATCAGCCATGGTACCGAAATGCTCGCCTACGACGGGCGACTACCCGATACCTCGGAAGGAGAAACACTCACCGCCCTCAAGGGCGACTACAGCTACCCTCTTCTGTATGGATACATGAATGCCGGGCTGCTTGAAGACGGTTCCAAGGTGTTTGCCTTTCGACCACATCAGGACGCCTTCTATGCCCTACCCGATGATCTCATCTATATCCCTGAACACATAGAGCTTGAAGACGCGGTACTCATTCCTAGCCTCGAGACTGCGCTCAGCATAACTCATGACACCGCCTTGCGCTTCCGAGAACACGCAGCAGTGGTTGGGCTGGGGGTCATAGGCTTGTTAGCGGCCGAGCTACTCCTGAGGGCGGGTGCCGCCTCGGTGCTGGCAGTCGACTGCTTAGCGGAAAGACGAGAGTTAGCACAGAACCTTGGTTGCACTGTCTGTGCCCCCGGGCCGGAGTTTTCCGAGCTCGTGAGCGACACTACTCATGGGCGCGGGGTCGACCATGCGATCCATACCAGTGCATCGCCTGAGGGACTGCAGAGTTGTATCGATATCTGCGCGCATGAGGGCCAAGTTGTGGAAGCCTCATGGTACGGACGAGACGAAATCCCAGTTCGTTTGGGTGAAGTATTTCATCGCAAGCGCATTCGAATTACCAGCAGTCAGGTATCTCATATTCGGGCTGAGCTCAGCTCACGCTGGGACAAGACCCGCCGCATGGGGGCGCTCATGGAGCTGCTACCACAGGTGTGCCCTTCAAAGTACATTAGCCACAGATTTCCACTCACAGAAGCGGCACAGGCCTTTGAGTGTATCGCCACGAACCGCAAGGCCCTACAGATAGTGCTAACGAACAAGGAGTAGTCGTATGTTTGCTACCGGAGTTAAGGCGGAGCTAACCGCACGTCATTTTCTGCCCAACGAGTCCGGACCCGAGTCATCGCCCCATAGCCATCCATACGAGGTGGAGTGGATCTGCACTTCCGCAGGCCTAGACGCGTCCGGGTATGCGGTTGATATCTCAATGATGGAACGTGTGCTTACCGAAGTACTCGGCGCCATAGATAACGTACTTCTCAACGATCTACCCTACTTCAGCACCCGGCAACCCAGCCTTGAAAACTTAGCAACCTACCTTCATCAAGGCTTAGGTGAGTCTGCCCGGGCAGCAGGTGCGTCATTCGCCACTATGGAGATCAAGATCTGGGAGTCCCCAACCGCATGGGCTTCATACCGCGAGTAAAAATTCTCTTATGCGCGCCACCACCCACGTCTGCAGTCGGCGGTGGTTACCTCTATAACCAAGCACTGGCTTCACACCCGGCTTTTCATTACCAGCACATCGCAGCAGCTGCACTTCGCTCCCGGTTGCTTGAAATATGTGACAAAACATCTGGGACTGCTCATACTATTACCCACATTCTGTTGGACAGTCTTTACCTCGCAACGCCAGCCGACCTGTCTAGTGCCTTGGTTGCGCTGAACTCACATCGACGGCGCCAGTCGGGGACGCCGGAGCTTGGGCTCTTGGCGCACCTCCTTCCATCGCAGAATCACCAGGATCACGTGTTGCACGGAAACTCTCGAAGTCTCAACCGCACTGAGGCCGCCGAGGCTCATGCACGCACTCGCACTGAGGCCGCCGAAGCGGCCGAGACAATGCTCCTTAGTATGTTTACATTTGCCGTAGCGCCTAGTCAGTTTGCCGCACGTGAACTCATGCGTCGAGGCTTGGCCGCTTCACGGATTGGAGTAGCATATCCGGCGCCAGTTTCCAGGCCAGTTTCCAGGCCAGGCTGGGAGTCAGCTCCGCTTGTAGCCAGCAAGGCGTGCGCTCAGAGCCCTGGCGCTCCAAGTCCTGGGCTTAACTTCCTGAGCGTCGGCAACTGGTCACCACGGAAAAACCTGGCCGGACTTCTTGAGGTTTTTGGGGCACTCACGCGGTACGACTGGAGCTGGAAGATTGTCGTGGGAGACGCAGTACGCCAAGATATCTCGGGAAGGATGGAGTTCATGAATGGCTTACATGCGCTTGGCATTCACGAAAGGGTCACTATTGAAACTCAACCTTCAAGGCCGCGGCTCCATGAACTCTACCGTGATGCAGACTGTTTCGTTATGGCGCCGCTTGCAGAAACCTATGGAATAGTGTTTGCCGAAGCGTTGTCCTATGGCTGTGTGGTGGTAGCGCCCAATACTCCCCCTTTTACCGAGTTTCTCACCCCACACCTCAACTCTCTCCTCTGTCACCCCGGCGAGCAAAACAAATGGATAGCAGCCATTGAGGTGCTTCTAACCGATCCCGAACTACGTACCCGCCTGCAATCTCATGCGCCACATGCAGAGGCGGCATCTCGAACATACCACAACACCGCAGGCGATATGGTGCGTTTTCTATCGGGCGCAGGTGCAGTCACCAGCACAAGCGCTTTATGAGGCATTCCAATGCGTCTATGGCGATTCCACAATCACGTCGCCCCTTAATTCTATTGGTCGCCGGTCAGGTATTTTCCAAGCTGGCGGTTGCTCTGTATCTACTATCCATGACGCTCTACATACGTGGGCTTGACGGTAGTGCCGGGCTCCTTGGGCTGTTGCAGTTCCTGTCCCTGGCACCTATAGTCGTACTGTCTCCCATTGCGGCATCATTAGCTGATATGCGGGGACGCAAGGCGATCCTGCTCGTTTCTGACGCTGGTCGGGGTGTGGTCTTACTAGCCTTGGCACTTGTGCTATCGCTGACCGCCAGCACTGCACCTTTGCTTGGCATTTCAGCGGTGCTGTTGACGGCCTTGCTTGTTGGTATAGGACAGGCAACCTTTCAGCCAGCAGCAGATGCATTTCTCCCCGATCTTGTACGTCCCTCGGCACTGGGCGCGGCGGTTGCCATACGTGGTGCCTGCGTCCAGACCGCGAATCTTGCTGGTAATGCGGTCGGTGGTCTTGTGTTCCTGGCACTCGGTGCGGCTAGCAGCACCGGCCTGACGGCCGCTCTCTTTCTGGTCTCCGCAGCATGGGAGACACTCTTGCCTGAGGCAGCTGTAGCGGTAAACACTCCTTTCAACACGAGAAGCAAGGTGCCAAGGATACGACAGCTGTTCCGGCGTCTTATTATTCAAACACACATCGGTATGCGTTTTGCCCGGCGCACGCGAGGACTCGCAGCCTTACTCATCATGAACCTATGCTTTCATGCAAGTTTTCCAGTCTTGCTCATAGCCTTGCCCTTTTTTATTGAGTATCAACTAGGCCTTGGACCACACTACCTTGGCTACTCCTTCGCCGCCCTGCTTGCTGGCGGCATTCTTGGCTATATCCTCTTGGCTGTCATCCGCCCAAAGTTGGACCACAGATTACTATCTGTGCTGGTAGCTCTGAGCGCTCCCGCACTTTGGATGATTGCCTCAACTGCCTACATTGTACCCCGGCAGTCGGCCGTACCACTGTATTTCATTGCGTTGCTTTTGGCTGGAGTTGCGGCTGCCGGAATTCACCTCATTGTGCATACCGCAATTGGTCTGTCGGTACGCCGTAGTTTCCGGGCCCGGATATTCGGGCTTTTGGAGGCGTCGACCGGCGCTGCCTCCGCCCTTGGCTTCCTGTTTGGGGGTCCAGTGCTTGATCTTCTCATGCAGAGCTTACCAGCAGTGCTACTAACGCTGGGAGTCTTTGGCTTACTGCTTTCCGTAGTTCCATTCCAGAACCGAGGCATCCGCGATTTCCTATTGCTCGGTAGAGTGTGAGTTTACCAGTAGAGGTCGTTGGAATGACCCGGAACAGATGCAGATGCAGCTGCAGCTGCAGGCCTTTAGACGCTTGGCTTTCCGAGCTGCAGCTCCTCAAGGTTTTCGCAATAGCTCTTGAACTCAGCAAAGGCAAGCTCCAGTACCTTAAGTGCTTTATCAGACTGCTCCCCGTCTTCTGCTCGTGATGAGTCTTCAAGTGCTCCAGCAGCATCTCCCAGTGGTTTTGCCTCCAGATTCCAGGCACCGCCTTTGATTCCATGAGATGCAGTCCGTACCCAAGAGAAGTTGCCAGCAGCAAGTTCGTCATGCAACAGATCCAGCTGCGAACTTACCTTCCGTATGAACTCGCCAATCACACGTTTAACCACCTCGCTCTTCCCCATGAATGCAGCCACCGCCGCTTCGTAGTCAAAAGGCAAAAGCGCTGGCTGGATCTCTGAAACCGGCTGAGCGCCAGACTCCAGGCCAGCCTTGATGCTTTCCTGGGGAGGTAAATCTGGCTGGGTGTCTGAAACCAGCTGAGCAGATGCGTTCTGCTCCGTCTTAAGGTAACGAGTGAGGAATGGGACTAAATCGTGACTCTTAAAAGGCTTGGTCAGGTAGTCATTCATCCCTGCCTCGGTACAACGCTCTCGTTCGCCCTTAAGGGCATTCGCTGTGACTGCGACAATAGGAACGGAAAACCCAGCCTCGCGAATGCGTTGTGTCGCCTCATAGCCGTTGAGATTTGGCATTTGAACATCCATAAAGATAAGATCGCAGCCATTCTCGGTCACCGCCCTAACTGCCTCAACTCCGTCGGATGCTGTCATGGTGGTGTATCCCATTTTACTGAGGATAGTCTGAAACAGCTGTTGGTTCACAAAGTGATCCTCAGCAATGAGCACTCTGTACCGAGCATTGTCAGTTTTCTCGGCTGTAACGCGCGGCGTAGAGCTCGGGGTAATACGCTCATCTAAACTTTCCAGTTCACCAACTTCCTCAAGCTCTTCAAGCTCACCAACGGTTTCAAGCGTTTCAATCTCTTCTAGCGGGTCCAGACTGTCTCCGGCAACAAGAACTGCGTACAGTGCGTCAGACAGCTCCCTCCGTTTAACTGGCTTACCCGCATAGGCCTGAAACCATTTCAGCAGTTTCATCTTGGCCTCGCCGTAGCTCTTTCCAGCCGGGCTGAGCAGCATGAGCTTGCTGTCCTGAAAGTCTTCGTTAGCCCGGACTTCACTGGCAAAGTGCCATCCATCCATTCCATGCATCTCCTGGTCAACCAGAATTGCATCATAGGCTTTATGAGCAGCCAGCGATTGTTTGAGCTTCTCCAGTCCATCCTGCCCACTCTCGGCGCCAGAAACCTCGGCACCAAGCGCATTCAGGTAACGAGCAATCACCTTGCGAGAGTTCGCGTTGTCGTCCACAACAAGAACTCGTTTGCCCTCAAGAAAGGGGGTGGGCCGCACCGTAACGGACTCCTGAGTATCTCCGAGAGGTACTGTGAACCAGAAGGTCGACCCCTCATTCTCCTCGCTCCGTACGCCAATGTTGCCACCCATAAGGTGCACCAGACTCTTACTGATACTGAGTCCCAAACCGGTACCGCCAAACTTGCGGGTTGTTGAGTCGTCCACCTGACTAAATGCGCGAAAAAGGCGTTTGCGCTTCTCCGCAGGTATTCCAATGCCGGTATCCTGCACCTCAAACAACAGGTCGTGAAGACGCCCGTTCTTTATACGCGGGCGAACCCGCAGGTATATCTCTCCCTTAGCGGTGAACTTTGTGGCATTGTTGAAAAGGTTTACGACAATCTGTCGTAGCCGCACAGGGTCGCCCGACACGCGGTCTGGTAATTCAGGTGAGAGAAAGGTAACTACCTCAAGCCCACGTTTGTGAGCCTCCAGGCTCACCATATCAACCGCATCTTCCACCATGGTCATGAGGTCAAACTCGATGTACTCGAGTGTTAGTTTACCCGCCTCAATTTTTGAGAAGTCCAGAATGTCATTGATCAAACCCAATAAGACGTCGGCGGAAAACCGAATCTGACGGCCATACTCAGCCTGTTCATCGTCCAGCTGAGTATCCAGCAGGAGCTCGGTAATGCCGGTAATGGTATGCAAAGGAGTGCGGATCTCATGACTCATGTTTGCCAGGAATGCCGACTTTGTGCGGGTAGCCTTCTCAGCAGTTTCTTTAGCGCGTTCAAGTCGCTCCCGGCTGTGCTGTTCCTCGGTCGCATCCTGTGCGAGAAGATGCAGCTGTGGCTGCTCGCCGTCGCTGTCCAAGCGGCTAATCTGCAGGCGCACCCACCGCTCGCCCATTGCACACTCAAGGGCCAACTCCTCTTGGGCATAGCGATTCGCCGCGACCTGCTCTAAAGCAGCCTTCCACTGCGCGCTTTGTGCAGGAGCAAGTATCTCCCCGATAAAGCGATCCTGGAGCTCTCCGCTGTCGAGCATTGTACTCAGCGCTGCATTACAACGCAGTACCTTCCCCTCAACACTGAGTATAGCCATACCGGCTGGTGAACGCTCAAAAACCAAGCGAAAGACTGAATCGCTTTTCATACAGTACTGCTCCGGAAGCTCAAGCAAGAATGGGAAACTCGAACATGAAGCTCCAGCCTCTAGAAATTAAGACGAAGTACCTCGGCGGCCTTCTTTTGTATCCAGTCCGGCTTGAGTGGCTTAATCATGTAACTCTTAACCCCATACCTCAACGCCTCAACAACCGTTTCCTTTTTTGAAAGCGCTGAGAGTATAATGACCGGTGTCTTAGACTCCGTCTTATGGAGGTGTTTAAGAACTTCAAAGCCGTCCATCTCTGGCATCATCAGATCAAGGAACACTAGGTCGAATCCTTCGGTACCACCCGAGTCGACGAAAAGTCTGCCATTTTCAAACTCCATGATCTCAAACTTTGTATCGCCAAAGGCGGCGTTGATAAGCTCCCTAATAACAAAGTCGTCGTCCACTACCGCAATGCGCACCCCCTTCTCCATACTGGAGAGCTCCTCAGCGGTGTTACGCTCGCTATGGAAGCGCAAGTCCACCGACTCTCCGGTATTGACCTTGCGGGGGCCAGCACCACCCTGGAGAAACTCGCTTTGTACGACCCCGCCGTCATCACTCATCAGCTCTCCGGCACGCTTACCAAGTAGCCCATCCATTGCCGTACTGAGGTTGTTTGTCACCTCAATTTCGGAGTAGTCGGAGCGTTCCGAGACAAACTCACTCACATATTTCGAGTTCGTAAGTACCTTAATGAACTTAGGTTTTGCCTTGGTAGTCTCCAGCACCGTGTTGAGCAAAACGCCAAACTTAAGTGAGTCGCCAGCCTTAATGTCGATGTTTGACATAAGAATCAATACTCGTGGAGACTTCAGTTCGTACAGCTCAATGAGCTCCTGTATCTTGTAGCGCAGTAACTCAATCTTTTCTTTGTTGAGCCCTTGGGAGACCTCTATAAAGAGGATCTCGTCGTTAACGTGGGCTTCAATAATACACGGCGTATTATCAAGATCCAGCTTCACCTTAAGTGTTTCGCCAACCGCCTCCAGCAGCGCGTCGACCTTCACCGGCTTTGTGAAGAACTTGCGCACGCCATACCGGGCAACCTGGAGTATCTTGTCCCTGTCAATCTTGGCAGAGACCATTATCACCGGAATATCTTTGGTGTTGGGGTCCGCGTTCTTCTTCTCCAGGAGCTCTACAGAACTAAAGCGTGATAAGTAGTAATCCATGATAAAAAGATCAGGGACAATCTGCCGTAGCTTGGTTGAGGCGTCCAGACCGTTAACTGCGGCAGTCACATCGAACCCATACTCTTCAAACTTCTTTTTGAGGAAATCACGAAAGAGACTCGACTCATCAACAACCAAAATGGACTTCATTACTTTTTCTCCTGTGCCCTTTGTTATAAGGGATATCTATCCGTTAATCAAGTTTTTACAGCCCAGGAACTGCGTAAAGACTTAGTTGACACACCTGAAATCGCGCCGTAGTCTCAAGTTCTTGCACAAGTTGTCCGGTTGCATGAACACGGTGCCAACCAAGATTTTTGGAGCGGCCGGATACGCTTCTGGAGGTAAGATGGCAACAATCTACGACGACGAAACGCAGCTCAGCCTGGGTGAACCCTCCATTTTCCCCCGCGGGCGGGTGGAAACAACAGGCGCAGCCCAACATAGTGCGGACGCAGTGCGCGAATCAGCTAGCACAATGCTGCGAACCGTTTCCGGCTGGCGAAAGGTTTTCGCGCTCGACATGAACCACCAGGGCACGGACCTGAGTCCTGCCGATATCGACCTGCTCTGCTGTGTGGCCGCAGCCTATCACGCCTACCTTGTACAGTCCGACTCAACGCCACCACGTGTAGGCATTGCGGTGGACTCACGGCCCACCGGTGGAGTGATTGCCGACATACTCATTCGATGCTTCGTTTCCTTAGGCCTATCCCCCGACTACCTCTTTATCTGCCCCACGCCTCAACTCATGGCGGCAAGCGCCGCACCCGACTCGGACTTCACCGACTTCATTATGGTCACTGCCAGCCACAATCCGGTCGGCTACAACGGGTTCAAGTTCGGACGCAAGGGAACGGTGTTGTCCGCCACAGAGCACGCGCTTCTACTTGGGCTTTTTGATAAGCTCCTGCAGAGTGATGCCCAGATCCATGAAGCTGTGCAACTGAGACACACTACCCAGGCAGCTGCCATGGAGGACATTTTCCGTCGCGTTTCAGCCCTGCGTCGCAGTTCGGCCGCAAGCTATGCAAGCCTGATTGCTGCTGCCTTAGGGCCCGGCGGCGAAGATGGCTTTGCCGGGCTGCGTGAACTCTACCGCGGGGCCTTTGAACAACGGAAGCTTGGGGTCGTAGTAGACCACAACGGAGGCGCTCGCTGCACCTCTATTGACCAGGAGTTCCTTAGCTCGCTCGGCATAGTGGTTAAGAGCATGAACGACAAGGCCCGTGAAATTCGCCACGCTATACAACCGGAAGGAGATGCACTTCTTCCCTGCTGTCGCGCATTGGAGGCCGCTCACAAAGACAATCCGGGTTTCCTCCTAGGTTACGTAACGGACAACGACGGCGACCGAGGTACCACGGTCATGATAGAAAACGCAGTGGCCAGACCTATGGAGGCTCAAGAGGTTTTTGCGCTTGCCTGCGTCTCCCGCTTGGCTACCCTGGTGTACCAAGGGGCAATCCGCTACAACGAACATGGCGAATGCAGTTCAAAAGTTGCGATAGTGTGTAACGGGCCAACCTCGCTCCGTATAGACCGCATTGCCGCAAGCTTTGGTGTCAACGTATTCCGTGCCGAGGTTGGTGAGGCGAATGTGGTGGGCCTGGCCGCTGCACTGCGAGAGCGCGGTTACCTGGTGCCTCTCCTTGGCGAAGGATCAAACGGCGGCTGTATTGTTCCTCCCGCTCAGGTGCGCGACCCTCTCCTTACGGTGAGTTCAATACTCGGCCTGCTCCTGCCTCCCACCCCAGTGCTCGCACAGCTGAGCCCGAGCGGGTACTCCTCACCGGTGGCGGTATGGTGTGAGCGGTTGGGAGTATCGGCCCCCAAGGGCGACATCCAACCCACAGAACTACTAAGCCTTCTGCCAGCCTTCAGCACCACCGGTGTGGCCGAGGAGCGTGCCGTCGTGGCACTTCAAACCCAGGACTATGGCCCACTAAAAGATGCCTACGAGTTGGCTTTTCGGGAGGAGTGGCATCGGGCCAAGCAGGAGTTTGGAAAGCGCTACGGCTTCTCAAGCTATGAAGTAGTGAATCATGTTGGGACTGAGGAACGCCACGGAGAGGGGCCAGACTTCAGGGTAGGAGCTGAGCGCTCAGGAATGAAGATTCTGTTCAAGGACGATGTCGGCAGCACAGCAGGTTTTCTCTGGATGCGCCCGTCGGGCACCGAACCGGTATTTCGCGTCTGTGCCGACATAGCAGGCAATCGCCCCGAGGATGAAGCCGAACTGCTCGGCTTGCACACTGAACTTATACATCGAGCAGAAAAGTCGGTGCTGAGCAGTTAACTCACGCGGTAAAGCGCGCCCTCTTGCACCAGAAAGCCCTCGGCACATAGTTGCTCAAGCGCAGAGCTCACACGGTCGTACTCAAACCCGGTAGCGGCAGACAACACACGGGCGTCAGCTGACTCGGTGCTGCTCAAGGTGGCAAGGAGACGCCCGCGTAGCTGGCGGTTTGAGTTATTGAAGGCGCTTTGGCGGGTGTAATGGCGGCTCCGAATGTTAGCATTACCGAACTCCCGTTTAAGAAACACGCCGTAATCCATAAGGGCGTTGTACCAGTCCCGTGGTGACTCCCTGTAGAGGCTCGCCTCCACCAAGGGCAGTATTTCCTTGTCGCTCACCGCATCTTGACCTGGAAAGAACACCTGCAGGAACACGCGTCGTATATTTGTCTCAATGAATACTACCGGCTGATTAAAAACAAAGGCCCGCAGCGAGCCCGCAGTTCCAGGTCCGATACCGGGCAGCGCCAGCAAGGAGCTCTCCGCATGCGGTAGCTGGCCTCCAAAATCTGCAACAACTATCTCGGCTGCGCGCTTAAGGTTGCGTGCCCTGCGGTTGTAGCCAAGGCCACTCCAAAGCGTCAGGACTGTTCGTAGGTCGGCCTCGGCAAGTGTATGCCAGTCCGGTAGGGCCGTGAGAAACTCAAGGTATTTTGGAAGCACCCGCTCGGTCTGGGTCTGCTGTAGCATGATTTCCGAAACGTAAATGCTATATGGATCCTTGCTCTCCCGCCACGGAAACACGCGCCCGTAACGCCAATAGTACTCAAGGATGAGCTGCTGGAACTCCGCTATCTCGTCCGAGCTGAGCTTCGGACTGGGAATGGGACTGGGAATTCGACTCGGGCGGGCAGTATCCTCAGGCTTTTGCACCTGCGTCTTTCTCCCGCTTCTTGCGTGCTTGCTCAGCTTTGCGGCTAATCCTATTCCAGGCACCGGTGAGTCCCATGGCCTTCTTTGCCGCCGACAGCGTTTCCCCCGCCACCTCACGCATCCGTAAGGTACCGTTGTAGATCACCTCGTCGGCAAACCCGCTCTGAGCCTCAAACTCGGCGCGACGCTCGCGGATTGGATCCAAGAAGGCGTTCAAGGCAGAGGCGAGCCTATCCTTAACCTCTACATCGCCCACCGTTCCGCTTCTGTATCTTTCTTCCAGCTCCGCAATCTCGGCCTTGTTGCTATTAAAGGCATGGTGATACAGAAACACCGGATTGCCTTCGGTGCGACCGGGGACATCGGCACGGATCCTATTGGGATCGGTGTACATTCCGGCAACCTTCTTGTTCACCGTTTTTACGTCGTCAGAGAGAAGGATAGTGTTACCGAGTGACTTTGACATCTTTGCCGAGCCGTCGGTACCAACAAGAGTGGGCACTGAACCAATACGCACATCCGGAACCGGAAACACTTCCTCGTACAAGTGGTTAAAGCGCCGTGCAATCTCACGCGTAAGCTCAACATGAGCTTCGTTATCCTTTCCAACCGGCACGATGTGGGCGCGCGGAGCAAGGATGTCGGCCGACTGCAGCACTGGGTATCCCAAAAGGCCAAAAGGCATTTCGCTCAGGTCTGCGGCACGCGCCATGTCTTTCAAACTCGGCAGCCGTTGGAGGCGTGGCACCGAAACCAGCATTTCAAAAATGAGATTCAGTTCGTAGGTTTCGTGCACCGCCGACTGAAGATAGATCACAGCCTTCTGAGGGTCTATTCCGCATGCAAGGTAGTCCAACACCATTTCGCGTGAGTTCTCGGCAATACTCTCAATTTCAGCCTTGCCGGGGCGCGTGGTCAACATGTGAAGGTCGGCAATGATGAAGTAGCACTCATACTCATGCTGCAACAAAACCCGGTTGGCAATTGAACCGACGTAGTGCCCCAAGTGAAGTCGACCGGTGGGACGATCTCCGGTCAACATGCGTTTTGTTTCCATTTATGTAGGCCTACTCTTTCTTGACTTTTAGTCGACGGAAGATCCGCCGCGGTTTTTTGACATTTCCAGTACCCATTAGTATTCCAATGGGTTCAAAGCCGGGAGTATTTTCCAGGGCAATCTTGACGGCAACGGTCAAGGGAACGGCCAGGAACATTCCAATGATACCCCATAGCCATCCCCAGAAGAGCAACGAGAAGAGAATTACGACTGGACTGAGGTTAAGTCTGTCTCCCAACAGCATAGGATCAAGCACGTTACCAATGAGAAACTGAGTAATGGCCATAGAGAGGGCGGCCGCTATGACCGGGTTGTAGTCGGGCGCAAACTGAATAATGGTAAAGGTAATGCTCATGACCGTAATAATGATTGAGCCTATGCTGGGTATGAAGTTAAACAGCATAGTGAGCACCGCCCAGACGAAGGGGAAGTCCACCCCTATGACGCTGAAGGCGGTGTACACAATAACACCGGTCATGCTACTTACGAGTAGTTTCACGCGCAGGTAGCGTGCAATTTGGGTGGTGATGTGGCGTGCCACAATGGTTATCTTACGGGTTGTGTGATCATTCAGCGCCATCCTCACCTTGTTGCGTAGAAAAGGCTTCTCTAACAGCAGGAAGAGCAGATAGATCAGAACAATGGTGAGCGCCCCGGCAAAGGCCATGAAGTTACCGGAGAGCGAAATGAGATACACCCGAGTGGTTCGAGTGAGATCAAGCTGATCTAGAATATCTGGCGGTAGCTCAAAGCGCGCTATGGCTTCAGACAGAATCTCAATAAGCCGCATCTGGTAGGTGGGAAACTCACGCAGCAGCGCCTGTATGCTCGAGTACAGGATCAACCCAACCAGGAATCCAAACGACAACACCAGTATCAGGATAATGAGGATGGAAACGAAGCGCGGTATGTGCAGCTTTTCCAAGACATTGACGGTCGGGGCGAGTACAAAATAGAGTATGAGGGCAATTACGAACGGGAGGACAATTCCTCCCGTCAAACGTAATACGCTTCCTACTGCAACAACCGCAAGGGTTAGCAGCAGCGCTGTGTTAACTTTACTGTTGTCCACCACGGCTTAGGTTAGCAGAAAATCATGGCAGTAGGAAACCCCTACGCATGTATTGCCCAACCCTCGGCTCCACGAGCCGCCTCCATCACCGCCTCCGACAGCGTCGGATGCGCATGTACCATGGTAGCAATATCTTCAGGCAGCAACTCTGCATGCCGAGCGAGCAGCAACTCATGCACCAGCTCGGTTGCGTTGCGACCGGCTACGTGTGCTGCCAGAATCTCATGGGTGTCGGCGGCATACAGTAGCTTGACCACCCCTTCAGATGCCTCAATAGCAACTGACTTACCTGCGCCCCTATAAGGAAACACCGACTTCTTAAACTTCACTCCCCTTTCGGTGAGTTTTTGCTCTGTCGGACCAAAGCTCCCAATCTCAGGCTCGGTGTACACCGCTGAGGGAATGTCGTCAGGATTCAACCGCTTGGGCCCCTTGTGCCCTGCCATGTACTCAACGGCAACCTCACCTTCTTTGGAGGCAACGTGTGCGAGCAGCGGTGTCGCTATGACATCACCAATAGCAAACACACCCTTGACGTTGGTCTGGTAGTAATCGCCAACCTCAATGAAACCCTTCTCGGTCTTGATTCCAAGCTTCTCCAGGCCAAGCTTCTCGCTGTTCGGCGCACGGCCCACCGCCACAAGCAGTTTCTCGGCCTTGAGCTCCTCTTTCTTTCCATCCTTGGTCTCAAGGCTCAAGGTGATTCCAGAAGAACTCTTTTTGAGTCCACTAGCCTTGGTTCCAGTCAGCATCTTAATACCACGCCGCTTGAAGTCCTTGGCCAGAACCTCTACAGCCTCGGCGTCCTCAATTGGAAGAATGGAATCCATGAGTTCCACCACCGTGACCTCAACGCCAAAGGCGTTCATCACATGGGCAAACTCCATTCCTATAGCTCCGGCGCCCATAACGGCCAGGCTCTTTGGTAGTTTTTCAAGCATGAGTACGCCTGTTGAGCTCAACACCTGCTTTTCGTCAAACTCAAAGCCCGGAAGTTCACGTGGACGCGAGCCGGTTGCAATGAGCACATTCTTGGCCTTAACCGTAGTATCGCCGACCTTTATCTCACCGGCAGCCTTTAGCTCGGCATCTCCCTCAATGTACTCTATGGAGTTCTTCTTCAGAAGAAACTGCACGCCTTTAGACAGCTTATCCGCCGCCTGACGCGACTTCTTGTAAACCTTCCCGTAGTCAAGTCCGGACACATCTACTTTTAATCCAAAGGATTCCGACTCCAGCGCATTACGAAAAACCTCGGCCTGATGAATCAAGGCCTTGGACGGAATACATCCAATGTTCAAGCACACACCGCCGGGTTTATCACGCTCAATCACACAGGCCTTGAGACCTAGCTGGGTGGCTCGAATAGCCGCAACGTAGCCCCCCGGCCCAGCTCCAATGACCGCAACATCAAAACTCTTTTCGCTCACTCGTTTCCATCCTTGCCTTGTCGATTTAGAACAGCACTCTAAAGGGCTCCTGCATCATGAGACTCAGCTCATGCAGAAAACGCCCGCCTGCGGCACCGTCTATAACACGGTGATCACAGGAGAGAGTGACTGTCATCATTGGTTGTACCATTATACCATCATTCTGCTCGTCGACAACCGGTGTTTTTTTGGTACGACCCACAGCAAGAATTGCCGATCCAGGTGGATTGATTATCGCGGTGAACTCGTCTACCCCAAAGGAGCCGAGATTACTAATGCTAAAGGTCGCTCCGGTGTACTCCTCTGGCTTGAGGGTGTTGCTGCGAGCCTTGTCGATAAGCTGCACCAGTTCGGCATCTATCTCCTTGACTCCCTTGGAGCCACAGTTCCGCACTATAGGCGTAATGAGCCCCGCGCCGACATCAACGGCCAGGCCAATGTCTATAGAGGCGTACTCTCGAATGGTGTCGCCCTGCCAGGATGAATTAATGACCGGGTGGCGCTTAATGGCCTCGGCGGCAAACTTCATGAGGAAGGCGTTAAAGGATACCTTCTCCGGCACACTCTTATTTAAGGCATTGCGGGCCCGGATGACCTCACTCATGTTGATTGAGCTCTTGAGGTAGTAGTGCGGCGCCCCAAACTTACTTTCGGCCAAGCGCTTGGCAATAATCGCCCGCCGGCTGGAAACCGGTGTCTCACGGTCTTGAGAAGGCATAGCCGCGCTCGGTGCACCACCCACGGACGCCCCGGATGCAGCCGCGCGTGAGGGAGTGTAGTTCTCTACATCGTCCTTCACTATCCGTCCCCCGGGACCGGAGCCTGAGATCTGGGAAAGATCCACGCCTTTGTCCTCGGCCAGTCGCCGAGCCAAGGGAGAAGCCTTTACCCGCCCGCTGTCCTCAGCTGCTTTTGGGGCAGACGAGCCTCGAGCCTCGACCTGCTTTGTTTCCTCTTTTGGCTTGTCGTCGTCAGCAGGCTCGTTGTCCTTCTGTGAGTCCTCGCCAGAATCCGTGGACTTCTTGGGCTTGTCGGTGGGCGCCTTCTCCTTAAGGAGATCGCCATAGTCCTCACCCTCTTCTCCAATAATCCCAATAGTCTCACCGACCTTTGCGCCGCTACCCTCTTGAAGCACGATCTTTAGGAGCGTGCCTTCCTGGGTGGCCTCGTAGTCCATGGTGGCTTTGTCGGTCTCCACCTCGCACAGCACATCGCCAGCCCCCACTGTATCTCCTTCCTTCTTACTCCAGGAGACAATGGTGCCCTCCTCCATGGTTGGAGACAGTGCTGTCATTAATATTTTTTCAGCCATCGCTTACCTCTATTTGTTCTTCTTACCGAAACAGGTCTCAACGCACCCTGTCAGACGGAACTGCGCCTAATCGGCGTAGCTCACGCCCTTGGCCGCCTTTACTATCTTCTCCACTGAAGGTTGCACCGCAAGTTCCATGTTATGGTTATACGGCATGGGAACATCCTCGCAACACACGTACTCGACCGGCGCGTCCAGATAGTCGAAACAATTGTGCGAGATCAACCAGCAGACATGGGAGCCGACACTAGCAAAAGGCCAGGACTCGTCTACCACTACCGCTCGGTTGGTCTTCTTCACCGACTCGTAAATGGTCGCTTCATCTAAGGGTCGTATTGTCCGCAGGTCAATGACCTCGGCTTCAATTCCCTGCTCGGCCAGTTCCTCGGCCGCCTTATACAGCATGAGCATTGGCTTTGAGTAGGAAATGAGCGTCACGTCACTTCCCTTACGTACCACCGAGGCCTCGCCTATGGGAACAAGGTACTCCTCTTCCGGAACCTCGCCGGTCATGCCATAGGTCATTTCGCTTTCTAAAAACATAACCGGGTTGTCGTCACGAATTGAACTCTTCAGGAGGCCTTTGGCGTCATAAGGATTTGACGGGGCAACCACCTTGAGTCCGGGAATATGTGCATACAGGCTTTGCAAGGCCTGTGAGTGTTGCGACGACAAGAACTCCGCCGGACCGTTGGGGCCCCTGAACACAATAGGGCAGTTCAACTGGCCGCCCGACATATGTCGCATTTTTGCGGCGTTGTTCACTACCTGGTCCAGTGCCAACAATGAAAAATTGTAGGTCATCCATTCAACCACGGGGCGCAAACCAACCAAGGCAGCACCAACCGCAAGACCGGTAAAGCCTAACTCGGCAATAGGAGTGTCCATGACTCGGGGTTGGCCGTACTTGTCCAACAACCCGCGGGTAACTTTATAGGCCCCGTTGTACTCACCTACTTCCTCACCCAGTATAAAAACCGAGTCGTCGCGGCTCATTTCTTCGTCCATCGCCTGCCGCAGGGCGTCTCTCATAGCTAATTCAGGCATTGTTGTCCCCTCCCCTTAGGCGTAGATGTCCTCGAAGCGCGACTCAAGCGGCGGCTCCGGGCTTTCCTCGGCGAACTCTTCAGCCTGCTTGGCAATAGCCTTGGCTTCCTTGTCGAGTTCCTCAAACTTCTTCTCGGTAATCATTTCTGCATCTAAGAGGTCCTTCTTAAGCATGAGGATAGGATCCTGTTGCTTGAACTCTTCGAGTTCCTCTTTCGTTCGATACTTGGCAGGATCACTCATTGAGTGCCCCTTATACCTGTAGGTCTTGATATCTAGTAGTGCGGGTCGGCCATCTTTTCGGGCAGTCTCGGCTACTTTTTTTATGGCTTTGTGTACCTCAATTACATCCATACCGTCCACCGTGGTTCCCGTCATGTTGTAGCCCTTAGCCTTAACGTCAAAGTCCTCAACAGCCGAAACCCGCTTGACTGCGGTACCC
>REEM01000093.1 GCA_007695055.1 Spirochaetaceae bacterium | reverse complement strand
CACGGCTGCAAACCAGCGGAGGTAGGCTTGTGGTTGAAGACGCCGAGGACGGTTGGTTCCTGCGTGTAGACCACCTCAAGAACTATGGCACTGATCCTTCCTTAGAGCGTCTCTGCATTAATCCACCCGAACCACTGATATATCTCAACATTGACGGCAAGCCTGGTTCAACCGCACTCATATGGGAACACATCATGGATGCTCCCGGCAAACCCTGCCCGAACCCACGGGTGATTATGCCGCGGCGTTTTGTGCCCGGTATTGTGAATGATCCGGTAGAGGTCGATGTACGAAGCTTTGGCGTTCGAACGCCACCCACAACTCGTGACAAACCCAACTACGGCATTATTGGAATGCTCCACATTCTGCCCCCTGCGCTTGCTTGGTTGTGGCGCTTAGTCGCACCGCGCGGACACTCAAACCCAAGCATTGTCGGTACCGAGGGTCTGGCGAGTGAGGGCGTTGGCAGTTACTGGCCCTTTGCAACCGGTAAAAAGGTTCGCCACGCAGATCTTCTCCTGGAGCAAATTCGTTCCACGCCACGGACACGCTACGTACTCATTCCTAACCAGTACATTGGCGCCTACGAGGTTGGGTTCAAACCCGAATGGATTGCGCGCGAGTACATTGCACGTCGCGGAAGTGTTCGGTTCCGTCCGGGCAAGCTCATTGAATCTCGTTGTCCACTCCTGGGCTACGCCTTGCCTTCATTGAAGGTCAACGGCCAGCTCATGCCCAAAGGCCTCCTCATGGTCGACGAGCAGGTAGAGGTAGGCCCCGACGGTTATGACGCCGGAGCTGAGATCCTGACGACCTTCTTTCGCCAAGAGATCAAGAAATTCTACACAGATGATCTGAGTGCCGACGGTAAGCGCATAATTGATGTCTGTTTGAACAACGGCAGCCTTGAGGACTACGAACAGATCTTCTCAGGCTAAGTCCAGGGAAAGCCATCGTGCCTGGACAATCATGGTCGGGCCGTGGCTGGGGCCAAGCATGGCCGGGCGCACCATAAAAAAAGCCGCATGGGAATAAGTCCCGTGCGGCTTTTTTTTCTCTGCACAACACTCGCTGAGCGTCGGCTGGCTATACTTCTATTTGTCGTGTCCAACAAGGGTGCGGATGTACTGCAGCCGTTCATAGTTTTGTGGGCGGTCACTATGAGACTGGCTCAGCTTGCCGCGAAACTTCTCCACCGAGTCGTAGTTGTGCTTGGACATCCACGCCTCGAACTCATCTACCATGGTCTTGAGGTACGGGATTTTGTTCTTGTACAGGGCCGAGCAGACCTGCGCAATTTGCGCGCCAGCAAGAATGACCTTAACCGCATCATTACCGCTATGCACCCCGCCCGAAGCTGCAAGCTGCAGTTCGGTCTTGCCGTACAGCAGTGAAACCCAGCGCAACGGAATAGCAAGATCACTTGGTGAACTAATGGGAGAGCCCGCACTCAAAGCCTGCGCTTCTGTGTCTATGTCCAGTTGATAGAAACGGTTGAACAACACCAGGCCGTCAGCGCCTTTCCAGCGCAGCTTCTCCGCCAAGGCTGGAATTGAGGTGAAGTAATGCCCAATCTTTACCGCAAGAGGTAGTTTGACCTTCTTGCGTACCGACTCAACAGTATCGAGATAGAACTGAATGATTTTCTCCTCGGTGTCACGGTAATCATGTGGCAATAAGGAAATATTCAGCTCCAATGCATCTGCACCGGCATCTTCCAAGCTCTTAACCTGGTCCACCCACCACTCGGAACTCACCGCGTTAATGCTCGCAATGATAGGTACCGAGGTGCTTGCTTTTGCGTCCCGAATCAACTTTGTGTAGCTATCCAGGTTAAATGAAGTTTGAACTGAGCGGATATAGTCCATGGCCTCTGTGTGACCACTGGAATTACGCTCAAGATCCATAATGGTGGCCTCAATTTCTTCCTCGAAAAGAGACTTCAGCTGCACCGCGCCAGCCCCTGCTTCTGCGCAGGCCTGAACGTTCTCGAGGTTCTTCGTAAGGCTCGAGCTGGATACAACAATAGGGTTTCGAAGCTCAAGTCCAAGATAACTGGTGGAAAGATTCGGCATAATACTTCCTTTCGGATGGGATTAAAGTTCACTGAATCGATATCTACTTATAGTACACACGAAGCCCGCCGGCTGTCAATGTTGACTAGTTCACTACAGCAGTTCCGAAACAACACCCCAGAGAACCAACCGGAAGGCAGCAATTGTCGGCGGACGGAAAAATAGTGATATTCCGCAAAGGAGCAACCTATGGAAGATAGCAACCTGTACGATATCGTTGTCGTGGGCTGTGGGGCGGCCGGTTCGGCGGCCGTTGAGGCGGCACGCATACAGGCACCGGATGCGAGCATACTCTTTGTAGGGGAGGAAGACCGGCCAGCCTACAAGCGAACTAAAATATCAAAGAACCTTGCTCGGGGTTTCGAACCAAATGATTTTTCCTTACAGGAAGAGAGCTGGTACGCGAGCAACGGCATTGATACCGCCTTTGGCTACCGGGTCACCGCCCTTGATTCAGATGCCCACTATCTGACCCTTGTCAGCCAGCCGGAAGAACGCATTGCCACAACAGTTACCTGGCGTAAGCTCATTCTGGCTACCGGTGCTGCGCCGCTTATCCCGCCGCTTCCGCACATGGTACAGGAGCGTAGCCTGCATGCGCATGACATTGCAGAGATTGAGGAACTGCGGACTCGGGTTGGCGCGCTGTCAAAGCCCGAGCTTGCTGTTATTGGCGACGGGGTTCTTGGGGTTGAGGTTGGCGAACAGCTCTCCAAGCTTGGCGCGACGGTACATATCATTGCCAAGGGACAGTATCCCCTTGGCCGCTATCTGAATGAAGAAGCGGGTACCGAGCTAGCCGGAGTACTGACGGAGAATGGAATACACATACATCGACCCGAGCAACCTCTAAGGTATTCCCTGGTAGACCAGAAGGAGGAGAACTGCATTCGCATTGGCGCCTGCGACGGGGAAGAAATATGCCGGGTCAGTACTCTTGTATACTGCATGGGATTCCGACCAAGAACCGAGTTGGCGGTGCTGGCGGGACTTGATACCGGAGCCGCAATCCGCGTTGACAGCAAGCTTCACACATCCGACCCAGATATCTACGCCTGCGGGGACTGCGCCGAACACCCCGAAGGCCGTGTAACTCATCTCTGGCGCGACGCACTGCGACAAGGGGAAGTAGCTGGCAGGAATGCCACCATTGCCCTGGAGGGTATGGATAGCTCGGTATCGTCCCATGAAGCAAGGTCTGGCCGAGACCAGGAGTCGGACCAAGACCAGGATCAGGATCAGGAAACAGAGTATGTCTACCAACCCTTTCGACTGAAGTGTGAGGTCTTTGACCGCTACTTCTTCTCCATTGGCCGTCCGGACCCTGCCGCCCTCAAGAACTACATGAAGCGCGAGTACCGCGAGAGCGACAGATATGTGTGCGCGTACTTCGGGCTCGAGGACAAGCGCCTTGATGGCGTTGTGATGTACGACGATGAGGAGCGCAACAAGCTGTATATGCAGGCCGTTCTTGAAAGACTAACGGAAGAGGAGTTCACAAAACTGGCGGAGCTTTAACTACGCCAGGGATGGTACCAGCCATGACGCTGGCACCGGCGCTGGCGATTGTACCGTGGCCGGGGCCGGCACGGGCAGCATGCGCGCCCCCAGCCGAGCGGGCTCACCCAACCCATACCGGGCTCAGCCGATCAGAGACGGCCACTCGGCAACCCTGCCCGCCAGGGCTTGCAGCTCGTTATGCAGGGCGCGGTCGTCCTTGAGCTCAGGCACCGAGCTCCGCACCCACACAAGCAACTCCTCGAGCGCCGGTGTGGGCGCGGCACCCATGAGCTTGGCAGAACGCAAACTCGCGGCCTGAGCTACAACAATAGCAGCAGCCGCACACAGGAGCTCAAACAGTCGCGCCACTTCACGCAACCGACGCGCCGAGAGCTGCCCCAAGGAAACCACATCCTGATTCATGGACTCGGTTGGCCGGGAGCGGGAAGCTATGGGAGCGCTGAGCGAGTCAATCTCGGCGGTAAGCGCGCTGACCGTAATGCCCAGGGCCTTGAGACCATGGTTTGGTGCTGTTGATTGCGAGACCTTAGCCGCTGAGCCTGGCGCAGCGGTGAATTCCTGCGGTGGGGCAAGGTTGGGGGGCAGGCCGCTACGCGCACCGTCGAGCAGCAGCAGGCACTGTTTATCTAGAAGGTCAGCCACCACCGCTGCGGCATTGCGGAGTGCGTCCGAGGCAAGTGCAACATGACTCCCCTGAAAGTGCCCGGTGTTGTAGACCTTGTTCCTGTGCGGATCAAAGAGCGGGTTGTCGTTGCTGGAGTTGAGCTCCACAGTGATCACCCGTGCCGTTTCTACCAGGGTGTCGACTGCGGCGCCTATGAGTTGTGGGGCGCAGCGTAGCGAGTACACATCCTGAACGCGGTGACCTGGCGCCGACGGCTGACTGTTGCCACCGCTGCCACCGTTCCGTGCCATTGCTGAAACGTCAGCTGTCGCAGATGAGTCCGCTGAGTCATCTGCGACAGCCAGATAGCGATACATGCGAGCAGCCGAACCCTGCTGCCCCGGATGCGGTTTGAGGCTGTGGGCGTCGGGATCAAAGGCTCGTCGGTCACCACCGCTTACCTCAACAGCTCCCGCCGCCAAGCGTTCGGCAAGACCAAGACATCGACCCAGACTCTGAACGGCAAGCGCAGCTATTCCTGTCATCACCGCCGTCCCGTTCATAATGGCAAGACCTTCCTTCTCTCGGAGTTCAAGCGGCTCTATGCCTGCTTCCGAGAGGGCCTCTGCCGCTGGCACCCGGCTGCCCTGCCACCACGCCTCACGATCCCCGGCAATCAGCGCAGCAAGGTAGGACAAGGGTGTAAGGTCGCCGGAGGCTCCGACCGACCCAATTTCCGGAATCACCGGGAGTACATTAAGTTCAAGCAGCTTGGTCATGCGTTCAAGGAGTACAGGCCGCACGCCTGAGTACCCTCGAGCAAGTGTATTCAGCCGAGTGAGTACCACCGCACGTGTCTCCTCAAGCGACAGCGGTGCGCCACAGCCTACTCCGTGATAGGTCACCAGCTTGTGCTGCAGCTCAACCGCGGCCTGGGGTGCAACCGTCGTCTCGCAGTTCTCACCAAAGCCACTGGTCACACCGTAGATCTCGGCGCCCTCGGCCAGCAGCCGCTCAAGCATGCTTCGCGAGGCGGCCACGGCGTGGAGCGCAGACTCGGACAGTACCGGTCGCAATTCTTCTTTACCTCTGGAGAGCTTGTCCAAAAGATTGAGGCTTAGGTCGTAGCCGTTTATCACGACGGTGCTGGTGACATTGTTGATGTTATGCGTGCTATGCGTGTCTGGCTTCATTTGCTGAATATAACGGATTTTGCTTGCCGCGGCTTCTCTGCCTTGGCTATGTTCAAAGGAGACCACCGAAGAATTGGCACATCATGCAAGGAGCATTCATTTATGGGACTAGAAGTAGTAAAGTTTGGAGCAGATGATATTGAGAACACCCTTTCCAAACTTTCAAGTAAGGATGTAGACGGCTTGGCATTTGGTGCCATTGAACTGGATAAAGACGGAAAAATTTTATCATACAACAGCACCGAAGGCGCCATAACTGGGCGGAAGCCTGAAGAGGTAATGGGTAAGAACTTCTTCAAAGAAGTTGCGCCCTGTACCAACCGCCCAGAGTTTTACGGCAAGTTCAAGGAAGGAATAGAATCGGACAACCTCAACACAATGTTTGAGTACGTCTTTGACTACAATATGCAGCCTACAAAGGTGAAGGTGCATATGAAGAAGGCGCTCTCCGGTAACTCCTATTACATATTTGTAAAAAGACTCTAGTCACCGCCAATGATCCTGAGACAAGATATTCTTGAACGCGTACTGCAAGATCTTGTCGTGGCGGAGCTCAACGAGCTCCGCCGCGGGAAACATAGAGGGCAGGCGCAGTCCATACTGACACCCCACGACGAGAGCCTGGACTCCTTTGAGCTCTACACCGCAGCAGCTGCGGTATCCATTATGTTTCACGTTCACGAAACAGGGTTGGAAGATCTTTTGCTAGCACGTCCTCGGCCTCAGGACTGGGTCGATATCCTTCAGCGCAGTCTCAACGAGTCTGGCAACCGTATGAGCTTTAGAAGCTCCGGGAGCACCGGCGGAAAGACCCTTCATGAACACCAAGTGTCAGACCTCATGCAAGAGGTAGAGTACTTTGCTTCAACCTTGGGCCGGGTAGCTCGGGTTGTAGCTACCGTACCCTCGCACCACATTTACGGATTCCTGTTCACGGCACTGCTGCCCTCACGAATGGACATTCCGGTCATAGACGCACGCGGGCCTGCCGCAATAACACGGCGCTACGCTGCCGGAGATTTGCTTGTTAGTTTTCCTTTTGCACTCGAGCGGATGCTGCATTTTGGCTCGCTACCGGGAGAGGATGTAACTATACTGTGCTCCACCGCGCCATGCCCGCCTGAACTTGCCGCGGCAATTCGCGCCCAGGGAGCAGAGCTCGTAGAGATTTACGGCTCCTCGGAAACTGCGGGCGTAGGCATTCGCCGCGAGAACGGCAAGCCATACTCACTGCTACCCTACCTTGAACGCGCCAGTTCCACTAAGGCTGCGGAGCCCACGGCTCTGATCCGACGCGAGAACCGACCCTTGGAGCAGGGGCGAAATCCCTATGCCCAACGAGTCATACACCTGCCAGATGAGGTTGAGTGGTGTGACAGTCGGAGCTTCCGACCGCTTCGGCGCCGAGACGGTGCGGTGCAGGTGGGTGGGGTAAATGTATACCCCGACAAGGTGTGTGAGCTCGTGAAGCGGCATCCTATGGTGGCTGCAGCGGCTGTGCGTCCCTACGTGACGAAAGACGGCCTGCGCCTGAAGGCATTTGTGGTACCCCGCACCGCTCAGGGTGCCGTGGCGAGCACCGGCCCGGCTGACTCAGGCTCCACCGGGAGAAGTACTGACACCTCAGAGGCTAACACCTCAGAGATAGAGCAGCAACTCCGTGAGCTCCTCAGTGCACAGCTTGAAGCGGCAGCCCTCCCGGCCGTCTATACCTTTGGAACCGAAATCCCCCGCAACGAGCTCGGCAAATTGAGCGACTGGCAGGTCTAAGGACTTTACCGACCCCTCTTAGCTTGGAACTCTGTCAAACCAGGGCCGAGCGTTCTCAACCTGCGCGGCAAAGGACAGCAGCAGCTCGTCAGCACCTATGGGTGCCATGAACTGAACGCCAATAGGTAAGCCACTTGCCGAGACTCCAAGCGGTAGAGAGGCGGCCGGTGCTCCGGTCATGTTGGCTGGAGGCGTAAAGGGCATGTACCGGAAGATTCGCCGCGCCATTTCCTTAATGAGCCCAAAACGCATAAGCATGCCGGTGAGGCCAAGCCTGGTTGCTGTTCGAATGAGCATCTCTTCCGCCGCTGGTGAGTCAAAGCGCCCTATGGTGGCCGGTGGCTCGGCCAAGGTTGGCAGGCAGATAAGATCATAGGTCTGGTGGAGCGCTCCAAAGGCGCGTGCGGTCGCGTTCCAACGTTGGAGGGCTGCAGCGTACGCATTTGCCCGCAGGGCCTTCCCCATTTCCACCATCAGGCGAGTGTTGGGTTCAAGCTCACCCGAACGCAAGCGCCGTCCCTGTAGCCGCTCAGCCTCGGCAGCTTCTACCGCGGTGGAGCTAACAACGACGGGGAGAAAATCATGCTCGTACAAGCGCGAGGTCCAGGGCAGCTGTATTTCTTCAACGGTGTGCCCGAGCGCAGTTGCAAGTTTCATAGCGTCCAGAACCGCTGCCTGACAGTCGGTATGCACCTCGGCGCCGAACTCAGCCAATGGGTGGGCTGTACTGAAGCCTATGCGGAGGCCCTGCGGTGGGGCTTGCTCCAGGGCGCCGGTGAACAGGGCCTTGGAGGTAGGGAAGAAATCTCCTGCTGCCGGGCCCGCCACTACATCGAGGTAGGCCGCAGTGTCACGCACTGAACGCGAGAGACAGCCCTCAACCACGCCACCACCCCAGCCTTCGGTAGCCAAGGGCACCCGGCCGCGGCTGGGCTTAAGACCAAAAAGACCACAGCACGATGCCGGAATGCGGATAGAACCACCACCGTCACTGGCGGTGGCAAGCGGCACAATCCCGGCCGCGACCGCCGCCCCGGAGCCACCGCTTGAGCCTCCGGGAGTATGGTCAGTGTTCCAAGGATTACGCGCCGGGCCGAGTGCCCTGGGTTCGGTGTAGGGGGTAAGCCCAAACTCCGGCACATTGGTCTTGCCGAGGATTAACAAACCAGCCGCTCGTATGCGTTCCACTGCGATGGAGTCGTAAGAGGACACAAAGCCTGTGTAACTACGCGAGCCGCTACTCATGGAGGTGTCGGATACATGGAGTGCCAGGTCCTTTACCAGGAGGGGAAGGCCCCGGAGCGCTGAACTGTGCGGGCCAGCCGCGCCGTGCGGCCCAAGCGTGTCTACCTCGGCATGGGCGGGGGCGCTGACTTGCTCACGGGCGCTGGCTTGCTTACGGGCCTCGGCATGGGCCTGCTCATAGCGCTTGTAGACCACCGCGCCCAGCTGAGGATTGACCTCTTCACAGCGCGCAATTGCTATGTCCAGAAGCTCAGTGGCCTTGACCTCGCCTGCGCGAACCAGCTCCGCCAGTCCACAAGCGTCCTGCGCTCTATACTCCTCGAATGTCATGTCGCTGCTCTCCTCTGTTATGAACCTCAGCACTCTTCAGATATGCTCAATCAATGGTAAAACCAGCCGCCCCAAGAAAGATGGTAAGACGGTAGTCCTCGTAGGAAGGAAACTCCGAGAGATCACGCTTGACTCGTGGCCCAAACTGAACGCCTCCTGTCCAGGGCAACATGGAAAAGCGGAACTCTCCGGACAGCTCCACCCCAGGATAGAAGTAGTCGTCCAGTCGAGGTGCTTCCCCATAGTCGGCCCAGGCTGCAAACTCCACAAAGACTCCAGAGCCAAAGGCGGTCACCGCCAAGGGTGGCACAGAAGCGTCAAAGAGTCCCCAAGGAATGCGGTAGTCGAGCCCAACAATAAACTTGGTGTCTCCGTCCTGATCCTCCCAGGAGTCCGAGAGCCGCGGGGTCAACAACCCATCAACGCCGTCACGACTTGAGGCAACCGCATTGGCGCTCAGCTGAACAGTTGCCTGTGATGGCAGGGCCGAGCTGCGACCCATTACACGAGCACGCGTACGAACCCGGTCGGTGCTACCTCCCAGCTCCTTGGGCTCCACAAGAACCGAACCGGACACGGCAACAGCACGGCCACCGTAGATGGCACGCAGCGGTGCGGAATGCACACTGCCATAGGAGAAGCCTGCCAGCAGTCCAGTGCGATACATCCAGTCTGGAAAGCTGTCCTGAAAGCCAAAGCTCCCCACAGCAGCCCGCTCCGCAAGATGCGAGACACCGGCGCGGGTAACCAGGCTGCGCGCGGGCCCCACCGCGCGAGCGCCTATCCAGGGCGTCTGCAGCGTGAGGCTATTTCTCATTTCCTGTATGTAGATGTCCTCGCTCAGTTCTCGGTACTCGTGTTCCAGGTCATATACCACCGCAACCGGGCCAAAATCGTAGGAGGCATTCCAGTACAGTTGTGGTTGTTCATGAGCGATGTCGTAGAAGCTGACCAAGGAATACAGGGACCGCCCAGCATACTCGGCGCCTATAACAAGAACTCCCGGAGCAATGACCGGGTCGCTGTCACCACCCGCAGAAGCAGTGAGCAGTGGCAGCCACAGCACCGGACGCGGGAGCCCGTAATAGCGGCGGCTGTCCGGAAGCTCCGGAAACACCGGTAGCTCAGACGGCGCGCCTGGCTCGGGCCGCGCCTTTGGTTCCGGCGCTGGCAGCGGAGCCAGCGCGGCCGCCGCGGCCGCTGCCACCTCACGGTCAGGCAGAGCGGCCGCCGCACGGAACAGTGCATTGCCGTCGCTGCGGTACGAGGCGTAGAGCACAGAAATGGTGGAGCGGTCGCTGCCTGGTGGAGCTGGCAGCGGCACCGCACCATATACTCCAACGGGATCTTGAAGGAGCGTGCTGCGCTGCCCGGTAGGAATGTCAAGCAGTTGAGCCACCAGCTCGCCATCATGCTCAACCCCAAGTATGAGAGTATCCTCGTCCAGAAAGCGGGGGTGATAGAGCCCGGCTGTTCCTGCGGGAATGAGCTCAGACGCCTGGCCGTTCTCCAGCAGTATGAGGGCCCGCGTTCCCACCCTGTCAACCAGAAAGACCAGGCGGTCTCCGGACGGCGAGTAGCGCGGGTAGCGCACCCGTGTTCCGGCTTCCCAGAATACCAGCTCCGGCTCGTCCACTGCCGTTGCCTCTGCCGCTGCCACTGCCGCTGCCGCAGCCGCCCCTCTCCTTAGCCCCTGTGGTCCAGCATTTGTTGACAGGTCGTAGCGCACCAGGCGTGAGTAAGACCCGTAGCGCTGCACAACGCTGACCTCTCTGCCGGTTGGATGGAGTGCCGGTTGCCACAGGCGTTCGTTGTGCGTGAGCGCAACCGCTTGTGCTGACCCGCCAGATACATTGACCATATACAAGTCGGACACCGAGGCCATGCCGGAGGCATGCCTGGGTAGTTGGCCCTGCGCAGTGAATACCAGCAGAGATCCGTCAGGTGTGATGTCAAAGGAGTACGGGTCACTCGGACGGACAGGTGCCAGGACTTGGGGCGATATAGTTTCGGTCACCGAGCCCGTACCCGCACCCATTGCATCGGCCCCAAGCAGATACAAACCAGGTGCAAGGTCCTCGCCATACATGTAGCTCACCGCTCCATGCTCACTCATGGTTGGCATGAAGGCCAAGACCCGCCCCAGTTCGAGACGCTCCCCACCGTCAAGCGCACCGGCGGCGGCCGTGGGGTTGGACTCGCGAGGGGAGCCGGGAGCGGCATACCTCTCTTCCAGCTCCCAGATCATGCGCTTGTGGTGCAGTTGAGTCCGAATTCCGGTCGTTCGCCGTATAGCTCCGTCAAGCGTGTGGAAAGGAGAGCGCGAATACTCTCTATGGATCTTAGCGAAAATATCGTCCCCGTAATGACGGACCAGGTACTCAACCAGGAGATAGCCCCCAACATAAATGCGGTCACGTGGTGCGGCGTAGGAGCCATACGCAGCCTGCCGCAAGCTCCACATCTCACCCTCAAGAACTGGTGCCTTGTAACGGGACTCAAACACCGGTTCCCTCCCACGGCCGCCAGTGGTCAGCCGCGTTTCCAGGTACACGGCAATGCCTTCTATGTACCACCCCGGCATGAATGCGGTGTTGAGCGCCATGAGCGTCCGGCCGAAAACTCGAGACATTGCGCCGACAAATCCATGAGGCTCGGTCAGGTGGATGTAGTGTACAAGCTCATGAATGAAGAGGAGTCGCAGCCAGTTCTCTGTTTTCACTCCAATGAAGTCGTCACTGGGAGCCGTGACAAACAGGTGAATAGAGCTGGGCAGGGGCGTGAAGTAGCCGTTGGCCTCTGCGGTTCCACCCCAAATGACCACCGGTATGCGCTCAGACGGTTCATACCCAAAGAAGCTGGTAACCGCCTCGTAGACCTCCTCGGCGAATCCATACACCTCGCGCGCCGCTTCTTCATATCCGGCCTCGTAGATAATGCGAAACTGCTCGGTGCGTACTTCCCGGCGCCCGTGATATTCGTTAGCAGGCGGTAGTTCCAACGGCCGTGAGGTTGACCGCGTGTCAGCGGGCTGCGTGTCAGCGGGCGGCAGGTCAGCGGGCGGCAGGTCGGCGAGAGCAAACTCGGTCGGTAGCAGTAGCAGCAGCACTGACAGTAGGGCGAGCAATGGAAAACTCAGACGCAAAGTGCTTGCTACGACGCGCATTCTTGCTTAGTACCCCCACCAGCCGCGAAAGATCCCCGCTACCCAGTAGCCTTGATCCTAAAGCGCCCCGCTACCCCGGTCAAGCCATTTGAAGCCGCCGGGTGCGGCTAACCGGACGCATACGCCACGGGGCTTCAGATGCCCGACGGTGCCCAGATGAGGCCTCGGTCGTCGGCCCGCGACCGATAATCGGCCCAGGGCCGACAAAAACGGCTTGACCTCACGAGCAGCAACTCGGTACGCTATGCAGTATATTCTGCGTAACTGTTGTAATTAACGAGACGAGGAGTCCCGCGTGAACAAAGGCCCCGTGCTACAGAATCACTCCCGAATTGGAATCATTAACCGCGGCGAAGCTGCTATGCGCTTCATTCGTGCCGCCCAAGAGTACAACTCCCTCAATGGAACATCACTGAGTACTGCTGCGTTCTACATCGACGCTGAAAACGAGGCACTTTTTGCAAAGGAGGCCGATACATCCATTGCGCTGTCCTCGCTTCCCTCATTTGCAGCCGGTACCGGTAGCCCCTACCTCAACAAGAGCCTCATGATTGAAGCACTCAAAACCGCCGAGTGCGATGCGGTCTGGGTAGGATGGGGCTTTGTCTCGGAAGACGCAGAGTTTGTAGAGATGGTTGAGAAGGCAGGGCTGGTTTTTTTAGGTCCGGACAGCAAGGCCATGGCGCTCTTGGGTGACAAGATTGCAGCCAAGGAGCTGTGCGAAAAGTCCAACGTCCCGATCCTGGCGTGGAGTCGCGGACCGGTGCGGAGCGTGGCTGAGGCACGAACCCATGCTCAGAACATTGGCTATCCATGTATTGTTAAGGCGGCAAATGCCGGTGGCGGACGCGGCATACGCTTTGTGTATACCCCCGAGGAACTGGAGCGACAGTTCAACTCGGCCCGTGAAGAGACGGTGCGGATCACTGGTGACGATATCGTCTTTATTGAGCGCTTGGTTGAGAACGGTCGCCACCTTGAGGTGCAGTGCCTTTCAGACCGCCACGGAACGGTGCACACCTTTGGTGTCCGGGACTGCTCTGTGCAAAGACGCAACCAGAAGATCATTGAAGAGACTCCCCCACCCGGTTTTGCGCCGGAGCAAATTGCCGAAATTGAGGCCGCCGCGCATAGACTCATGGAAAGCGCGAGCTACGAGAGCGCCGGTACGGTTGAGTTCCTCTACGACATCAAGTCCAAGGACTTCATCTTTATGGAGGTCAACACCCGGCTCCAGGTTGAGCACCCCATTACCGAGCAGCTCTACACCGTTGACTTGGTTAAGGGGCAGATCGATGTCGCCTTTGGCAACAAACTTCCCGAGGAGCGGGCCGTCCCGCGCGGTGCAGTCATGGAGGTTCGACTCAACGCCGAGGATCCAGACCGTGACTTTACCCCATCGCCCGGCCGCGTGGTACGCTACACAATACCGTCGGGCCCAGGCATTCGCGTAGACAGCGGCATTGAGCACGGCAGTGTTATTCCAACCGACTTTGACTCCATGATTGGCAAGATCATTGCCTCTGGCCCGACACGGCACGACGCCATGGCGCGCCTTAAGCGCGCACTCAAGGAGTTGCGCATTAAGATAGAGGGTGGGACAACCAACCGCGCCTTCTTGCTGGACTTGCTCAGTACCGAGGAAATTCAAAAGGGCGGCGTTCACACCCGATTCGTGGAGGAACTCCTTGCTCAGCGCAGCACCTTACGAACCCGCGCCGACTGGGAAATTGCGTTGGTGGCAACCGCCATTGAGCAGTACATTTCCGGTTACCGTGAGGAGCTGGCAAACTTCCGTGGACAGCTGAGCTCCGGTGGATACCCCCGAGAGGTATCTGTCTCCAACGGGCGCAAGGTCACACTCAGCGCCGCCGGCACCGCCTATGACTTCTTGGTCAAGGCGCTTGGCCAGAACAACTACCTTATTGAGTACGACGGCGTGGCGCTCATGGCTACTTACGTGGAGCATGAGCATGAGTCGCTCCTGACCTACCACAACAGTAGATACCGCATTCAGATGGTTGACCGTGGCGATGCGCTGCAGTGCGAGGTTGAGGGTGTTCCCTACAGCATAGAGATTGAGTCCGGGGGTGCGGTAAAGGCCCCCTCACCTTCACTGGTGCTCTCTATTGCTGTTGAGCCGGGTCAGAGTGTAAAGCGCGGTGATATTCTCCTGTCGCTGGAAGCCATGAAGATGGAGATGGTGGTTGAGGCGCCGGACAACGGCACCGTCAAAGAGATTCTTGTTCGCAAGGGCGAGCAGGTTGCTGCGGGGCAGGAACTGCTGCAACTGGAACTGGGCGAGGCCGGACCGGAAGAGCCGCAGGAAGAGTCGGTTCGGATAGTGTTCTCACCACCCCCTGAGACTTCCGCCGCCTACTGGGAACTCCTGGAGCGCGAGTACTATGGACTGTTCCTGGGTTTTGATCACCGAAGCGACGCCGGTGCCTTGCTCCAAGGAATGATCAAGATTGCCGCACAAGACGACCGCTTTCGTCTCCGCTTGATACAGCTGGTTGGCGAGGCGGTGAAGATGTACGCAGACCTGGAGATGCTGTACGACCCAACCCCGCTGCTTGCTACCGGCTTCGCTCGTGCGGCAAGTTCACAAGAACTGCTCATGCACTACTTCAAGCGCCGAGCAGATGCAGAGAAGGGGCTCCCCGAGCCCTTCCTGAACAATCTTAGAGCGGCGCTCCAACGTTATTCGCTCAGCTCAGAAGCAGACGAGGAGCGCTCACTTGGGGTGCTGCACCGCATTTACAAGAGCCACGCTGCTCTTGCAACCAAACGCATGCTGCTGCACGCCTCGCTCTTTGCGCTTGAACAACACGCAGACCCAAGCGAGGTTGGAAGTGAACTCTCAAACGCCCTTGACCGCGTGGCCTACCTTGCACAGCAAGATGCACCGGGCCTTGCAGACTCCGCCATTCATGCCCGTTACCACTTTGTTGACCGTGAGATGTTGGAAACCATTCGCGAGGAAAAAATTGACAAAGTCACCCGCACCTTGGACCGCCTGTCACAGGAAGGGACAGAGCCACGGCTTACCGAGCGCGCCATCTCCAACCTGGTAAATAGTGGCCAAAACCTGTTGGGCGAGCTGGTTAAGGCTGTTACCAACGGCGACACTCCGCGCCGAGAGCTTGCACTCATGGCCCTTGGCCGCCGCTACAGCCGTGACCGGGACCTCACAAATGAGAGCATTTCTGCAACAAGCGGCTTGTATATTTTCCGCGCCGAGTACACCGACGTGCAAGGGAGCGGAAACACCGTAACCACGGTGAGCCGCCTTTCCGACACCCCCGGCTCCATTGCCGCCCTTAGTGAGTACCTCGCCGAGACCGGCCCTGCCTCTGAGGCACTCCTCCTGCAGCCAAACGGCGACCCGAAAATTGCGGTGGAGACGGTGATAGCCTCACTGAACCAAAGCAAACCGGCGGCGGATGTAGTTATTCTCTGCCCGGTTGCCTCTGACGGCACGCGACTGTACCGCAGTTTTGTTCCCGGAGCAGATGGGTGGCAGGAGGATGCTTCTCGTTTCTCGTTCAGCCCACTTGCCTACCGCGAGCTGCGAGTATATCGACTGGTGAATTTCGACACCAAGGTACTGCATTACAGCGACGGCATTCGACTCCTACAGCTCAATGCCAAGAGCAACCCCAAAGATGAACGTCTCATAGCACTGGCCGAGGTCCCGAGCTCACGCATAGAGTTTGACACCGAGGGCCGCATTATTCGAATGATTGGACTTGAGAAGGTGCTCATGGAGGCGGTCTACGCAATACGCGCCGAACAAGCTAAACGCAAGCGGCGGTTGCACTGGAACCGCATTATCATTCATAACCGCTCGGTCATGCAGGCAAACCTGGAACAGGTACAGGACTACGCTGCCCGTCTAGCTGCGCGCGTCACCGATCTTGGTCTTGAGAAGAGTGTACTGTATTCACGCAGGCCCAAGCATGAAGGTCCGGACGATAGTGACCAGGTAGTTGAGACCGAGCTGCTTTTTGAGAACATATCTGGTACCAACTTCACAATAACTCGGCGAACTCCCTCACTTGAGCTGCTGCAGCCAATAGACGAGTACGCTGGCAAGGTTATTCGTGCCCGCCAACGCGGCAACCTCTATCCCTATGAGATCATAAAAATGGTCACCCGAACCGGTTTTCCGGTAAGCGAGACCTACCCACGCGGTGAGTTTGAGGAGTACGACCTGGATCCAAAGAACCCAGACACAGCGGTCTCGGTCAAGGGGCGGGCCTACGGTCAGAACAGCAGCAACCTGGTCTTTGGAATAATTACCAACCAGCTTGCGTCTATTCCAGCACCACTGCGCCGGGTCATTATTCTTTCAGACCCGACGGTGGATATGGGTTCACTTGCCGAGCCAGAGTGTAGGCGCATAAATGCCGCCCTCGACATGGCAGAGACCGAGGGCATACCGGTTGAGTGGTTGCCTATATCGGGCGGTGCAAAAATTGACATGGAAAGCGGCACCGAGAACCTGGACTGGACTGCGCGCACCGTACGTCGAATCATTGAGTTCACCCAGGCAGGGGGCGAGATCAACATTATTGTGGCAGGCATTAACGTGGGTGCTCAGTCTTACTGGAACGCAGAGGCCACAATGCTCATGCACACCCGCGGTGTGTTGATCATGACCGAGGATGCCTCCATGTTGCTCACTGGGAAGAAGGCGCTCGACTTCTCTGGCAGTGTCTCAGCAGAGAACAATGTTGGCGTTGGCGGTGTAGAGAAGATTATGGGGCCCAACGGTCAGGCACAGCTGCGAGTGAAGAACCTCTACGATGCATACAGTGCACTGTACAACCACTACGCAATGAGCTACTCAGTGAGCGCCACCGGTGCAGGCACGAAGAAAGCTGCAACAAAGGGCTCAGCGGCGGCCATGACCACAAGTGACCCGGTTGACCGCGATATTACCGAGTACCCTTACTCCGACCCTCTGGGTCAAGGCTTTACCAAGGTCGGCGACATATTCTCGCTCACTCTCAACCCGGAACGCAAAAAGGCCTTTGAAATGCGCCAGGTAATGTCGGCGGTGAAGGACCAGGACGTTGCCTACTGTGAACGCTGGCTGGAAATGAAGGATGCCGAAACTGCAATAGTCTGGGAGACCCGCCTTGGCGGTCACCCGGTTGGGCTCATTGGAATAGAGAGCCGCTCCCTGGCAAGGCTTGGAGAGATTCCGCATGACGGCCCGGAAAGCTGGAGTGGCGGCACCCTCTTCCCACAGAGTTCCAAGAAGGTCGCACGCGCCCTCAATGCCTTTAGCAGCAGGGTACCGGCGGTAATTCTAGCTAACCTCTCTGGCTTTGACGGCTCACCTGAGTCGCTCCGCAAACTGCAGCTTGAGTACGGCGCCGAGATTGGACGTGCGGTGGTCAACTTCAAAGGGCCCATTATCTTTGTGATTACCGCTCGGTATCACGGCGGTGCCTATGTTGTTTTCTCCAAGGCACTCAACAGTCAGCTGCACGCGGTTGCCATTGAAGGCTCCTACGCCTCGGTCATTGGTGGGGCGCCAGCTGCTGCGGTTGTGTTCCCTCGTGCGGTCACGCAGGATACTGAGAAGGACCCACGCGTACAGGATGCCAGCCGTAAGCGCAAAGAAGACCCGGACTTCACCCAGCTTGAGTACAACGAGGTGTATGAGCAGGTACACGCTGAGAAACAGTCCGAACTGGCAAGCCGCTTTGACAAGATTCACTCGGTAGAGCGCGCGAAACAGGTGGGCTCCATTGACGAAATCATTCCAGCGGCGAAGTTGCGAGAATATGTAATAGGCCGACTGAACGGTTAAGGCTGCTGGCCGCAAAGGTCACCAGGCCCTGTACGAGCGGTCGGTGGCTGGTCAAAAGCCTTATGGACTCACCCGGAAACGGGTGAGGTTCAGAATATGGTTCACCGCGGATCGAGCGTCTTTGGCGCTCGAGACCGGTTTGTGGTCTGGTTCGCGGAAACATTTGACTGCATCTTGGAGCATGTTACGGAAGTACCCTGTCTCCGGCAGTGGCGTGGAGTCGGTACAGACCAGCGACCGATACCCCTCATAGTGTGGACTTTCAACACTCTGCCAGTACTCACGAACCCCGTTGCCAACCCGAATGCGCCCACGCTCAAAACTCAGCTCAATCTCAAAGTTCAGGTGATCTCGCCCGGCACCAATCTCCATGAGTACATCTGCATTGCCTGCAGAGGCCACCACGTATGCAGTTCCCTTCCGCGTCCGCAGCCGTCCGTGCAGACGTGCCCGCCGGAGCTTCCGACCAGCAAGGAAAGCGGCGGCGTCCAGAATGTGGGTGCCGTCATGCATGAGCATGCGGTCAAGGCGTGTGGTGCGGCCGAAATAGAGGTTGCAACGAATAGAAAGCAGCTCTCCGTAACGCCCGTCCTCAACCGCCTGGCGCGCCTCAATATAGTCATCCGAGTAGCGGCGCTCATGATTGACCACAATCCGGGTACCGTAACGCTCGGTCAGCTGCACTATACGGCGTGCATCGAGCATGGTATGCGCAATTGGCTTCTCACACACCAGCACCGGCACCGTCCGTGCCGCAGCGGCCGCAATCTCGGCGTGGCTGTCCGGATGCGTTGCAATGCAGAGAATGTCTGGCTTCACGGCCTTGAGCAGCGAGTGTACGTCGGTAAATACCGACAAGCAGTCCCAGCGATCTACGAAGTCAAGCCGGCGCTCCGGGTCGTTGTCCGCCCCGGCGACCAGCTTACACTCTGGGTTCGCCAGAATGGCCCCCACATGGGTGCAGGGCTTCTCACGCCGCTCATCTTGTTCCAGCATGGACCCAATACGTCCCAGCCCAACAACGGCCACTTGTATAGGCCCGTTATATCTATCTGCTCCGGCATCTTGTGCATGCGGCAATGTTTCTTCGGTTGTGTTTGCCCCGTTCGTCTCGTTGCTCTTTTTCATCCGCGCATTCTACTGCGCTTGCATTCGGCTCGTCCAGCTGTTATAGTATTTCTGTCACGCAAAACCCCGGGCGATTAACTCAGTGGGAGAGTGCTACCTTCACACGGTAGAAGTCGGCAGTTCAAATCTGCCATCGCCCAATTCCCCCACACTCAGAATCTTGATAGCATCTACTACACTTTACTTTCGTTGTAGAAGGTTCTATCATACTCATGTATCGAAGGCGAAACGCATCTTCGCATTGAGACATATATTGAGACTCACGGCGGTATCATACGGACGTCGGATTTCCAAGGTGCCAGCCTCTACATTACATTGGAGATACAAACCGCGTCCTGATATTTCGAGGTTCAACTGGCCTTATCCTGCGCGGTGGTTTGATTCACGAACGCAATAGTACTAATTTCGTTAGTACTATTGCGTATTTCCGTCAAAAACGATTGTGCTTCATTTGACAAAACTACAAGAAAGTGCTAGCGTTCATGTATTATGGTGAGCAATCATCAAGCTGGTCATTCCGTTAACCTCTCCTCCTTCCTCGCAACGCACTCCGTCTTCACCGTCGAGGATCTCAAGCAATATATGGCTCAGCGCGGATCAACCAATCAGAACACGAGGAAGGCCCTCTTGACATACTACCGCTCACGAGGACGAATCATATCTATACGCCGAGGCTTGTACGCGACAATTCCAGCCGGTCATAATCCGGACACCTATCCCATTGACCCCTATCTCGTCACTGCAAAGTTGGCAGAAGACGCAACGCTCGCCTATCACACGGCATTGGAATACTATGGCAAGGCATACACATCGTATAGCCGGTTCATGTACACCTCGGAGCAGAGAGCACAACCGCTACGATTCCGGGATCATGACTACGTTCGAGTTCCGGTGCCCCACGCTTTGCGAAGAGCCGAGAAGCCTATGTACGGAGTCGATTCCCACGATCGAGATGGGGTGAAACTCCGGGTCACAAGTTACGAGCGGACATTTGTCGACGTTCTCGACCGACCGGAATTGTCCGGCACATGGGAGGAGATCTGGCGTTCGCTCGAGTCCATCGAGTTCTTTGACCTTAAGCAGGTACTCCACTATGTCAAGCTCCTGGGAAACTCAACTACGGCGGCGAAGGTAGGGGTTTTCCTTGATCAGCATCGTGAGGCGTTGATGGTAGAGGACGATATTCTCAATTCGCTCAGAGGCCTCATACCAAGTCAGCCACACTACCTTAATCGTGGCTCCCGATCCCAATGTCGGCTCGTTCCCGGATGGAACATCCTCGTGCCGGAGGAGATCCTCAATCATTCGTGGGATGAAGTGCTATGACCGTTTCCCGTACGGAAATGCTTGCAATAGCCTCCGATACCGGATTCGATGCACTAATGCTGGAGAAGGTAGTTCGATTGATTGGTCTGCTCAATCTCCTGAACACCCACCCATACCTGCAGGGCCGTTGGGTTTTGAAGGGGGGAACGGCACTCAATTTGTTCTTTGTGAACTTGCCACGATTATCGGTGGATATCGACCTGAACTACGTCGGCGCCCTTGACCGGGAGGCCATGCTGATAGAACGTCCGAAAGTGGAGGAGGCTTTGCAGGCTGTCTTCTCACGGGATGGGTTCAATGTACGGCGCGTGCCCACAGACCATGCCGGAGGCAAATGGACTCTCGGCTACCAAAGCTTCTCCGGTCAGCCAGGAAATCTGGAAGTCGACCTTAACTTCATGTTTCGCCAACCGCTGTGGGATCCAACCAGTGCAGATTCGGTCCCCCTTGGGCGCTACCAGGCATCTGGGATCCCGGTTCTCAACGACCACGAATTGGCTGCGGGGAAATTGGCCGCTCTCTTGGCTCGTACTCAAGCTCGAGACCTCTTTGACTGCCGGAGCATTGCCCAGTCACTTAAGCTCGATCCGAAGCTTCTGAGAATCGCGTTCGTCGCCTACGGAGGAATGAACCGCAAGGACTGGCGAGAGGTCTCCGTCACAGACCTCGGATTCGATGCGGACAACCTTTCGGCAAAACTGATACCAACTCTTCATGGGTCTGCCGTCCCAGCGGGTGTCGCCGCTTCCGTCTATGGACAAGAACTCATTGATGAATGCACGGCATACCTTGGATCCGTGCTACCGCTCCAGGAAGCGGAACTCGCCTTCCTAGATGCCCTGCTAAACGAGGGCCGTATCGACGCTTCGCTCCTCACGAACGAGCCGGAACTCTCCCAGCGCATTGATACCCACCCGATGCTACAATGGAAGGCGTTCAATATCCGCAAACATAAAGGGCTCACCACCACCAGATAGCCCAACGGTAGAAGTCGGCAGTTCAAATCTGCCATCGCCCAAATTACGCAATGGTAAAACCTCCGCGGCGGCAAAACACAATAAATCTCTCAAGCTTTTCTTTGTGCGCTGGGCCTGAAAACTCCAGGTGAGGGTCAGCCTCTTTGGTGAAGTCGTCGGTAAACCGCTCGAGGATTTTCTTAACAGCGTCTTCTGGGCCGTCAGAATCTTCCAGGTACAAAGTGCGGCGGTTTTCAAGTTGCTTGTCTATTGGCACTGCTGGAATACGCTCGAGTGCACGTTCTACAGCATTTGCCAGTGCGGCGGCGTCGGAATCTGTAACGCTTTGCATGCGGTTTAACAGGTAGCTGCCGCCCCACACTCCAGCCGAACCGGCGGTGTCTGCCGAGCCTGCAGTATCTACAGCATCCCCGCCATTCCCACCACCCGCTGTATCCTCAGCATCCAATGCAAGCTGTGTCCCTTCAGGTTTCCAACCGTGCATTTGGGCGAGCTTCAATACAAGCGGCCATTCGTCTATGCTGAACCAAAACCGGGTCGGGTGGCTTGCATTCCCCCGGTCAGCTTGCAAGGTGTCCTTGTCTGTTTCCAACTGTACGTTGCTAATGAGATCATATGACATTGTTCCGCTGCCTCTGTGTATGTGTGCTCGTGACTGCCCGGTCACAGTACAGCCTTGCCGACTCAATCACCATCAGCTCCGCCCTCTCTAACATACTTATGAGTAGTGATGGCCGTCGATCACTTTTCGCCAGAGTAGTGGATATCGTTAATTGTAACGGTGTGGAGTCTGTGGCCTTCTACCTAGTCTCAAACCGTACGCCAAGTCACTTGCACTACTGATACCAATGTGAAAGAATTGCGGACAAAGGAGCGCTGATAATGCATGGAATGGGCTTTCCGTTTTTCCCGTGGATGATGGTTGTACCGCTGTTCTTCATTGCCGCTGGCGCGTTGGTGCTGCTCCGTGTGTTCGGCCGCCCAATGCTCTCTGGCTCCAAGAATACGAACAACGGCATGCCAGATGATATCGATGCTCAGGTTTTCAGAGCAGCTAAGAAGCAAGGTGGACGCCTCACCATATCGGACCTGGTGATTGAGACCGGTTGGTCGGCCAAGGAAGCAGAAGGCGCACTTGAGAGACTCACCAACGGCAACCATGTTCGGATGAATGTTTCTGATGTCGGCAGTATTGAGTTTGAGTTCCCCGACCTGCTGGATCACCGCGAACGTTCGGACTTTTAAGATCCTGCCTTCTACGGCCTAGTGCATGAGCACGCCGCCGCTGACGTCAAAGGTGGATCCGGTGACATAGCTGGCGCGCTCAGATGAGAGAAACACGACCACATTCGCAATTTCCTGGGGTGAGGCAAAGCGCCCGAGTGGGATTCGGGCAAGATACCTGTTTTTTTCTTCTCCGGAGATTGCTTTGGTCATGTCGGTCTCAACCATTCCGGGAGAGACCGCGTTGACCAGAATGCCGTGGGGACAGAACTCCTTGGCAAGCGACTTGGTTAAGGCAACAAGCCCAGCCTTTGCCGATGCGTAGTGTGCATGACCGGTTGTAGACCCAAGGAATCCAGCAAACGAGACGATATTGGTAATGCGGCCTCCGCTTTGGGTGGGGCTTTTGTGCCGCACAAACTCACGAGCGCACAGGAAGTGTCCGGTTAGGTTCACATCTAAACAGCGTCTCCAGTCCTCGCTTTCCATCTCACCAACATATCCGCTGGGCCAGTACCCAGCGTTGTTAATGAGGATATCGAGCTGCCCAAAACTCCGGAGCGTTGTCTCAAAGCAGCCGCGCACCGAGTCTTCTGAGGAAATATCGCACTGAATAATTACTGCGGAACTTGGTTCACCACGCTTGCGAGCGCCCTCATTTATGCAGTCGGCCGTCTCCAGAGCGCCAGCCTTGTTTGAGTTGTAACTCAGTGCTACTCGCACCCCTTCCTCGGCAAGACTCAGCGCCGTAGCCCGACCTATACCCGAGGACGCACCGGTGACGAGTGCTACCTTTCCGCCCAGTCCAAGCTCCACCGTTGACCTCCTTCTCTACTAGGCCAAAATGAGTTGTGTGTTGAGCCGCTGCATTGCATTCAGGAAGCTTGGCTCGACATCGGCATTGGTAATAAGGTAGTCAAGATCCTTGGAAGGAATAACTGTGTCCAGAGAACCCTTCTCTACCTTGCTTGAGTCCACCAACGCAATCTTCACCAAGGAACGCGCAGCAATTTGGCGTTTCTGGTGCACAATTATTCCGGGCAGATCTGTCAAGCCGTCCTTTACCGAGTAGCCCCAACCGCCAAAAAAGGCCTTGTCAAAGCGCCACCGGTCAAAACTCGCCGCGGTCTCAAGGTCAAACATTGCCAGGGTTTCACGCTTTACGGTGCCACCCATCACTACAATGTTACAGCACGCGGTTGTTCCCAAGAGATATGCAATTTCTATACTGTTGGTTACCACGGTGAGCTGCTCTACATCACGAAGGTGAGGACACATTTCCGCGGTTGTTGTGCTGGCATCTATAAAAATCACGTCACCGGCTGCCACGAGCTCAGACGCCTTCTCTCCGAGTTGCTGCTTCTCTGTTTTGTTCTTGGTCTTGCGAACTTCAAATGTGACATGAGCCGACATGGCGGCTTTAGAAATAGCGCCACCATGAGCCTTAATGATCCGGCCCTCATGCTCGAGCTGTCTGAGATCTTTGCGGATAGTTACCAATGAGGTTTGAAAGGTCTCTGCGAGCTCCTCTACTCTAACCCGGCCGCGAGAGTCAATGAGCGCCTGAATAGCCATCAGGCGCTCCTCTTGAAAAACCTTGGGTCTCCGTCCCATTCGCTACTCGGCGTACGCTGGCATAAGGCCAATTGCACGCATTTGATCAAGTGCGTCAATGATTTCCGGTGCGGCACGGGTGCCAATAAGGTCCGCACCCGCAAGGATAAAGGCCCAGGCGTTTTGCGGCCGCGGAAACTTGACCCCGGCGACCTTGAGCTTTACCTGAGTGCCGTTCAATGTGTCCTTCATGACCAGAAACTGCTCCATAGATGGCCCCTCAAACTGACCGCTAGATGTCTTGGCGTACTGCAACCCTACCTCGGCTATGAGCTCGCAACAGACCCGGATCTCTTCGTTGGTGAGGTAGCATACCTCCAGAATAACCTTGGTGACCGCCTCACCAGCCGCCTGCTTGAATGCGGTGAACTCATCCTTCACCACACTGTAGCGTTTATCCTTAAGTGCGCCAACATTTGCTACCAGATCAACACAGCGACAACCAGCCGCAACCGCATACTCGGTCTCATGAGCCTTGAGTATGCCTGGAGAGGCTCCAAAAGGGAAGTCTATTCCGGTTGCCGGCAGTACGGTTGACCCGGCCAGCTCCTCTACTATGACCGGCGTCCAGTACGGCGTGGAGGAGTAAAAAGACGCGCAGTTGTACTCTCGGGCAAGCTTGCAACCCTCTCGAATATCGTTCTCCTGGGATTGTTTTGGAAGTATTGAGTAATCAAACAGCTTGCCAGCGTTGTTCCTGTTAATTGTATGTAGATCTACCATGTCTTTATCCTTTACCTTGAGGCACTCAACCCCGAGAGTTTGCCAAAGAGTCCGCTTGACTGAAAGGCTTGGTAGGCAGCGGTGTAGACCTCATAGCTCTTGGCGTAGACCGCCACTTCCTGTGCGTTTGGCCGCACGGTGTCGGTATACCCGACCATGCGTTGCACACCACTTTTCACATCTGGAAATATCCCTACCCCTACCCCGGCAAGGATGGCCACGCCCACAATGGTTGCGTCACCCACTGCAAGCTGCTTGACCTCTACATCAAACATGTCCGCTATGATCTGTCTCCAGGCTGGCGAGCGAGTTGCGCCACCGGTAATGGCCAGTGAGTTGATCTGGACATTATTGGCCTTCATCTTTTCGCACATGTCCTTACTCTCAAGCGTTACGCCTTCCATGACGGCGCGCAGCATGTCGCTCTTGGTGTTGGAGAACTTGAGCCCAAGGAAGGCCCCTTTTGCCTCCGGATTCCAGTAGGGGTATCCGGCACCAATGAGAAAAGGTAGAAACACAACCCCGTTCGAACCTGGGGCGCTCTTGTTAATGTGATCCTCCATGAGTGTGTACGGGTCCTTGTTCTGTCTGCCAGCCTCGAGCTTCTCCAAGTCCGCAATGGTGTCTCTCACCCAGCGGTAGCTACTTGCCGCACCCAGTTGTATACCCTCAAGCTCGTAGAGTCCCAAGATTCCGGAAGACGGCACCATCATGAAGCCGGATGCATCCTCAAGGACCGGCTCGGCGGTTGCAACAACCAACAAGCCTGCTGTACCCAATGTAAGCGAGGCCGAGCCCGGCTCACTCACTCCCGCACCTACTGCGGCGCTTTGTTGGTCACCGGTGCCGGTGACAAGTGGCGTACCTTCCATGAGCCCCGTCAATGCAGCAGCCTCGGCCGACACAGATCCCACCACGGTGCCTGGGTCAACAAGCCTGCCTAACTTGTCCGGGCTGATATTGAAGGCCGTGAGAATTGGTTCGGACCAGCTCAGGGTATGCACATTGAGCATTCCCGAACAGCAGGCGTTGGTACGCTCACAGTAGAACTCGTCGGTGCCAAAGCGCCACATGACGTAGTCGGAGGTCAGGAGTATCTTCTTGGTGCGGGCAAATTTCTCCGGTTCATGGTTTTGAACCCAAACGATCTTCTCCAGGCTAAAGGTTGGGGTGACCGGCATTCCGGCCAACTTGTACAGCTCGGCGGCCGGAATCTTTGAGGTAATAAACGGAATCTCGGAGGCCGCGCGGTTGTCTTGCCATCCGTAAAACTTGCCGTCTATGACCTGATTGTCCGAGTCAATAAGCAGAAAGGTAGCTCGCTGCACCGAGAAGCCCACCCCGGCAATATCCTGTGGGTTCAATTTCCCGCTCTCCATGGCGTCCTTACAGGCACCAAAGGTTTGCTGAACCACCAGCTCTGCATCCTGCTCTACCCAGTCTTGTTTAGGATACACACACTCATACTCGCGGTATCCAGTGCTGACAACTTTACCATCCGGTGTCATAACCATTGCTTTCGCTCCGGTCGTGCCCACATCTACACCCATCAGATACTTGGACATTGTTTGTTCCTCCGGTTTCTGGTCTTTACTTTCGCTTAGCTCCGTTTACTTCCGATATGTTCACTATAGGCCGGTGTTCTTGGTTACGTCAAACAATTACGCAGTCCGGGCTAGCATTTCCTTGACAGATCCTGAGCTGTGCCTGAGAATTATGTTGTATAGACAACCGGATAAGAGACATATGGACAAATAAATATATGTCGATGTCGACATCTGTGGGAGTCAGTACGATGTTTGCGAGTGGGAGGCGTTGATGAATGGCAGTTCTGAGTAAAGACAACGGTGTGGCGCTCTATGCGCAGGTCAGAGAAACGCTACGGAACCGTATTGCAAACGGTAGCTATCAACCGGGTGAGCGGCTTCCGCCCGAGGAGGCTCTCACAGCCGAGTTTGGCGTCAGCCGAATGACGGTGCGACAAGGAATTTTGGACCTCCTCGATGAAGGCTTGCTGTACAGAAAACGTGGCATAGGCACCTTTATTGCGCAGCGGCACGTACATCGTGACCACAACCGACTTACAACCTTCTTTGACTCAGCAGCGTCTGAGAACTTTGAGGCCAAGATTGAGGTGCTCAAGCAAGAGGTTTCACTCGCACGGCATTTAGTGGCGCGTAGTTTGAACATACTGGAAGGCGAACCAGTGTTTCACATCAAGACGCTCCGTTTTGCCGACGGGCTTCCCATTACCCTGCATGATGAGTTCATACCCTACAAGCTCTGCCCTGACATGCTTCATTACGACTTCACACAGGTGCTGAGTTGGGAGGCGCTTGAGAGGTGCGGGTTCCGCGTCAAACAGGCCGTGCAAAAGATTGAAGCCATAGCTGCAGATGAAAAAACGGCAAAGCTCTTGGAGACCGAGATTGGAGATCCGCTGCTGTACAAGGAACGAACCGTTGTTGGGGAGGACGGAACACCGCTTGAGTTTGCCTTGTGCTACAACCGCGGTGACCGTTACTCATTAACCACGACCCTGACGCGATAGACACAGGAGAGTAAAGATGGCAGTAGTTTCATTACCCGAAGTCATGGACCCGGCATACCAGCAACGCTACGGCGTACCCGCCTTTAACGCCTTTGACGACATTACCCTGGACGGCCTTATTCGTGGAGCAGAGGAGGCCAGGTCACCCCTGATCATACAAATCTCGGTCAAGACCTTCATGTACTGGGGAGGTCAAGTGATTGTAGACACCTTTCGAACAATGGCGGATCGCGTCTCGGTACCGGTGACGCTGCACCTGGACCACTGCCCGGATCCCGAGATCGCCAAGGAGAGCATTCGCCTTGGTTGGAACTCGGTGCTGTTTGACGGCTCAGCAGAAAGCTTTGAGGAGAACTACCGCATTACCAAAGAGATATCGGCCTTTGCCAAGCATTACGGTGCCCACGTGGAGGGAGAGGTTGTTGCGGTCACCGGTGTCGAAGACGGCGTAGGCAGCGAGACCGAAGGCGAGCTCATTCCCTTGGAGCAGGAAATAGACTTTGTACTCAACACCGGTCTTTACTGCTACGCCCCACCCATTGGCACCGCCCACGGCTTCTATACGAGCGCACCCGCAATCCGTTACGACCGCATGGAGGAGACCGTCGCGGCAACCAACACCCCTATGGTGCTCCACGGTGGCAGCGGCCTTGAGGATGAGGTGTTTCACCGTCTCATTGCCCTTGGCGCTGCCAAGGTGAATATATCGACAGACCTAAAAAAGGTGTACGCAGATGCATTCCGCACCTACCTTGAGGCCAAACCCACGGAATACAACCCGCTGAAGCTGATTAATGGTGTGCGGACTGAGGTCATGAAGATGGCGCGACACTATTTTCACCTATTTGGTAGTGAGGGAAAGGCGTGAAAACAGCGGCATTACTATTCGATTGTGACGGAGTGTTAGCAGATACTGAACTGAACGGCCACCTACCGGCATTTAACCAGATGTGGCGCGAGTTAGGGGTGAACTGGCAATGGAGCGCCGAACAGTACATAGAGAAGCTCAAGATTGGCGGCGGCAAGGAACGCATGCTCAGTCTCAAGGATGAACCGGAGTTTCGCGCAGCCTTTCATGTCCCGGCCGAAGAGGAAGCCTGGTGGGATATTGTGGCTGGATGGCATAAGCGGAAGAGCGAGATCTACAAAGAGATGATTGCGGCAGGCAATATTCCAGGCCGTTCCGGCGTAAAGCGCATAACCGAGGCGGCGCTGGATGCTGGCTGGATCGTTGCGGTTTGTTCTACCTCGGCCGTTGCATCGGTAGAGTCTATTGCTGAGCATGTCCTGGGAGCTGAGAACGCAGCCCGACTCTCCGGCATTTTTGCTGGCGACATGGTTAAGGCCAAGAAGCCAGCGCCGGACGTCTACAACCTGGCGGTGAAGGAGCTGGGACTGGATCCCGCGCGCTGTGTCGTGGTTGAAGACTCGCGCAACGGTCTGCTTGCAGCGGTGGCCGCCCGCATGACCTGTGTTGTCACCTACAACGAGGTAACACAGGCCGAGTCCTTTGACGAGGCCGACCTGGTGATCTCGGAGCTCGGCGAACCAGGTGCCGACGCCATTACGGTTACCCACAACAAAACACCGGCAAAGGTTGCTGGCTACTTCAGCCTCACCAACCTGGAGGAGCTTGTGGCAGGATAGGGGGCTTCTTGGAGGCGCCTGCTGGGCGTGCTGGGATCACCGGCGGCTGGGTACGCGTGTGGGGAGTTTGTCTCGCTTCTCGTTGTTGGCCTGCGGGAGTGCGGGGAGCATATTCCAGAGTTCGTTGCTGCGCCACAGGCTCCAGGGGATTGCATGATCAACATCGAACCTGGTCAATGAACTGCCCGCCCAACGCGCGGTGGGTCGCCAGATTGCAGAGAGCCCGAATGAGTGCGAACTTGTAGGTGTTTACTTTGCGGTCGTGGCCTGGTCAAGCATGGTATCTCTGAGTGTAGTGGCGGAGGCGCTCCGCATCAAAAGTGAGCGGAGCAATCGCCTATCTGCGTGGTTCTACACCGAGATCTTTACAGATTTTCCTTGCCAAGATATCTTTGATCTCGGCGTGTCTTGGAATCGCGGAACGCTTATTCAATGCTGGATTGTACCACCATGAATGCTTAGCGCCCTCCCTCAAGAGCTTCTTTGAGGGTAATTTCCAATGTTTCCTTCAGTTCTTCATATGTTCGTTCTTGGCAATTAACTCCGGGCACTTCCTCAATCCACCCGACCCACCAATCTTCTTCTTGCTTCACCACCGCCGTGAACTCACTCATGATAACCGGCCTCCTCTCGTACAACCGCCATTGAAACCACCACGCAAACACAGATAGTATATCATCAGGTCTCCCTTTAGCGCTACATCGGCCATGTCCACAGTGTACCGCCCCTCGCGTCAGGATAGGAGCTCGGGCACCCCCGGCCGCCTTACGCGGCCGGGGCGGCTGGTTTTCATGGAATTCTTCCTCTCGCGTGCGCGGGCAATCAAGAAAAGAAGGACACGGGATCATGACCGGAAACAGCGAAGCAAATCACATCTTTGGTTTTAGTTCTGCAAGCTCTGCGGGGCTGAGGCCAGTGATTTCTCCAATGAGCTGTTCGTCCATGCCCTTGGCGAGCATCTCAGTTGCTACCCTCTCAAGGCTTTGCTCTATGCCTTGCTCTATGCCTTCAGCTCGGCCGCGTTCCTCACCGTCGAGGATCATCTGTGCACGGTCACGCACCCAGCGCTCATGCTCTAAACTTGCAAAAAAGGAGTCTTCGT
>REEM01000168.1 GCA_007695055.1 Spirochaetaceae bacterium | reverse complement strand
AAACTAGTAATATCTAACGCGACCCTGATACTCGAACAATATCAAAGTTTGCCGCCGCTGCTCCGTTTCAAATCCGCCCCAACGCCATATCACAAAAAAAGACCGACGCGCTGCGCCGGCCTTTTTTCGTGCTTCGGGCTGGGCGGATTTGGTCTCCACTCGCCGCAGGTCGCGCTTCCGCCCTCCATGGCTCGCGCGACATTCGGGCATCCTTGCCCAGCACCGTGCGGCTCGCTCCGACCCGTCTGCGCAACTAAACCGGCTTCCTGCCGGTTTGCGCTCCTCGCGTCGCGCCGCTGCTCCGTTTCAAATCCGCCCTGGAAACAGAAAAAGCCTGCCCGGTGACTGGTGTCACCAAGCAGGCTTTTCGGGCTGGGCGGATTTGAACCGCCGACCCCATGTCCCCCAGACATGTACGCTAAACCCCTGCGCTACAGCCCGATTTGTGAGCTGTGAAGGTAGCATGTGGAGCGCGGACGTGTCAACGCGGACTTGCCGCGGTGTAGTGGGGCGCGGGCGTGTCAACGTTGCTTCCGGGCGGTTGCTTCCGGGCGGTGTTAACTCTGGGCTGACAAGAAGGCGGTGAAGGCCTCGGGGGCAAGTGGGCGGCTATAGTAATAGCCTTGGATTTCCTCGCAGTCACGCGCCGCGAGGAACTCAAGCTGTTCCTTAGTCTCTACCCCCTCGGCCACCACCTCCAGGCCAAGGCCGTGTGCCATGGCGAGCATGGAGCTGACAATTTCTGCATCGTCATTATCCACAGTGAGTTCCCGGACAAAGGACTGGTCAATCTTAATGCGGTGAATGGGAAGTTTTTTCAGGTAATAGAACGAGGAGTATCCGGTGCCGAAGTCGTCTATAGAGATCTGCACCCCACTGTCGGCCAAGGCCCTCAACTTACGGGCAACGCGTTCAAACTCATCAAGCAGTGTGGTCTCGGTAATTTCCAGTTCAAGGTTCTCAGGGGGCAAGCCTGTCTCGTCAAGTATTGCCAGTATGCGTGCGACTACATCGGATTGCCCTACATGTCTGGCCGAGAGGTTCACCGAGATATGCAGGTCACTGAATCCACTTTGCAGCAGCGGAACAATGTGGTGACAGGACGTTCGCAACACATGTTCGTCAAGCCTTGAAATAAGCCCAGACTGCTCGGCTATGGGAATGAAGTCAGCCGGGGAGACCATGTGCCCTTCTGAGTTTCGCCACCGCACCAAGGCCTCGGCGCCTCGCACCTTACCGCTCGTGAGGTGCAGCTTGGGCTGGAAGACAACCGTGAGGACATGCTCATCTACCGCCCGACGCAGTTGCGACTCAAGAAGGAGTCTCTCACTTGCACCGGCATCCATCTCCGGACGATAAAGCCGGTACCCATCGCGCCCGCCGCTTTTTGCCTGATACATCGCCAGATCCGCCCGCTTTATGAGAGACTCGGGCTCGGTCCCATCCTTAGGGTAGTGCGATATACCAATGCTGGTGCTGACAAAAAACTCATGCTCACGGATCTGGAATACCTTATTAAGACTTTCTCGTATTCGCTGGGCCACCGAGACTGCTATATCAAGCCGCGGGGATTCCTTTACCAGAACTACAAACTCATCTCCCCCGAGCCGGGCAATAGTATCTTCACTACGAACGAGGGTTGTAACCCGGACTGCAACTTCTTGCAAGAGAGTGTCGCCCACCGAGTGGCCGAGCGTGTCATTAATGTTCTTGAAGTTATCCAGATCAAAAAAGAGCACTCCTAGTTCGGTGCCATCACGATGGGCATGCTGAATTGCGACATGCAGACGGTCATAAAACAAGACTCGGTTAGGCAGACCGGTCAGGGCGTCGTGGAGCGCCTGGAACCGAATGTGATCTTCCTTGAGCTTACTGTCGGTGATGTCGTGAAAGACACCCACAAAGTGCGTCGGGCCCTGTTCGTGGTCAGTAATGGCGCTGATACTCAACCATTCCGGATATGACTCGCCGCTCTTACGGCGGTTCCATATTTCGCCTGACCACTGACCTTCATGGAGCAGGGAATGCCACATGTGGTGGTAAAACTCACTGTCATGGTGTTCGGACTTCAGCAGCCGTGGAGTGTTGCCAATGACCTCATTGGCGGTGTACCCGGTAATGGTAGTAAAGGCAGGGTTGACCGCAATAATCTCGGCATCCTTATTCGTAATGACAATGCCCTCGATAGCGCTTTCCACTACGCGTTGGAACAGCCGCAACTGTTGCTCAGCATTTCTGCGCTCGGTTATATCCTTCACAACACCAAGATAGCCGTCAAAAATCCCTACGTCGTCAAACTTAGGAACCGCGTTCATGAGCGAGTAGCCGCGTGCACCGCCAAGAGAAAGGTACCTAGATTCGTGGTCTATAATGGGGTGTCGTGCACGAACTAACGGGCCAATATGGGCGCGCACGGCCGGAAGTTCCTGAGGACATAGGAGACTGTACAAGTGTCGGCCGGAAAGTGCATCTGGGGTGTATCCGAGATATGCCTCTACCCGTGGTGAGACGTAGGTCAACTTGCCCTTGCGGTCGGTCTCCCAGATCCAGTCACCCGATGCATAGGCCACGTCTTCAAAGCGCTTTCGTGCTCGTCGCAAGTTGTTCAGCGCAGCACGGTCTTCGGTCACATCGCGGATACTGGCAAGAATGAGATTTTGGTTAGCCACATAGATCCGCTCCAAATGAACGTCTACCTCAAAGGTAGATCCGTCAAGCGGCCGCAGTGCCTCCCAGGCGAAGTCTTGGGTCTCACCGGCTACCGCTCGTCGCCAGAGTTCCGGCAACGACTCAAGCGGCGCTTTTGGCCCTGAGTAGCCATGCTCAATACTGAACTCAAAGGCTGCTGTACGGTCAACGCGATACATCTCAAGCATGCGTTCATTCACATCAACTATACGACCGTCAAGATCATGTATGAGAACCGCGAGAGGAAGGCTGTCGAATATGGCTCGTAACAGAGGTGCGTTGAGCGCTTTTGGGTCTTCCTCAATCATATACTTCATATTGTACCAGTATGGACTGTTTTGTGTAGTAGCATGTGCTGCTTTGCGTTAGTATGAATATAACGCCATGAAATTCGCATGTTATCACCATGAACTCAACATCTCTTAGCCCCTCACAGAAACGCCGTGGGCGGAAGTTATTCCTTGCTTTCGGCATTGTCAACACCGCCTCCTTTCTTATGCTGTCGGGCAACATCATTACGCTCTATGCATTACGGCTGGGCGCCTCAAGCTCATACATTGGTGCCATTGCCTCACTGCCCTATCTCTCGTTTGCATTCATGATTCTTGGGAAGCGCTTTGTGCCAAGCGCAGGCGTGGTGCGGCTGTTCGGCACCGCATGGATCATTCGTGCCCTCTGCATGGCTCCGCTCATAGCCACTCCCTACCTCGTTATGCGCGGTCTCCACAATGCCGCCCTTGCGTTGCTCCTGTTGTGTGTGTTCCTGTTCCACGCAGTTCGCGGCGTTGGCATGACCGGGGAGAACCCCATTATGGGGGCCCTCTCTTCTGGGCGCGACCGTGGTGGGTTCCTTGCGCGGTTTCAGATTGTCGTGGCAATCATGCAAATTCTCACCGGTATTCTCATTGCATTTCTCTTGGGTGAGGCAGCCCCCATTGAGCGTTATCTTGTCTTTTTCATGGTGGGAATACTGCTAGCCATTGTCGCTGCTCTTTTTCTTTTGCAACTTCCCGAACCACCTTCAATACGCCTGAGCGCGGGCCACTCCCTACGCAAAACCATACACGGGGTTTTTGCTGAGAAAAACTTCAGTGTGTTCATTCGCGGTTTTGCCATGTTTGGCATTCTCTCCGGAATTGCCCGCAGCTTCCTTATTGTGTATGCCAAGCAAGGTTACGGGCAGGCAGACAGCACAGCCATTCTTTATACCGTTGTTGGTGCTGCTGGTGCGGTCGCCATGGGATACAGCGCTCGTTTTCTCATAGACCGCCTTGGTGCCAAACCAATTTACCTGAGCTTTAGTGGGCTCTTTCTGTTGAGTCTCCTACCGCTTGTGATCTCACCGGAGTTCGCGAGCGAGACCTCGGTGGTGATCTTTCTGGCGGCCGTGTTCTTTTTGGGAACTATGGGTTTTGCCGGTGGTGAAACCTCGGCGCAGGTCTACTTTTTTGGCTTGGTCGACAGTAAAGACCAGCTCAACTTAGGCGTTGTGTACTTCCTTACACTCGGCTTTGGCGGTACGGTTGGCTCACTCCTTGGTGGTGTGTTTCTTGACCTGCTACAGCAGCATGGGCCTGCATCGGCCCTGGGGCCCTTCCGCATTTTCTTTGCCACCATGGCCATATTCCTGGTCATTGTCATGCTCTTTAACGCGCGGCTGGAACGGAAAGGGGCCAAAAGCCTGGCTAGTACCATGGGCGTCATATTCTCACTGCGCGACCTCCGCGCCATTGGTCTCCTGCATCGTCTGGATCACACCAGTTCCGAACAGGAAGAGACCAAGGTGCTCGGCGAGTTGGGCGAGTCTCACTCACCTGTGGCACTTGAAGAGCTGCGACTGCGACTGGGCTCACCAAGTTTCACGGTGCGCAGTGAGGCACTCCATGCCCTTGAAGGTGTTCCGGTTGACGTGGCTACAGAGGCGAAGTTGGTGGAACATGTGAGCTCCGGCGAGTTTACCACCGCTAACCTGGCGGCCCGGGTCATTGGCAAGCAGCGCCTGCAGTCCGGGCGTGGTGCCCTGCGTGAGGCCATTTTCTCCGAGGACTACCCACTGGCTGCGGCTGCAATGCTAGCACTTGCCGAGCTGGACGACCGCAAGGCCATGCAGGACATTGAGGTTGTAGCACGGGTGAGCACCAACCCGCTCATTCTCATTCACGCCTGTGAGGCCTTCCGGGTTTTTGCGAGCAGTTCAGGCATTCCGGTTATGCTGGACTTTCTCCGCCGTGATGAAGCGCCAATTTTTGTGCGCGACGAGGTGGTAATTTCAATCTCTGCCATTATCAAGCTTGAGGGCTGGTTCTACCCGCTGTATCTGAGCTTCCTGCGCAATGCAGAGGAAGGGATCGATGCCTTAGAAGACTTCCTGGCCACCTCCCGGAAAAGTGAACGCACGGCAGCCAAACACCGGAACACCTTTGCCAGGGCCACCGGGCCGCTCTTTGACCCGGAGCTTGACTCGATGCTGTCCATGCTCATGACAGAACCGCAGTCCTTTGCCGAGATAGCCTCACGACAGTTTTCCAAGATCTCCGAAAGCCGCCTGGCCCGCAAGGCTATAGATGCCCTGGAAGTGGCGGCGGTAGATGAGCACCTGTATCGCTACCAGCGCATTCGCTTTTTTCTGGCCGCGCTCATTATTCGGTTGCATGCGGTTCCGGACGCACGCCGGATCAAGACCCGTTTCCGCCTACCCTGGAACCGCCCACCGCGCCTGGACGGTTAGGCTGGGACGTGCGACCGGGGCATGGAGTGCGGGGCCGCACAGGCGCGCGCCGTGCGGGGGCGAACCGGGGCGCGCCGTGCTGGCCGCGCCGTGCTGGCCGCGCCGTGCGGTTAACCGCGCCGCGCCTTAGACATCGCCCCCGCGCAGCATCTCCCTGTACAACTGCTCCTTACGATGCAGAAGGTCGTAAGGCACCTGGTAGGCACGTTCCACCGCCTCGCGCGTGAGCACCTCGTCGGTGGGGCCAAAAACCAGGCTGCCGTCCTTGCCAAACAACAGCATGTTGTCCGAGTAGGACTCGGTAATAGTGAGCTCATGGGCAGAGAACAGCACCGTGCGACTGAAGCGAGCGGCGATATCGACCAGATACTCAAAGACCCTCTGTTTTTGGTTTTCTTCCAGCGCAAAAACCGGCTCATCCATGGCAATAATGCGCGACCCGTACAAAAGACTGAAGGCAATTACCGCGCGCTGCATGCCGCCCTTACTGAGCTCGCCGGTACGCTTTCCCAACTCCGGGCCAAGCTCCAGTAGGTCAATGAGCTCGCGAGTGAAGGCAGCGCTCTTGTTCTCCCAGATCCCAGCCTCGTACACCAGATCCAGCAACTCACCCAAGGGTTGTTCGGTCTCAAACTCCATGTTCTGATACACAAAGGAGACGAGCTCGTTGCGCTCGGACTCCAGGTCTGGGTCGATTTCGGCAGCGGGGGCCGTGTTGACAGCAGCACCGGGGCTGGTAGCGGCGTCGGCGGCCGCGCTGGCCCCCGTCCCGGCAGCAGCCCCCGCCCCGGACGCGCCAGGGGCAAACTCGCGCGTGTCGCGACCAAAAATGGTCACCACGCCCTCGGTAGGAAATAGCCGCGCTCCGGCCAGCAAAAGAAAGGTGGACTTGCCCACACCGTTGGGCCCTACCAGACTGGTGACGCCGCTTGGAATCTGCAGGCTCAACCCGCCGAAAACCTGCTCCGGCGGGGCATCTGGGGCGGCGTCCGGGGTCGGTGCCGCGCCGGGCGCGGCGGCCACGGCGGCCGCGGCGGCCCCGTCTGTCGACATCGCCCCGTCCCCATCCGTCGGATACACAAAGCTCACATCGTCAAATACTATGGGGCTCGTTATGTCTGTTGTGTTCATGCCGTCTGCTGTGTTCATGCTGGCAGCGTAGCCCAAACGCCTGCGCCGGGGCAAGCTGCATGGCCTGCAACAGTGTTGTTTTCCGCGCCGTCTCGGCATATACTTCTCACCATGGTCAGCTTAGGTGAAAAGACAGGTACCCGGTACCTCGGTCTGGTGCTCGCCGCACTCCTTGTATGCGCAGCGGCCGCTGGGGCACAGGACAGCGGCGGAGACTGGGGCGTCACGCTTGACAGCGACGCAACCCTGCGCCTGGAGAATGACTGGGACGAACGCGACACCGCCTACGTTGTCTCGAGCGCTTTCTGGTCACGCTATTTTTTACCCATGCGCGGCGACGGC
>REEM01000200.1 GCA_007695055.1 Spirochaetaceae bacterium | reverse complement strand
GTCAAGTACAATAATCCGAGAAAAGTCGTATTATCGTACACGAGTCAGAGCATGTAGCGAAATTGTCTTTTGACTGGGCGCTCGGGCTGTCTCCGGGATTGGGGGCGGTACCAGCGCAGGGGGCGGGGCGAGCGTCGGTGCAAACGCGACCACCACTCCGACCGCAACCGCGACGCGGGCCGCGCCTCGCGGTATACTGGCATATCATGAATGCTCCAATCTGCTCGGTAATTATCCCTACCTACAACCGGCGCCGCCTGCTGGCTGAGGCGGTGGGCTCGGTGCTGAGCCAGCAAGGGGCTCCGCCGCTTGAACTCATTATTGTGGATGACGGCTCTACAGATGACACGCCGGACTACCTTGCCAAACTGACCCGGGCCACAGCTACCCGCTCGGGGGTTGCGTATATGCCCAGTTGTACGGTGACCACGCTGGGTATTCCCCACTGCGGCATGCCGGGTGCGGTGCGTAACCGCGGCGTTGAGCTGGCCCGCAGCACCTACCTCGCCTTTTTGGACTCGGACGACCTTTGGCTTTCCAGCAAGCTCGCCGCGCAGCTCGCGCTTCACCGGGCCCAGCCGCAACTCGTCCTATCCCACACTCGTGAGCACTGGTTGCGTGGGACACGGATCATTAAGCAGCCTGCGGATGAGCACCCAAAACATGGCGATGTTTTCATTGCGGCACTGGAAAAGTGCATGATTGGCCCTTCAACCGCGGTGATTAAGCGTAGCGTCTTAGAGGAGCTTGGCGGGTTTCGTGAGGACATACAGGTGGCGGAGGACTACGAGTTCTGGCTGCGGCTCACCGCCCAGCACGAGGTGAGCTTTCTGACCGAACCGCTCATTGTCAAGCGCGCCGGTCACTCTGCTGCAGAGGGAGAACAACTATCTGAGCGATACGGACGCATTGAGTTTTTCCGGCTCCGGGCGCTGGCTGCCTTCCTGAGCGTTGCCCACCTGCCGCCCGAGCGGCTCCGTTTGGCCCACAATGCCTGGCGGGAGAAGTGCCTCATTTACGCCGCCGGGCGGCAGAAGCGTGGCCACCCACAAGACGCCGCCGAGCTTCGGCAGCTCGCTGCGAACCCGCCGCGGCCTTCGCAGCCGCGCTCGTTGTCTACGCCTCGCTCGTGGCCTCAGCCGTCGCAGCCGCAGGCACACGGCTCGGCTCCGGTAGTGCTACCCCAGGCGCTCCAGTTCTTCCCGGAGCACCTCGGCTAAGTCCGGCCGACCCGCCGCGTAGCGCAGAATGGCGCGCAAATAGCCCGCCGGGCTGCCGGTGTCAAGGCGCTCACCGTCTATGCGGGCAAACACCACCTTGCCTGCCTGCATGAGCTTGTTCAGCGCATAGGTGTGAAAGTACTCAGGCAGGCCCTCAACCGCGCACGCGGCTGGCGGCAGCGCCCGCTCCTCGGCCGACGCACCGGCCTCGGCCAGGTGAGCATCCCAGCCCTCGCGGAGCAAGGGAAAGAGCTCCGGGGTATACAGGTAACGGCCCAAAGATGCCTCGCGGCTTGGTTCGCTGCCGGGGGCTGGCTTTTCCACAATCCCCTCCACATGCACTCCGTCGGCGGCCAGGGACAGCACCCCATAGCGTTCCAGGTTGGGCGGGTCATACATCGTCGCGAGTACACTGCAGCCGCTATCCTTGTACGCATCAACTAAGAGCTTGGCCGGAGGTGTTCCGCCGTGCTGCAGGTCGTCAGGGTAGGCCACCACAAAAGGGGAGTCGCCTACAAAAGACTCGGCCAAGAGCAGCGCGTGTCCTGTACCCATCATCTTTCGTTGCCGCACAAACTGAAACTCGGCCTCGGGCGGACGAATGGCCTCAAGCTTGGCCTGCGCGCCTTCGGCCCTAAAGACCGACTCAAGCTCAACCTCACGGTCAAAGTAGTCCTCTAAAGCATGCTTACGGCGGGAGCTAATGATAAGAATTTCTTGGATACCGGCGGCGAGGAACTCCTCTATAACAAAGTCTATGGCCGGACGGTCAATAAGCGGAAGCAGTTCCTTGGGAACAGTCTTGGTCGCCGGGAGGAAGCGTGTCCCATAACCGGCTGCAACAATAACACCTTTCATGCGCTGACTATACCCGCCAGTCCCGCAGGGCGCAAGCACGACTGCGCATTACTACGCAAAGACGCCGCCCGGAATCCCGGGCGGCGCCTAACCTAAGCAACAAGGAACTATCCCTTGTTGGTAATGATAACCTTCAGAGCTTTCTCTTTAGCCGCGTTAGCAAAGACGTCGTAGGCCTCCATGAACTGATCATAATCAAAGTGGTGGGTGATCAGCTGTGCAGGGAGGAGCTTCTCTGCCTGGACGGTCTTGAGGAGCATTGGGGTGGTGTTGGTGTTCACCAGTCCGGTGGTCAGGGTAATATTCTGAATCCACAGAGTCTGGAGTTGCAGGTCAACGCTTTTGCCGTGCACGCCAACATTGGCAACATGACCGCCTGGTCGCACTATGCTCTGACAGACATCAAAGGTCTGGGGAATACCTACCGCCTCAATGGCAACATCGACCCCGTCCTTGGTCATCTTCATGAGCTCCTCAACCGGGTCTACCTTTGAGCTGTTGATCACCTTAGTAGCACCAAACTTCTTGGCCATCTCAAGACGGGAATCATCCACGTCAATCATGACCAGCTCACCCGGTGAGTAGAACTGTGCGGTGAGCAGTGCCGACATGCCAACGGGGCCAGCACCAACAATTGCTACAACATCGCCCGGTTTCACCGCGCCATACTGAACGCCAATTTCGTGGCCGGTTGGTAGAATATCGCTCAACATAACAAGCGCTTCTTCATCTGAACCTGCCGGAATGGGGTAGAGGCTGTTGTCGGCATATGGAATGCGCACGTACTCGGCCTGTGTTCCGTCTATAAGGTGGCCAAGAATCCAGCCACCATCCTCACAATGTGAGTACATTTGCTTTTAACAGTATTCACACTTTCCGCATGAGGTAATACACGAAATAAGGACACGATCTCCGACTTTGAAGTTGCTTACTCCGTTTCCGACCTCTTCAACAACACCTACACCCTCGTGTCCAAGGATACGGCCGTCGGTCACAGCCGGGACATCACCCTTGAGAATGTGCAGGTCGGTTCCACAAATGGTGGTCTTCACAAGTTTAACTACCGCGTCGGTCGGCTTGTCAATTTTCGGGCGAGGTACCGATTCCCACGTCTTTTTCCCAGGGCCGTGATACACCATTGCCATCATTTTGCCTGAATCTGCCATTTTTTGCTCTCCCTTTTCAGTTGGTATGCGCTCGTTTCATCTGAGGTAAGTAAAAGTTCGCAATCTGTATTACTCATGCTGTACCCGAAAGTTCGTCCGGTAAACCCGACAGTTTTCCTCCCAAATACTACACAAGGCCAAAAAACGTAACTTAAGTACTGATGCAGAAATGTCATGTTTTATCGATATTTTCGGCGCCTTGGGCGCCCGCCAACGGGACGGCCAACGGGACGGCCAACGGGACGGCCAACGGGCGCGCCCGGCCCGCCACACCACACCACACCACGACCGGGCACGCCCGGCGAGGCAGGCACGCCCGGCCCACCCTGGACAAGCCGCATTGGCTGCGGTATGTTCATGCCTATGACATCAAAGCTTGTTCGGAATCCTGTCGGGGCGTTGGCTGCGGCGGTGGCGTCTTTCCTTTTTCTCAGCTGTACCTCCCAACAGGAAATGCACCTTCGAGCTGACGGTTCGGGCCGCACCGAGCTGCGGATGGAGGTGCATGAGGTTCTTGTGCGCTACCTCGCCGACCTGCAGGGACTGTTTGATGTCGACCCAGCCGAGACGCCAATATTTGACCTGGACGAAATGGAACAGGTCTTTGCGGCCAATGACGCGCTGGATCTTGTGTCAGCCGAGACCCCGCAGGCGAATGTGCTCCAGCTACAGCTCCGCTTTGACGATGTAGCCCGTATTGCGGCTGCCCAAGATGGGAGCAACAACGATCTGCTCGGCTTAGAGCGGAACGGACAGGAACAAACCCTGCACATCTTCCTCAACCCGGGTACGGTGCGCGAGCTGCTGTCGCTTACGCCAATTCGGGAAATTGCCGAGTTTCTCTTGCCACCCAGAGGGCAAGACATGAGCCGTGATGAGTACGTTGAATATATCGTCTGGGCTCTTGAGGAATACGAGGACGCTGCGGTGCTCCGGAGAGTGGTCTCCGAGGCGACAATTGAGTTGCTCGTGAGCGTTGAGGGCCAACTCATTTCCCAACGGGGTGGCCAGCGTGAGGGCAATGCCGTTGTGTTTCGGATTCCGGTGGTTGAGCTCCTAACAATACAAGAACCTCTCAGATATAGTCTCACTTACCGTTGACGGTTTTTCAATTAGCTCCCTATACTGAAATAAATGGCACGTAAACTTCTCATTGAGCCAAGTACACTATTCAAGGTCCTCACTGGCGACCGCATCAGAATAATTGATGCGCGTGGGCGCGCGGCCTATGAACGTGACCATATTCCCGAGGCAGTGTGCTTGTCTCCGGCCGAACTGGACGACAGTATTACCCTCTCCAATGGCGAGGAAGTGCCAAACATGCTGCTGGATGAAGGCCGGGCATGTGAGCTCTTTCAGAGTGCGGGAATAGATTCGGACTCCACTGTGGTTGTCTATGACGAGGGCGGCAGTTATCTTGCCTCCCGCCTTTGGTGGGCGCTTGACTACTTTGGGCACCCCGATGTCCGGGTCCTGGACGGCGGAATGCGGGCGTGGCGCAGTAATGTAGGCCTCATGAGTCCTCAACAACAACGTATACCACGTGGTAGTTTTCTCCCCATTGCCGATGAGAGCAAGACCGCCGACTTCACCTACCTTTTGCTGGGACTTAACAGTCGTAACAAGGTGGTTTGCAACTCGCTGCCGGTAGAGGAGTTTGCCCGCGGAGCCATTCCCGGCAGCACGAACCTGCCCTATGTGCGCACCTTTCGTGTTACCCGCTATCCGGTTATGCGTGAGCCAGACGACCTGGTTCGGGTGTTCGCCCAGGCCGGAATTACGCCGAACATGGAATGCATTTTTTATTGTGGCTGTGGTTACTCTGCGGCCCACAACGCGTTTGCCGCGCGGCTGGCAGGATTCAGGCGAGTGCGGGTGTACGACGGCTCTCTGCAGGACTGGCAACGGCGTGGGGGGCAGCTGCTGCCCTGGGGTGTTGTCGGTACCGAGGGCCGCAGCAGCTAGCCGACGGCCACCGACCCAGCCAAGCCTGGCTGGGCCGCAGCAGCTAAGATAGCCGCGCCCGGCGCGCTGCTGACCCGCCTAAAAGACCACCAACTGCAAGTACACCATCTCTACCAGAAACAAGACCACCAGGTACAGGAGCTCGTAATTGAGGTTTCGAAAGAAGAACCGCGTATCCATGCGGGCGAGGCCGGAGAGCATGCCGTACAGACGCCGGGCAAAGAAGAAGGCAAGCAACATAATGCCAAGGTCAATGCCAAAGGTTGGCCCAATGGACGCAAAGGGGTAGGGGAAGACCCAGTAGTAGGCGGCAAATACTGCAATGAAGGTCAGGTAGAACAGATTGTTCTCCTTCTTCTTCACAATAGTGTAGCGAAACTTAAAGAAGGCGGCGAACACCAGAAACATTGACACATAGACAATGAGCCGGTAACCGGCCTGTTGCCCAATGAACTGATACTTGAGGTGGTAGGTAAGCGCCGGAAAGAACCCGGTGGTGAAAACAATACCCAGAGCCGTCACGGTGAGAGCCTTCCAGCTGCCGGACAAACGCAGTGCATCTTGATTAGTGTCGTCGTACTCAAAGTTATCATACAGGAGGAACAACAGGCACTTGTACAGGCCATGAACTACAATGTAGGCAAAGGCGACCTCGTACATCCTGTATGACAGCATGAGGCCAATGAAGCCTATGGTGAACACCGTCGTGCCTGCAATAACTCGCTTGAGATGCGGCTCAAAAAACAAGAACAACGCGGGAAACAGCATGGTGAGCACCGAGAGTATGCGCAGGAAGTCAAAGATTGCATTGAAGCCAAGGAGATCGGCTGGTTGGAGCACCAGATAATACAGACCGTAGATCCCGGTGAAAATGGTAAAGGCCGAGAGGAAGGCCGAAATAATTGAGTTGGTAGCCGAGTGGCAGGTACTCACCCAGCTTGAGACCGGGAAGAAGGCACCCTTCACAAAGAAGGCGGTACTGAACAACAAAATAACCAGCTTAAGATTGTGCTCACTGTAACTCTGTATTTCATCTACAAATGAGAAGCCAAAATATGAGCCGGATGCGTACAACAGAATAATGCCCGCCAGGAACAGCGCCGAGCTTGAGGCTCCAATAATCATGTACTTAATTGAGGCGTAGTACTTGCTCTTGACCCCTATGAGTACGTAAGCGGCCATGATCATAACTTCGTAAAACACATAGAAGGTGAATACGTCGCCAGTCATGAGTAGTCCACTGCAGCCTGCAAGATAGAACAAGAAGATAATGCGAACGTACTGTGTCTTGAGCAAACTCAGCCGGAACAGCGTGAACAACAGTGGCGTGAGGTAGGCGGCCAGGAAGTACACCTTGTACCCGTCAAAGGCAAAGACTATTGAGTAGTCCCACTCCGACAGTGCTACCCGGAAGGTGCCTTCAAACCCGACAAAGGACCAGATAATGAAGGCCCCCGCAGCAAGTTGCACAACAATGGTCGCGGCAATTACCCCAACCGATATGTCACGCTTTAGGGCATACTTCGCGCTCAGTACCGCTACGTTTCCAATGAGCGGCAGAACCGGGAAGAACATAATAAGTCCGCGGAGCAGGGGGCTAACGTTCATGAATCTCAGATACCTTTATGGTGCCATGTTGTTGGAAATACCGTACGACAAAAGCCAAGGCCAAGGCGTTAAAACAGACGCCTATAACAATTGCGGTA
>REEM01000215.1 GCA_007695055.1 Spirochaetaceae bacterium | reverse complement strand
CATGGTGTTCAGTAGGCGCTTGCGACCCAGGCGGTACTCCAAGAGGAGTGAGGTAAAAAGTGTACACGCTTCTTGTCCAGGGGGTGTGAGACAAACCTCTACGGCGTCGCGCCACCGTTCGGCCAAGGCGACTGCACCGGACATCGGCAACGGTCTTTCAAAACGTCGTTCGTCGGTGACGATGTGCAGGAACTCGGTCAAGACTTGAGGAGCCAAGGCGAATCCCTCCTTGTAGCGCTCCAACGCGAATGTGCGAGCACGGCCATGCTTCGGATGCTCTGCAATCTCAAAGGCCACAAGAAAAGAGGTGTCGAGGCCAATCACGACAGCATCTCATTGAGAATGTCGTCGTCGGAACTTAGGTCTCGAAGCACCCGCCCAACCGAGCTTGGTTGCGAGTCAAAGATGCTTGTACGATGCGGAATGCGCGTGCTCTCGTACTCGGCCATGGCCTCGCGGATGAGCTCCGAGGCCGACCGCCCAGATTGCTTGGCGTGGGCCTTGATGCGGTTGTACACGTGGTCGTCAACGTTGACCGTGATCATCTTCATACAGATAGAGAACCGTATACATCGACACGAGTCAAGCCGACAGTTTGATGCCTACCTGATTCACCCCGAGATCTCGGTGCTTTCGTCAATTCGTGATGGGTGGGAGTGAGTCGGGGCAGATGTCACCGCGGGTCACCACACCACCGAACACAAGCCGTACTCGCGGAGACGTGGGTCGCAGCTGAGGAGGGTTGCCCCTAACTCGACGGCGGTTGCGAGGATCATACGGTCGGCTGGGTCTGCGTGAATATCGGCAAGCTCGACGCTTCGGCGTGCAATGCGCTCGTCTACCGGGACAAAACTGAAGAGTGGGTCCCGGTGAGTGACGCTCAGGAAGGATGCCGGAGCCACCTTGAGTTGTAAGCGCTGCTTCTTCACCAGCATGAACAGTTCCCAGACACTCATGGCTGACACGAGCAGGGACTCATCATGCGTCTGTTCACGAATTGTCCGAGCCGCGGCCGCAGATAGCCGAGACGAATCCGCAAGGTGCCAGATCCAGGCGTGGGTGTCCAACAGAATCACTGCAGCAGTTCCCAGTCGTTCTCCGCTACCGGGGCTTCTGGCTGCTCATAGCTCATAATGGCACCCTCCAAGGCCCCTGCCGCCGACCCGCGGCCCGCTTGTTGGGCTGGTGAGATCTGCACCGCGTCTCGTCCGTGATCTGTTACCATTATGGGCTCTCCATCTGACTCAACGACCCTGAAATACTCAAAGGCTTTGGGTTTGAACTCTGACTTGGGCACCCGTTTCATAAAAAAAGTCTATGGCACATGGACTTATTTGTCAAGCTCGTGTTTGGGTGGTTGCTTGGGCGACTTCGTGTGAGGTGGGATTGAGAATGGCAAGCTGAACCTACTCGTCCGGGAAGACGGCCCAGCGGCGGCTTAAGGCGTCGGCCTGGAGGACGAGGCCCTCGGGGGCGATGTCGTCAGCGGCGTAGATGGCAAGCGGCGCGGGGTCTGCCCGGCCAGCCGTGGCTGGCCCGGTGGGCTGGCCAGGCGAGGCGGCCGTGCCGGGAGCCGCGCCGGGCGAGCCGTGCTGGCCGGAAGGAGCCGCGGCGGGCATGGCCAGCGTGCCGAAGGCCGCGCTGGGGGCGTTGGCCCCGGGGTCAACCTCGGCGAGGCGGTTTGGCGCGTTGGTCAGCAGGGTGCGGGCAAAGTGGTTGGGCTCGCGGCCGCTGAAAAAGGCCAGGTAGACCAGGTCAAGTTCCACCAGCTCATGGAAGAAGTGGGTGCCAAGCGAGAGGTCCGGCACCAAGGCCTGGTGCATTTCATCTATCTCTACCAGCGCGGCGGCGGTACTTATTTCGCCAAAGCTGACCGGCACCCCAAGGGAGGGAGTGCTCGTACCCCAGCGGCCCGGGCCTATGAGAAGCACGCGACCGGAGGACAAGGGCTCATGGTGGAGCAGCCGGCCGATGCGCCGGGCCAGCGCGTAGCGCGCCTGTTCACCAAGGTGGCTGTAGACGCCAGCGGGGACATGCAGGATCCAGTCCAGCAGCACCTCGCGACTGCGGCCAACTACCCCACCCTCGGAGTACATGAGACAGCGCTCCGGCGGTGGGCAGCTGCGGGTGAGCGGTGCTTCCTCGGTCTGCACCTGAAGCGGGCGGCACTGCAGGATATCAATCTTGAGCCGACCGCGCTTGTCTATGTTGGCGGTGAACTCCAGGTCAATTTCGGTGCGGTAGGCCTGACGCAACCGGGTAATGATTTCACGCATGGACGATACGAGGGTGGTGTCGGAGAGCAGCCGTTCCATGTCCACCGAGAGCGGTGCCGGACGCTTCATGGCCGCAGCTGCGCGGGCGGCTTCGCGGTCGCGCCGAACAAACATTGCCATGTCAAGACCGGGCATTTCGCGGAGCAGCGTTGCGGCCTCTATGCGTCGGAATCGACCTTCCTCAAGGTCAATGACGTCCACCCATTTCTGGCTGTAGCGCCGGGTTTCCTCTGGGGTACCCTCGGGACGCAGGGTTGGAGCGCCAAGCGCCACTACCCGGGTGTAGTCGTCATCCGAGCGGTCCACAGCGCGAGTGCCCAGGCCAAAGACCAGCCGCAACACGCCGTCCTCGGGACGTATTTCGTTGTGCCACACATAGGGATTAAAGGAAAAAAGGACGCCCGCAGACTGCGGAAGAAAATATCGACCATAGCGTGTTCCCGAAACCCGCTGCACCAGGAGTGCCATTTGCTCGTCGCGTTGCAGGACGCCACGGGCCTTGCGGTACTTGAGTGCCTCGGCACTTACGGCGCTGGCATACACGGTACGAATTGCGCTGAGCAGGCGTTCGAGCCGCTCCTCTATATCGCCCTGGTTTGGGCAGAAAACACTGTCGTACTTTCCGGCAAAGGCGTTGCCAAAGGCGTCTTCGAGCAGGCTTGAGCTGCGCACAATAATGGGGTCGTTGCCAAAGTACTCCAACATCTCACGCAGCCGAATGACGATATAGTCCGGCATCTTGCCCACAAGTAAGCGACTGTGAAGCTCCTCGTGTCCGTCCAGAAAGGTCTCGGGTTTCGTGAGGCGGCGGCGGGCCCACCAACAATCATTTTCTACCAGGTAGGTATAGAAGACGTCGGAACCAATGTAGAAGGAGTCGTGTTCCTCCAGCCGCTCGGCCCAGGAAGGGGCTGCCACTGGGGCTGCCGTCCCTGCCGTCGCGCCCCCGGCGGGGTCTGGCGCTGAGGTATCGGTCACTGGCTGGGGCAGCGCAGCGGGGGCGTCACCGGAGGTGAGCATGGCGCGGGCTAAGAGCATGCCGACCGACTTTCCACCAATCATACCGGTGCCGATCATGCGTTTCCAAATGGCTATGAGGTCGTCCAGGCTCATGCAGGACTCGGTGAGTTCCAGCATTTGAGGGTCACGAGAGATAACAAGCCGGGCAATCTCGGTGAAGAGTTCGTGCTTGCGCTCGACCGGTAGTTCATTGCGGCTTACGTGTCCGGCAATGGCCTCGGCCCGGACAAAGAGTTTGTCCCACACCCCCACCATGCGGTAACTGGCCGAGGGCAGTCCGTGCCAGCGGCCACTGCGGAGGACGGCCGCGGTCTCGGTGCTGTCTACAACGGCCTGGTAGCTCTGCTGTTCACGGCGGAACAGTTCGCCAATGCGGGCCGTCGGTCGGATATCGGCTTTGACCGGTTTCACATATCCTGAGCCTTCATAGCTGAAGAGGTCGAGCATGACCTGGGTCGTCTGCTCCACGGTGCGCACCGCGTGAAAGGAGTGTTGATGCCGATACAGAGTAAAGTACGCAACCGCCTTAAGCCGCAACAGATACGGACAGGTAATCTTAAAGAAGTTTCCTATCATGCGGTCGCTGTAACAGCTGGCAGATAGATCCGAGAGTGAGTCAAATACCACAATGGCTGGTGGCGGCAGCTCGGCAACGGCGTTGTGCACCTCTGTAATGAAGGCGTCAAAGCCGTGGTCAGGGTGCAGCAGCCGCTCGGTGATATCGTTATGAGGGGCAAGAATGGGCTCGTGTGCTCCAAAGCGAAAGTACACTACAGGGCTGCGCCCGATGTTGGCATCTACCAGCGCCTGCACGTAGGGAACATACGCGGAAATGTGGTCGACGCGAAAGACAACATTGTCCCCCGCAAGCAGCCCGCCAAAGAGCTCGGTGAGGCCTTCTATTCCGCCATTAACCGGAGGCCCAAGAAGTTCTTCAAGTGACGGGCTATTCTTCTGATTCATATCGATGTCTCCGCCTGAGCGTAATCTCGCCTACCGCTTTCGCCGATACACAACTATATCGACCTTCATTTCCCAAGGAGTACGACCCCTATGAAACTACCACGAATCCTGCTGATTGCGGGTATCCTTTTGCTCAGCGCCCAGATGGGTTGGAGTCAGTGGCGGCAACCAGCCCCGCGGCCACGCGTTGGTTTTGGCGTGGGAACACCCAACACGGTGCTCATTCTGCGGCCAGGGCGGCTTGACTTCAAGCTTGGTTATGACTTCACCGGCAGCGACGACTACCTGTTTCTGTCGGGCGACTACCGCTTCATTAATGCGCGGCATCTGAGTCACTTCATACATTTCTCTATGGGTATTGGCGCCTACGGCAAGGTGTACATAGACCAGGACGACAGCATGGATCTGGAAAGTGGTTTTAGACTTCCCCTTGCGCTTTCGGTGTTTCTGATAGACAATTTTCTAGAGTTCTTTGTTGAGGTTTCGCCCGGACTCGACTTCTACCCCAAGCTGAGCTTCTCGGATCAGCCGGTTCAGGCCTGGGTGGGATTCACTCTAGAGTTAGACTAAGTTACTTGGTCTACGTTGTCAGGAGGCACCCATGAGCTATGTACCTACCGTTAATCGCTACGAACAAATGCGATACAACCGCTGCGGCCAAAGCGGTCTTAAACTGCCAGCAATTTCGCTTGGACTCTGGCAGAACTTTGGCGATGTCGACCCGCTTTCTAATCAAAGGGCGATGTTGCGGCACGCCTTTGACAACGGCATTACCCACTTTGACCTTGCCAACAACTACGGGCCACCGGCGGGCTCTGCCGAGATCAATTTTGGCCGCATTCTGCGCGAGGACTTTGCGGCACATAGAGACGAGTTGCTGATTTCCACCAAGGCTGGCTACCTCATGCACCCTGGCCCCTACGGCGAGTGGGGTTCGCGCAAGTACCTCATGAGCAGTCTGGATGCAAGTCTCAAGCGCATGGGGCTGGAGTACGTGGACATCTTCTACTCTCACCGCTTTGACCCCGAGACCCCGCTTGAAGAAACCATGACTGCGCTCGCAGATGCGGTTCACCAGGGAAAGGCGTTGTATGTGGGTGTCTCGAGCTACTCCCCCACCAAGACGCGTGAGGCCTATGTCATGCTCAAACAGATGGGGGTACGATGTCTCATACATCAGCCTTCTTACTCCATGCTCAACCGTTGGGTTGAGGACGGTTTGCTTGATGCGCTCACCGACCTGGGTATGGGTTGTATTGCCTTCTCACCCCTGGCGCAGGGGCTGTTAACGCCCAAGTATCTGGACGGAATTCCAGAGAACTCACGAGCTGGCAAACAGCGCCCCTCCATGAAAGAAGAGTACCTGAGTGAGGAGATTATCAGCCGGGTCCGGGAGCTCAACAAGATTGCACAGCAGCGCGGACAGAGCCTGGCGCAAATGGCCTTGGCCTGGGTGTTGCATGACCCCCGCATTACCTCGGTGCTCATTGGCGCAAGCAGCGTTCGGCAGCTAGACGACAATCTTTCCGCGCTGGACAACATCTTCTTTAGCAAGGAAGAGCTGGCCGAAATTGACAAGCACGCCAAGGATTCCGGCATTAACCTCTGGGCGCGCTCTAGCGAAGCCGGGTGAGCGCCGATAGAACTCCTAGAAAGAACCGCTTGCAGGCCGCCCGCGAGGAGTATGAAGCGCGGGCCGCGGCCGGTGCGCCGGTGGCCGGGCATCGAGCGGCAGCTGGCGCGAGCGCTGCGGCCGGTGCGCGATCGGCGTACGTCGCGCGTGCTCGACGGCCTCTCATTGACTTGGTTGATGGCAGTTTCCACCGCGCGGGTTTTCGCTTTCCTACCGACATTATTCAACGTGAGTTTGAGCGCTACCTTAGCGGGCCGGGTTACCGGCCTGTTGCGGCTGGTCTGCTTTCCGCGCGCGAGGCAATTGCGGCGTACTACGGCCGTGGCGCCGCCATTGGGCCCGAGGACATTGTCCTTACCGCATCAAGCTCGGAAAGCTACCGGTTGCTCTTTGACCAACTCTGCGAGGTCGGGGACAGCGTCCTCCTCCCCTGCCCCGGTTACCCCCTGTTTGAACAACTTGCCGAGTACTCCCGTGTACGGCCTGAGTTCTATTACCTGCAGCCAGAGAACGGCTGGCTGCCGGATCCGGCCGCACTGGAAGCCCTCATGGCGGCGCTGCCCCGTGCTCGCGCGCTGGTGCTGATCTCTCCCAACAATCCAAGCGGCGCGGTGATAGACGCGGGCCGCATGGCCGCTATTCGAGAGGTTGCTGGCCGACATGACGTCGTGGTGATTTTAGATGAAGTCTTCCGGGAGTTTGTGTACGAGGCGCCTAGGCAGGCGGCGACTGCGGACGCGGGCCAGGCCAGGGAGCCAGCAAGCCCGGCTCGCGACACGCCAAGCACGGCTGGCGCAATGCTGGTGCGCATTAATGGGATCTCAAAGATGTTTGCCTGTCCGGACATGAAGATAGGGTGGATGGCCGTGGAGGAAGGAAGCCCAGGGCAGCTCTCACGCAAAGAGCTTCTGCAGGCTCTTGAGCTTGCAGCCGACGTATACCTTTCTGCTTCAGGGCCTGCCCAGCATCTGGTGCCTGCACTGTTCGCGGAAGGCATGGAGTTTGTCGCAGAGATGCGGGCCGAGTTAGGCAGGCG
>REEM01000218.1 GCA_007695055.1 Spirochaetaceae bacterium | reverse complement strand
AGCTGCTGCGCGCCTCGGGCAAGGCCTATGAGTTCCGCACCACCTGCGCGCCCGGGCTCGCCGAGGCCGCCGACCTTGCCGCAATTGAGGCGGTCATAAGGCCGGGCGAGCTCTGGACCCGTAACGCCTTCCGTCCCGGCGGCTGTCTAGACCCGGCCTGGAACGCGCTGCCAGCTCCCGCTACACCCGCGGGCCTTCTTGCCTAGGGGCCTCACTGCCACACCCGCGGGCCTTCTTGCATAAGGGCCTTACTCGCTGAGACCGTCTTGCATTTCGGTAATACTTCGTGTTACCCTGCCGCCAGTGAGGTCTCCCATGCAAGACAAAACAGCTCCTTCTAAACTTCCGGTAACGGTGCTCTCTGGCTACCTTGGTGCCGGAAAAACAACACTCCTGAACCACATTTTGAACAACCGCGAGGGCCTGCGGGTTGCGGTTATTGTGAACGATATGTCAGAGGTTAATATTGACGCCTCGCTGGTCAAGGGCGGCACCGCCACGCTCAGCCGCACCGAGGAAAAGCTGGTGGAAATGACCAACGGCTGCATCTGCTGCACACTCCGTGACGACCTGCTCAAGGAGGTGTCACGCTTAGCGCGTGAGAATCGCTTTGAGTATCTGCTCATTGAGTCCTCCGGGATATCTGAGCCGCTGCCTATTGCGCAGACCTTTACATTTGAGGACGAGGAACAGGTCAGCCTCCGCGACCTGACCCGGCTCGACACCATGGTAACGGTGGTCGACGCCTCCCGCTTCCTGGACGACTTTGCGTCCCACGACATGCTTGAGGACCGCAAGCAACAGGTGGCCGAGGGAGACGAGCGCACCGTGGTGCATCTCTTGACTGACCAGATTGAGTTTGCCGATGTAGTCATTCTCAACAAGACCGACCTGGTGGAGGAGTTCGTCGCAGGCAAGATTGCGGGCATTATTAAGGCACTCAACCCCAAGGCCCAACTCCTTACAACCAGCCACGGCAAGGTGCCTCTGCAGAGCATTCTCAACACCGGACTCTTTGATCTGGAGGAGGCCGAAGGCAGTGACAGCTGGAAAGATGAGCTGGCGGCTGAACACATTCCCGAGACCGAGGAGTACGGAATATCCAGCTTTGTGTTTCGGGCCCGCAAACCATTTCATCCAAAGCGCCTAACCGAGTTCTGGGAGGAAGACCAGCCGCATGTGGTGCGCGCCAAAGGCTTTTTCTGGATTGCTACCAGGCCCGATCTCACCTTCTTTTTCTCACAGGCCGGGAGCCGCAAGCAGATTGACCTTGCCGGTTACTGGTGGGTGGCGGTCCCCAAGGAGCACTGGCCGGAAGCAGCCGAACTCCGTGACCAGATTCGCTCCGAGTTTGACGAGACCTGGGGTGACAGGCGCCAGGAACTGGTATTCATAGGAATAGAGATGGACAGAGGGGCAATTGAGTCTGCGCTTGAGGCCTGCCTCCTTACCGACGCGGAAGTAGAACAAGGAGCCGCACTCTGGGCCACATTCGAGGACCCCATTGCGGAACACTTAGACGAGGAAGAGCAGGAAGAGGCGTAGCTGGTGGCTACGCCGCTGCACCGGCTGCATGTCAGCCCGTCACAGGTACGGGGCAGCCAAGCGGAAAATACCGTCGCGCAGCTTAACCGGCAGGGAGCGGGCATCCACCTGCTCCTTGGTTAACTCGTATGAACCCACAAGCTGTGCGTCTATGCGGGCGTTGAGCTGCGCCGCCAGTTCGGTGTCGTAGCACTCCACTCCCAGCTCAAAACAGAGACGCAGACTGCGCGGATCCCAGTTCGAGGAACCAATGACACACAAGGCGTCGTCCACGACCATAAGCTTGCTGTGGTCAAAGGGCGGCGCGGTCATCCTCACCCGACAACCCCATTCCAACACCTGCCACATCTGAGCCATTGCCGCCCACGCCACCATGTTGTGATTATTCTCAGCAGGTAGGACGATCTCTACGCTCACGCCCCGTAAGGCACAGGTGCTCAGCGCCGATATCAAGGAGCGGTCCGGCAGGAAGTATGGGGTAACAATGCGCACCGAGCGGTGTGCCACCGCCAGCGCACCCTGAAAACTCATAGCCATACGATCCATGTCATGGTCAGGCCCATCTGGAATGGTGCGGGCAAATACCGACCCTTTTGTTAACTGTGGGTCGGGGAACCAGAGCTCACCCTCAAGCACCTCACCAGTCGTAAAGACCCAGTCAGCAGCAAAGGTCGCCTGTATTTGCTGGACCACCGGCCCCGCTATCTGAAAGTGCACATCCTTGGTGCCGCGCGCTGGGTCGTCTGTAAGCAAATGCACCTCACGAATGTTCATCCCGCCGGTGAAGGCAAGCAGTCCGTCGGCCACCATAATCTTGCGGTGATTCCGCAGATTTAAGTGAGGATAGTTGCGTGGGTTAATGCGTGGAATGCGTCCGGTGAGCACAGTGGACATAAAAAGCTCGGTTCTCACACCCAGTGAGCGCAAGCGTCCGGTCACCGGAGGTACCGACGAGCGCGCGCCAGCCGCATCTATGAGCACCCGAACCTCCACCCCACGTTGCACCGCCGCGCCCAGCGCCTCTGCAAACTGCTTACCCAGCGAGTCGTTATCAAAGAGAAAAACCAGCAGGCTAATTGAGGAGCGCGCATCTTCTATCGCCCCCAGCATGGCCGGGTAGGCCTGACCGCCGTCAAAGAGCGGCTCTACTGAGTTCCCCCTCACCAACGGCAATTTCGTGAGCCTGCCGCTTACCTCGGCCATCTCCGCCAGGTGCGCGTACTGACCCGGCACACGTGCAGCAAGCTCGGACGGTGAACACACATAAGGCTCCGCAGTTGAAACAAAGCCTGCTGTTTCGCTCTGGCGCCTGCCCGCCGCACGCCTGCGCACGCGGTTGATCCCCAGCAACAGATACAACAAGGCTCCCACAAAGGGCGAGAGCCAAATAAGCCCAACCCAGGCCACCGAGGCACGCGAGTCGCGCTTATATATAATGACATGTACCGACGCGATAATTGAAAAGCTCAGCCCGGCCACCGCAGTGAACAGGGGCCAGAATCTCTGTAGCAGTTCCAGCGCGTAGTCCATAAAGCCAACTGCGTCACCCATTACCGAGCCTCGGCGTAGTTCTCAAAGTTTGTATACGCAACACGAACTCGAGGCGTTAGCCCATACCTCTGCGCAAAAGCCTCCAGCGAATGACGGTCAATAACGCTCGTATTCAACTGCAGGGCCTCGTAGACCTGAGGCGTCCAGCGGCCGTGCGTGAGGTACCACAAGTCTATGAGCGCCTTGTGCGGCAAGGCAATGGGCACCTCGACCACGGACGTCCAGCTTGCGGCGTCGGGGTCGGCCACCTCGGCCTCGGCGTCGGCGATAAGCACATAGCTCGCCACGACCTCCTGACTAAAACCCCAAAACAAGCGCGGATGGATCTGTCGATATCGAAAACGACCGAGTTCATTCTGAAAACTCATGCCATGCCGAGTACCCACCGCAACAACGGTTCCCGGCGGGTCAAGTGTAGCTATGAGGTCCGCGGCCAGCTTGGCCCCCAAACTGTCCCCTGCCGCTCTCGCCGCTGCCGCAGATGTCGGGGTCGAGTCCCGCGACTCAGTCCAGAGGGCTCCCCGAGGCTCAAGCGCACCATGCCACTCCAGGGCGGTAGTCAGGCTGATGTATGCTGGTGGCTGCACCTGCGCGCCAAGCTCCAGCGGATGTAAGCGAGGCCCACCATACTCCTCTGCAATGCTGTACAGCTCTCTGCGCCAGTGCCGCACCCGGCCGAGCCTCTGCCACCGGTACAGTTCCTTGGCCAGTGCACTCTGTCGGTCGGGTGTCTGTCCGCCGGTACGCTCCACAGCCGTGGCGAGGTCAAAGAGTCTCAGGTCGCCCATGGCGATGTAGAAGTCATGGAATTTCACTGTTGCATACCAATTATTCCTCGCACTATCAGGGTCACGTGAGATAATACAACAAAACTAGTAATATCTCACGCGAACCTGAGGGTGTATTGGTTTATTTTTTTTGAGCCCGCCGGGGCCGCGGGGGCGCTTGCAGGCTGTACTTGACCGGGGGGCGGTGTCGTATTACAAGGATGGTACGTTATGTGTATTACTAAGCGAAAACGAACAATGATGCGTGTGGTGGTGGCGTTTGCGGTGCTGCTGCTGTTTGCTGCCGCCCCGGCCGTGGCCCACATTACTTACATGCCCGCGAGTCCCGAGGTGCAGGCGCTGCTTGAGATCTATGCGGCCGGTGGGCGTGTGTTCCCGTCGGCGTCCTTTCCTATTAGCAAGCGCGACCTGCATCGATTTGCTCATGATCTCAGGCAGGCGCGGCCCGCGCTGGCGCCAGAAATAGACCGCTACCTTGAGCAGCTGGACTTTCGCCCCGGTGAGGTGACCATAAACGCCAAGGTAGATACCGAGTTTCGCGCGTATCTGCGTTCCTCGGATGCGGAGTGGATTAACGAGGAGCTCGATTACGACAGCCTGGACTTTGACCGCCGCTATATTCAAATGCCGGACTTTCTCTCACTTGCGCTCTTCAGCCAACAGGACGATACCGGGGGAATGTACATAAGCGCCGGGGTTAAGCGGCGTTATGAACGCGGTGAGCTGTTGGACACCAACTTTCTGGAGTTTCACCCGGATCGCATTATTCGGGCTGACCACTACTTCATTCGCCGGGGCTACTTCTTTCATTACTTTGGCGACCTGGAAATGATTCTGGGGCGCAACGGTGTGCACCTTGGTGGGCCGGAGCACTCAACCTTCATGGCCTCGGACCGGCTGCCGCACATAGATTCGCTGACGCTACGCTACCGGTTGGGGCCCTGGTACATGACGTCAATCTCGGCCACTCTGGACAACCGCCGCGCGGAGGGCGAGCTGGAACCGGGCTCCCCTGAGTTCTACGAAGCCTTTGAGCGAGCCAAACGCTTTGGCCAGGACGCATGGGACCCGACCAAGCCGGAGCAAGGCTACTGGCCCGGAGAACGCTTGGGCTTCAACAACACCATCATCTACTATGGCGTACATCGATTTGACTACACCAGGGACACGCTGCGACTGGGGATTGCTGCGCAGCAGTTTGTGGCGCGGGAGAACAACGCCTTTCACCTGGGTGACATATTCCCGGTGTTTTCCTGGCATAACACCGATGTGGGTGGGCACAACATGAGCCTGATTATGGACGCCTCATGGCGGCCGCGGCCCTACTGGGAGCTGTTTTTCCAGGCCGGGTACAACGATATCGACGCAGAGGAGTTGGCGGGAATTCCGGACGACCCCATACCGACCATAGACGCCTACCTGCTTGGACTCTCGTACAGGGGGCCGGTGGGCTCACGCAGACTGCGCGCTACCGCCGAGGTGGGCTACACCCATTTCCTGTGGGGTAACTTCTACGACTATCACGAGGAACGCGGCAACTACCTCTCGCGCGGCGTGTACCGGCTACGCACTCACGGTTTCTACATGATGCCTATGACATCGCCCTATGGACCGGGAACGGTATGGACGCGCATTCGGGGTGAGGTGGGTGAGTTTGGGCCGCTCTCGCTTGGTCTGGACTTTGAACTCATATCGCGACAGGACCGGGAACTGGTCAACCTGGTGAATACGATATACTATCCGAATGACGAGGACTACTCGGCCTATGAGGACGCCTCGCGTGAGATTATCTGGCGTCTTGCACCGCAAGTGAAAGTGCGCACCGAGCGTTTCGGGAGCTACTTTCTGGAGCCCGCCCTTCATGGGTGGGAGGACGATGTGTGGTGGGAGCTGACTATAGGCGGTTCGTACTCGGTGACATGGAGTACATCGCCATAACTGAGGAGTGATCATGAGCAGGATGTTTGGGGCTTTTGGCGTGCTGGTAGCGGTACTACTGCTGCATCCGGTTGGAGTTGTGGGAGCACAGGAGGACGTCCCGGAAACCGAGGAACGGGGGGCGCTCATGCCCTTCCTTGGAGATACCGAGGACACCTTAACACTGGACTTTCTCTTTTCACTCACCGGTGAGCGCGACTATGACCGCTTTGTAAAGCAGCCGGGATTTAACAAGGAACGGCCGCCTAACGCGGTCTATGACACGCTGTCGGCAATCCTGGACTATCGCTCACGCTACTTCTCCCTCTTTGTAGACTGGGGCATGATTAACGACGGGCGCTATGACCCAACCGAGCCCTACATGCGCGGGCGCTATCTCTATATTAATGACGCCCATGTAAAGGTGGAGGGTGAGTCCTTCTCAGTCAAGGCGGGACGCAGCACCCAGAAAGATGTCGTCGACACGCCCTACTCACTGTTTGTGAACTCGCGCCCCATTCCGGCGCTGCAGCTTGAGACCAACTACAACGGCACCTACTTCTTCTACAGCAACCGCTGGGTGAGCCTGAACCGCAACTCGGAACTGATTTACTTTGGCAGTGACCACGAGAGCTTCCCGCTTGCGGGGAGAGAAAGCGACAAAGTCGCCGGTAGCGGCGGTTCTTTTGAGGATGTATATCCGAGAGGTATTCCCTGGGCTGACCGGGGCTCCAACTTTAAGGTCTATGGGCTTAACCTGGGCCGCTGGCGCTTTGGCATACAGGAGAGCGCGGTCTATATAAACCAGTCCTTTAACCCTGAGTTCTTCCTCAGCCCTATGCCGCTGTACTTCACCCAACTGGTCGTGGACTCAGGCGGTGACGGCGCCTTCCCATGGGGGGAAGAGGCCAACAGCAAGCACATTTTTGGCTTCTTTGCGGACCGCACAACAGAGGACACCTACATCGCCGGGCAGTTCCTGTTTGACGACATTAACGGTGGATTCATTCCCGGCATAGAGACCGAGTTCCAGGACCGTTTGGCATGGTCCCTTGGTGGACACCGGGACTTTGAGTTTGGCCGCATTGGCCTGTACTACGCGGGGGCCACAAAGTACTCCTTCTCGGCTACGAGCACCACCGGCATTGGCTCCACGGTGACCAGCTTCCTCATCGTGATCGGCGCGAGCTACGTCGCCCTCGAGCTCGGGCAGGTGTTCCAC
>REEM01000165.1 GCA_007695055.1 Spirochaetaceae bacterium | reverse complement strand
GCAAGGAAGACGAGCCTATCTTTATTGGCAAGGAAATAGCCCGTCACAAAGACTACTCAGAGAACACCGCCGAGGCTATTGACGCAGAGGTGCGGCGCATTCTAAAGGAGTCCCTACAAGAGGCTACCGATATTCTTACCGAACATAGGGATCAGCTTGAAATGCTGACCGACGCCCTTGTTGAGCGAGAGACCCTTACCGACATAGACGTACGTGAGTTGCTGGGGTTCCCGGCACCTACCTACAACTATTCAAGTAATGGTGATGGCAAGGCTGAGCATGATGAGCAAAGTCAGACGGAGGAGCACGCACCTGTCACAAAACCGGACAACACGGAAGAAGGAAAGAATCCAGAATCCGACACGAGCGAGTCACCTGAACAAGGCGACCACCCCTAACGCAGACCGATGAAAGCCTGGCGGGTTCAACTGGCGCTCCTTGTTGTGCTTCTCCTGGCCTTTGCTTCTCCGCAGGTGGCTCACGCGCAATTAGCAGACTCAGAATTTTGGTTTGGAGCTCCGATCCCTTCGCCGGTTTCCGCGCATGACCGGGCTCTTGCCGAGGCCCATAGGGATGAGGCACGTAACCTGTTACAATCCGGCCGTACTGAAGAAGCCTTGGAACTGCTGTTTGTATCACTGCAGTACGACCCTCACCACTCGGATGGACAGTACGAGGTTGGTCTCCACTATATCCAGGAACAATCGGGCCGACTTACCGGGATCCTCCACATGATAAGGGCTCTGGAGAACGACTCATTTCAATTTGGCTCCTACGGGAACGCGCTTTATCAAGCAGCCTGGGAGCTTCTGGACTTGGGGTATACTCAGACTGCTTCCACAACTCTTGAGCAATTTCGGCTGAATGAACTTGGGCAGGCAGATCTTCAGGCTGTCCGAGCCAGACTCGCACTTGAAATGGGAGAGATAAGAGAGGCCGAACACTTGGCAGAGCAGGGGCTATCTCAGTTCCCAAATGATTCTCGCTTTATGATGATTTTGCTTGAGCGTGGTGGAACGCCTGCCTTTCGAGAATCACGCTGGATAGAGCGTGAACGTAGCTCCGACCGCGGTTACCTTACAACGCTTTTGCGATACATTGAACTCCTGGGAGATGGCACTCGTCAGCGTGCCTTGGTTGAGGACTATCTTCGCCTTGGTGGCGACGACCCCCGTGTGTATCTGTCTGGCATCCAGGCTGGATTAAATGCCTCGATGATGTTGAGCGGGTTTATTGAACGAGGCGGCACTGAGAACTCGGTGCTGGTTCGAAAAATGGCATCTGTGCTGCTCGAGCACGAGCAGGAAGACCTCGTTGAGGACCTGCTGGCACCGCTTGAGCAATTCTCGGGCAGGCTGTACGGTGGACACAGCGACACCGGCTTTTATACGGAAGCTTTCGAGTTTATCAATGGTCTTCCGGTGAGGTATGAAGCATATCCTGGTGGAGCCGCCGAAGCGCAGCTGGTTATTGATCTGGACTCGGATGGGCTACCGCGGTCTTTGGAGTACCTACATAACGGTTCGCGGGTTAAGGTGGAGTATCGAGGCTATCCGGTTATTTCCCAAGTTGGCTTTGGCCCTGGGGCATTCGCTGTTTCGAGCCGAACGTATAGCATGATTCCTGACCGGCAGCGATGGTCGCCCCTTCGGATTCCAGATGGGGTTGATCCTTCTACACCATGGCCTTTGCGTCTTCCTGTGCTCGAGTCTGGAGAAGCTTGGGAGATAGATACCGAACAAGTACCGCGGCATAGTTATCGGCTGGTGAGTAGAGATCCCTATGTGGGACGGATAATCTCGGTCACTGATTTGCATAATGGGGTGCCGCTGCGAACAGCTGCTGACCAAAATGGAGATGGCCGAATTGACTATATACAGCTTTATTTCGACGGCTATCCGGTGCGAGCCGTTCGTGACCTGAATAGCGATGGATTGTTTGATCAAATTGAGCTCTATGAGGCGGGAGAGTTAGTAGCGACGGCGGTCGACGAGGCTGGCTCTGGGATGTACCTTTATCTAGAGACTATCGGCGAAAGCGGTACTGTTTACTGGAATGAGACCGGTGAAGTGGTTAGGCGCCTGTGGGAAGCGAATGAAGGCCGGTCGATGAGCCTAGACCGTTTTCAATTTGGCGCGCAGCCAACCGAGGCTCAGGGTATCCGTGACTGGGCGGAACGCTAACGGAGAGTTTATGTCAAAGAGCATGACCATAAATAGAACTATTGGCCGTAGCCGTTGGGCTGCAGTCGCGCCCCTTTTGTTAGGGCTATCTGTGTTTCTGGCCTTGTCGGCCTGTCGAACTGGTCCAGGTTTCATGGCCGATCCACAGATGCGGGCGGACAACGCGGAGGCACACCTTGACCGATTGGTACGTGGCGCTTATCCAACCCGCGCCTTTGTTCGAATAGAATCCCTGAGAAACGACGATCTTCTGAGTTCAGAGGAACTAGACCAATGGTGGGAGCGTGCTCTCGACGCAAGCTCCGACGCCTTGCGTCAGGCTGTCGAGTCTGGTGAGTACAGACGAGCTGTTTCGCTCTTCCGCTCCCTGACCCGGCTTGAGGAGGAGCAGAGGGTTGGCGAGTTCAACCTTGACCTTCTGTTCTTCACCTGGGCTGAACACTATGTAGAGGAAGGTAATGCGCCAGCCGCACTCAATGTACTGCTACGGATGCCGGGACTTGAGACGCTAACTGACGAGTCTCTTGCCAAGTATGCTACATTCGCTTTGGAACACAACAATAGCCACGCCATTGGTGAGTTGCTCCGTGTTGCAGAGCAACGGGAGCTTGAGGACACACTCATAAATCGGTCTCGATCCCACCTTGCTCGTGAGTCGCAACCCAACGACATGATTGCCGGTACCGCCACGGTCTGGGTCAATAAGGGAATTCGGATGGACCGTGGTGTCGGCCGACCTGATCAAGTTATTGGCAGCGGTTTCTTCATTGACAGGCGTGGTTATCTGATAACAAATTATCATGTCATTGCGAGTGAAGTTGACCCTACCTATAGAGGTTTTTCTCGACTCTATGTTCGTTTGCCAGGTGCTCCTGAGGAGCGGATTCCAGCACGGGTAGTGGGCTATGATCGCATTTTTGATGTAGCGCTGCTAAAGGTCGAGGTCGAACCTGAATACGTTTTTTCGCTGACCGATATTCGGGAGCTCCGTCCAGGATCACCCATTTTTGCAATTGGCTCGCCAGGCGGGCTCTACAATACTATTACCTCTGGGATAATCTCAGCTGGCGGGCGGCGCTTTCTTCAGATGGGAGATGCACTGCAGGTTGATGCGCCGGTCAATCCCGGTAACTCTGGGGGGCCACTTATTGCTCCCAACGGTGACCTTATTGGCGTGGTCTTTGCCGGGATTCCGCAGTTCGAAGGAATCAACTTCGCCATTCCGTCGTTCTGGGTACAGTATTTTCTACCGCAGCTCTTCGAAGAAGGTGAAGTCCGACATCCATGGATGGGGGTTGCGGTGCAGGAGACCCGGCGAGGCTTTGAGGTAATGTACGTGGCTCGACACAGTCCTGCCGACCAGGCGGGGTTACGTGCGGGAGACCTTATTACTGAAATAGAAGGACAGGCGCTCCGCAAGATTAGCGAAGGTCAGAGCGCGTTGTTATCACGGGGGCCAGGGGAACTCATACGCCTATCGCTTAGAAGGGACGATGTTGCTACGGAACGGTTACTTGTTCTAGAAGACAGGCCATTTAGTCCTCTGGAGGATGCCTTTGAGTTTTCTCCGGCCCATGAGCTCTTTCCTGCGCTGTTTGGCATGGAGGCGCGTGAAGTGGGGCGTCTTCCCTGGCAGAGCAACTACGTGGTTAGTCACGTCTATCCGGGTAGCATAGCCGACGAAACCGGACTCTCGGCCAATGATCCCTTTTCTTTGCGAAATTTCGATGTAGATACCGAATTCCGGGTAGCGTTTTTGCAGATAATTGTGCGAAAGCGGAAGGCAGGCTTTCTTGAAAGTGGCGTACAGCTTGCCACGCTTTTGGAGATCGATAATTTTCTTTGAGCGATTACTCACTTCTGTTTCTTTTTCCGTTTTGAGGTTATACTACGAGGCAGGAAATCTATGAGCGAGAATATCAAGGTACTGAGCCCAGAGGGCGTGGTAGGCATTGAGTCCTGTAACGATCTGCGTGTGCAGCTGCTACAGGCTTTTGACACCGCGGATCCTGTCCTACTGAATTTTGCGCATATTGAGCGCATAGACCTCTCTTTCGTTCAACTCCTCTATGCGGGAGTACGTGAGGCTCGCATACGCGGGATAGGATTTCGGTTCAATGGTGAGGTGTCCAAAGAAGTGGGTGAGTACTTGGTAACTGGCGGATTCTGTAAGGAAGTGCCTGCCCAAGCTCGCGAGCTAGAGAACAATCTTGTAGAGCTACAGGACAAGTAAAAAATGCTGGATAAATTTCAAGAAAGCTTTCGTGAAGAAGCCTACGAGTTGTTGAATGATCTGGAGCGAATTCTGCTCATCCTTGAGGATCAGCCGGAAAGCCAGGAGGACATTGCGGCCGTCTTTCGTGTTATGCACACCGTAAAGGGTTCGGCCGGAATGTTCGGCTTTACTGAGGTCGCGCGCTTTGCACATGAAGTAGAGTCTACTCTTGACGCCGTCCGTAACGGCAGGATTCCGGTAACGCCTCAACTGGTGAGTCTTACGCTGGAAGCGCGAGATCATATTCGAGAAATGCTGGATGAACCGGCATCCGCTGGGGTCAAGTTTACCGCTGTCTCTGATGAGCTCATTGAACGCTTCCGTGCCCACGTTGCGCCTGCAACTGAACCCGCGGGCCTTGGTATCCAGGAGCCTGAGACTTCGCTACAGGAGCTGACCGGTGAGGAAGAGAACGGATCATCTCAGAATGACGCCCCGAACAAGGACGTCTCCCAAGCCAAGACCGCATCAGATGCAGATGAGATGCTTGGTGAGACCAAGGAACACGCGCATCCAGTAACCTATCGAATTGCGTTCAAACCTGGAGAAAGCATCCTCCTCAACGGAACGAACCCAGTTCTATTGCTTGATGAATTGGCCGAGATGGGAGAACTAAGCGCTATAGCCTACACCGAGGCCATTCCGCCCTTATCGCGTTTAGAACCAGAGAACTGTTTCGTCGCCTGGGATCTCCTGCTTACTACGAAAAAAGGCCGAACAGCGGTTCGTGATGTGTTCATGTTTGTTGAGGATGATAGTGAATTAACAGTAGAAATTATCGATGAGCCAGAGGGCGACGAACACGATCACGAGTATCGCCGGTTGGGGCAGATACTGGTGGATAGGGGCTTTGTTGAGGCCGGAAAGGTTGAGTCGATTGCCGTGCGGCAACAACGGCTTGGCGAAATGCTGGTCGAGGGTGGCGTCGACCCACGTCGCATTGAAGCCGCGTTAGCTGAACAAGAACACGTTGAGCGGTCGCGCAAGAAACTGCAGAACGAATTGAGCTCAGCGAGTGTTCGGGTAAGCAGCGAAAAACTGGATGACCTAGTGGACTTGGTTGGAGAGCTGGTGACTTTGCAGGCTCGCCTTATGCAAACGGCAGTTCATGTCGGGCATTCCGGCTTGACGCTCGTGTCTGAAAGTTTTGACCGACTTGCTACCGAGTTGCGGGATAACACCATGAGTTTGCGAATGGTTCCCATAGGGACTACATTTAGCAAGTTCAAGCGGCTGGTACGTGATCTTTCGCATGAGCTGGGTAAACAAGTAGAGATTAAAACCATCGGCGCTGAGACTGAGCTAGACAAGTCGGTGATTGACAGGCTAAACGATCCACTCGTTCACCTCATTCGGAACTCTATGGATCATGGTATTGAGAAACCTGCAGACCGTGCTGCGGCGGCTAAGCCGATTGAGGCACAGATTCTTCTCAAGGCCGAGCACTCCGGCGCAACGGTAGTGGTTACGGTGGAAGATGACGGCGCTGGCTTGAACCGCGAGCGCATTCGTGCTCGCGCCGAGCAACGTGGCATTATTACACCAGGACAGGAACTCACTAATACCGATATAGACGAGCTGCTCTTTTCACCGGGATTCAGCACCTCCGAGAATGTAACGAGTGTATCCGGCCGAGGTGTCGGTATGGATGTCGTGCGTCGTGAGATTGAAGGGCTCGGCGGGACGGTAGCTATCCACAGTACACCCGGAAAAGGAACCAGTATTCAACTCGTTATACCTCTGACACTTGCGATTATTGAGGGCCTTCTGGTACAGGTCGGGGAGGCAATGTACGTTTTCCCTTTGTCTTCTGTTGGTGAGTGCATCGAGCTTAATCACCAGGATCGGCTAAATAACGGTAAACGTCATTTTGTAGCCAACCGGGGAGAGGTCTTGCCTTATGTTGTATTGCGCGATGTCTTTAGTGTGTCTGGAAATGAACCGGACATTGAGCAAATTGTAGTTGTCAGTGCACAGGGCGAGGATATCGGCTTTGTGGTAGATGAGGTCATAGGCGACCACCAAACCGTTATTAAGAATCTTGGACGTCTGTATCGCCATATTGAAGGCATATCTGGAGCCACTATCTTAGGAGATGGGTCCGTTGCTCTCATCTTGGATGTGCAGAAGTTGTGCAGCCTCGCAAAGCGCGAGCATCACGTATCGCACTAGGAGCTTTGTCACCACACCATGAGCATTACTGAGGAAAAGACACCCGCGGAGCGCGCTCCCAAGCAGGGTTTGAGCAAGCATCAGTTTCAAGAGCTTGCAAGGTTCATTGAGGGCGAACTTGGTATTCGTATGCCAGACAGTAAGAAGATTATGCTTGAGTCGCGTCTACAGAAGCGTATACGAGCCTTGAAGTACTCTGGGTTTGAGCAGTATCTCAACTACGTGTTTCGTGATCCCCAAGGGAAAAACGAACTGTTGCACATGATCGATGCAGTAACCACAAACAAGACCGACTTCTTTCGTGAGAAGGATCACTTTGACTTTATGTCTGAACGCCTATTGCCGGAACGATATGCTTCTTCTGGCTGGGGCTCACGGGGGCCCTTACGAGTTTGGAGTAC
>REEM01000219.1 GCA_007695055.1 Spirochaetaceae bacterium | reverse complement strand
CAATGTGCACCAAGGCATCCTCAATCAGAGCCCGGGTCGCGGAGTCTACAGTGATGAGACTGCCGATATCGTAGTCCACCGGGGTCTCAGGTTGCGACAGTGAGCGGAGGACGAAGCTCTGCTCCGCCCCTTGTGCACCTACGGAACTCACTCCAAGCACACCGAATGCCACAAAAAGATATAAGATTCGCTGCAAACGCTCTGCACGCATGCGCCTATTGTAGTCAGGAATGCTCTGTAAGACTACACTTTCTCTATGAATCGGCATACCCAAATACTTGATTACCTTGATTATGAGTTCACCTCGGCAGTGCGAGATTCGCTGTGGGGTCACATCTATCTGTCGCCAGGTCTAGAACAGATCTGCGCCTTACGCGAGTTCCGGCAGCTGGCCAAGATTAAACAGCTCGGGCCCACCCATATTGTGTATCCTGGTGCGGTTCATTCTCGGCTCAACCACAGCCTTGGCGTGTTCTTCCTTGCTCGCCGGCTCATACGTAGGCTCATTGGATTTCCGAATGCGCCGTCGCTGAGTCTTGAAGGCGTAAAGGCTTATTTATGTGCAGCGCTTTTGCATGATCTTGGTCATTTTCCCTTCACACACAGCCTTAAAGAACTCCCGCTGCTGGACCATGAACAACTTACCGCGCGCTTTATCCGCCAAGGCGAGCTTGCTCACCTGTTGCGTGAGGCGGTTGGCGTTGACCCGGAAATGGTTGCAGCAATTGTGGACGAAGCTGCACCAGACCAAGGGTCGGACGAACTGCGACTGTATCGTCGTTTGCTGAGCGGCACCCTAGACCCGGACAAGCTCGACTACCTTAACCGTGACGCCTACTACTGCGGGGTGCCCTACGGCGTGCAGGATATTGACTTTGTGCTGGACAGGGTGCGCCCAAATGGCTACTCCGGCATTGCACTTGAACGTGACGGAATCTCCGCAGTTGAGAATATTCTGTTCTCAAAGTACCTCATGTACCGTGCGGTCTACTGGCACAAAACGGTGCGTGCCGCTACCGCCATGATCAAAAAGGCGCTCCACTCCGCGCTTTCGGCAGGAGCACTAGCTCCGGACGATCTCTACGGCCTTGACGATGAATCCTTTACTGCGCAGTTTACAGCTACACGACATCCAGCCTTTGAGCTTATTGAGCTGGTTGACCGTGGTTATACCTACAAGGCTGCTCTGGAGCTCCCCTACTCCGAGCCGGAATCACCCGACTTTGCCCATCTGCTTGACCTTGAGACGCGCGGCAAGCTTGAAAAACAGTGCAGCAGCTTTCTTTCGGGAGCCACCGGGAGGCCTCAGCATTTCTGCTCCTTGATCATTGACCTCCCTGAGGCGGTGAACTTTGAAGTGGCCTTCCCAATCTCGGACAGAGGTGTTATACGGGACTACCTCGATGCAGGAACTGTGTTCACCCCGGCGGTGGTAGAAGCATTCACCGCCAACCTACGCCTTGTTCGAGTTTTTGTAGATCCGCTGGTTCAAGCTGAACTGCGCGCAGAAGACCTACAACAGTTACACCAGATAATAAAAGATAGCGTCGCAGATTGATGGATGGCGATCAGATGTATTACACTGTCCATTACTACGCGCAACTTAGAGGATCGAATGAAATATTCCAAGCTCATGCGGGAGCGTATTCGCCGCACTACGATCTTGCTCAAAGAACTCGGCTATGATGTCGAAGAAGGCGAGTTCATGGACGACAGCTACTCGGCCGGTTTCGAAAACGACTCCGGATTCCAGGGTGGAGTGTTCATTGACCGTGATAGCAAGTTCCTTGAATTTGCTTTTACATTCTCCTTTGCTCCCGAGATGGGCGAGTTCCTGCGTGAGCGAATTGAAGACATAATGCAAGTGTGTTACGAATTTGGATGTTACAGCAATCTCCAGGCAGGTCGTTCGGAGATATCGTTCTCCATCTTCTCAAAGATCTACTATGCCGGGCTGAGCTACTTCTCGCTGAAAGAGACCTTACGAGATTTCCGTGAGGCTATTGAGGCTATTAAGACACTGCTCGAAATCCCAGAAGAGTCGGAGGCGCCACATGGAGATCCATAACGTCATGGAAAAAGAGGTTCTGCGAATCATCAACGAGATGTGTGATGATGAGGAGCGTGAGCCGGTACACAAGTACTGCACCAGCCGGGTCTGTAGAATGGACGCCGCCTGCTATGTGCTAAACCGCATTCCACCAACCTATGTTACCTCAAGTCGTGGAGTTGCTCGCGTAGAGCAGGACTGCCACAACAACGTGCAACTTGAGGTAGATATTATGCGCCTCGCCTCGGAGGCACTCCGTCGCATAACTGATATACAACGCTCCTATTACACCGAAGACACGAAGCGTCCGGCGTCGGGCTATGGCCCCCACTTTAACTTTCCAACCATAAACGGACGCCTTTTCAACGGCCTCACCTTTGAGCCTATCAAGAAGGTGCATGTGAGCCTCCTCATAGACAACGAGATTGCCCCCATGATGGACTCGCGGTGGCAAAACCCTTACTTCATTGATTCCAACACAGCTGGCACCTACACCTTCTGGCCTTGTCCGGTTGGGGCCAACGAGATTGGGGCCGAACGCAGCTTTGAGTTGGAGCTTCAGGTATTGGCAGAGGGTTTCGAGCCCTTTCACCACTTCTTTACGCTTGCACTAAAGGCAGAGTCGGAAAAGAACACCGCTATGCGCTATGCAGAGGATTATGAGATTAAGGACTCGTACCTGCTTTCCACATAAGGTTGGGCCGATTTCCACATAAGGTTGGGCCAGTTCAGTAGATTTCCGAGAGAATCTGCACGTCTTGAACCCGACCTGGTGTTTCGTCCTCTACGAAAAGCAGGACCTTCTGCATGACCGACTCTCCGTAGGTGCGTGAGTTGCTTATGAGCGCCGCGCCAATCTGTGAGTAACCCAAGCTTTCCTGAAGGTCAATTTCTGCAACGCTTATTCGGAACTTGCGTTGCAGCCGTTCCTTCATAGAGTTGACGATCCGGCGCTTCTCCTTAATGCTCTCAACGCCCGGCAACTCAATGATGACCTGTATCATTGAAACTACCATCACAACTAGAGCCCGTCTCTATCCCTGGAGATACCTGTATTGTAGTGTTCCGCAACTCGGAAGACTTCATCCTGCGCATATGCGCTAGGAATATGTACCGGTAAGGTGTAACTGGGATCTGCAAGGCCGCGCTGCACAATGCGGAGCGGGTCTCTCACGGTAGAGGTAAAGTGTTTACCATACACGCCGCCAATAAGGATCATGCCTAGAATAACCACCAATACAACCTGGACTCGAGTTGCGGCACTACCCGCATGGAACTCTCGTACATCAACAAACACTGCGTACTCACCGGAAACCCCATACAGATAGTCTCCAGGGCCAAATTCCGCGCGGTAGCGCTCGTTACTCATCTGTGTGTAAGCGTTTCTGCCAGCGTACCTAAGTACCAACAGAGCCGGATTAGCCTCCACCACCTGCCTCACAACCGCGGAACGCCGTAAGGTCGCGGTGCGGTCGTCGGCGGCACCGCCAGCCGCACGAGCAATATCCGCAATGTTTTGGGCAATTGCAGATGGTGCGGTAAGGGCTGCAGACTGCGGCAGAAAGGCTTGCTGAGGGAGCATGGACAGCGTCAAGGCGAAGGCCGCTACCAGTGCGGCGCTCAGGAAGAGACCGACAAGGCGCCCAATATGACGAAGACGCATGTCCGATATCTGATTCTTCACAGGTGGGAAAAGCTTCCAGAGGCGAAAGAGTCGTAGCAAATATAAGGACTGCAGCAAACGCGCTGTGAGTAAGGCGTGCAACACCTGTCCGGAACCAAAGGGTACACTGCCTCCAGCAAGTATTCCAAACAGAACCGGTCCGCTGAGGAACACAAATACCGGCACCGAGCCAAGGAAGTCCGCCCAGCCGCGACCCTTGCCAAGATACTCAATACCTCGCCGCCGTATCATAGACAGGTACAGCCGTACGACAAAGTCAACGACAAAGACCAAGTCCAGAGCGCCACCAAGCAGGAGCAACATGAGCCGTTCCGACCAAGGCCGGCCAAAAAGAATGGCGCCTTCCTGTGCCAACAACTGCAAAGGTACAAGCAGCACCAGAACAAAAAGTAGTCTATGAATTGCTTTACGAATCATGAATGCCTCTCCAGGTCTATGCCCCGATATTTACGTGATACCTGACGCGCGCTATACTCATGCACAACATCATGAGCGCCAGCAGCACTTACCCTAATAGTATAGGCATTCACCTGCTCGGCGCAAGCTCGTCCGCAAAACTGCGTCCAGCCCACATATGTGTTTTGGCAATGTGTCTAGGTTTTTTCCTGCTTGGTGGCCTTGGGACGGTCTGGGCCCAGGATGCGCCATCAACAGGTGGAACAGAAGCGCCCGCGGCGGCCCCAGAGGAGAATGAGATTCCACGGGGTGTCTTTCTTGAAGAAGACCCCGAGGCCCTGCTTTCACTGGAGGTCGGCGACGCCGAGGTGGATCTCTTTGTGTTGGGCTCCTGGCGCAGTGGCATTCGGGGCGCATACGGTATAGCAATTCACCCACCTCTTGGCCCGGACGGCAGCCGCGTAACCACCTCCTACCCCTTTCCTGGTTTCGAGACCATTCCCTTTTACAACATTGTAGACCTCACAATTTCACTCTGGTTGTATGAACGCTTCTACTTTGAGAGCACCTTTGCCGACGAGTTTGAACTCCGGAGCATTCTTTTTGGGTACCAAGGGCGACCGGGTGAGTTTGTGCAGGAGGTCAAGGTTGGCAACGCACCGCTTTCTATCTCGGAGTATCCCTATATCGATATAGGAGAAGGTACCGAGAACGCCCCGGGTGCATCTGCACTCTTTGAAACCTCACGCAGCAGTCACGAGGCGCTTTTGCGCTACGAGTCCTCCGGCAGCGAACGCATGACCTTCATTGGCATGAATGAACTGCGTGAGGAACGGATTGAACCCGGCTCCTACATTCGCGGGCGCTTCTTTGTGCTGCCTGACGGCGATGTAGAGGACTTACGGCTGTACTTAGAAGACGCGGAGGGCTCTATTGTAGATGGCGACGGACGGCGCCGCTACCGCCAGGCGGACCTGGACGCCGAGGCGGTTGTGTCGCGCTCGGCCGGAACGCTGTATCTGCGGGAGGCGGCTGCCGGACAGGTGGTGGTGAGCTACACCAAGGGAGGACAGCCGGTTGGCACCGGTGGAGCAGGCCTTGGGGAGGATGCGCTGGTCGGCCCACTGGGAGCAGACGAGGGTGCGCTGTTGGACCCAGATGTCCGCTCGGACTTTGATTTTGGAGCGGGCAGCTACTACGGCCTGGATCTGGGTTCCCTGGCTACAACTATTGATGGCAGGCAGGCTCTGGTGCTGTACAGGCCGGGCGCCTTTAACCCCTTTGAGGTGCAGCGCTACTACGAAACCGAGACGGACCCGGCGGCTGACAGTGACACCTTGTTTGTGCGGCGCGGCGGCTTGCGCGAGGTGAGTTTTGCACCGGTGCGGGCTGCGAGGCTGGACGCCGAGTCCAAGGCGTTGGAGGTCATTGCACCGGACGAGCCGGGTACGGATCCGCGAGCAGCCGCGTTTCGTTACCCATTCCTGGGCACCGAGCCCGAGGCACCGCGCCTTTACGGCCCTCGTCCGCAACGCGCCCCCGGCTCTACCAATTTTGAAATACTGGTACGTGGTCTACGGCCGGTCTCGGCTCTCTCACTTGGCAGCGACATAGTCCCCGGCACGGTACGGGTTCAGCGCAACGGGGCAACCGACAACTCCTTCACGGTGGACTACCGCACCGGCAGGCTTGAGACACCGCTCCCCATTAACCCCAGCGACGTCATAGAGGTGAGTTTCCGCAGCTATAGCGGTGGGGGTATTGGTGGAGACCTGCTTTTTGCGTTCGGCAACCGCTTTCAGGTCACCGACAACCTGGACGCAGCACTGGCTTTAGGACTCCGCTGGCACCTGTTAGGAGCGCCCTACTCTACCGAGCCGAACCAGCACCCGGGTGCGGTCACGCTCTCAGGCGAGCTGGACTACCGCGGCACCAACCTGGATCTCTTGCTGGACGGGGCGGTGTCTTTGCAGGTTCCAGACACCACCGGGTACCTCAGACTCCTTGGCATGGAGGGCAACGAGCAGCGGCTTGGGGTACGTGATCATACGGTTGTGCCTGCGGCCCCGCCGAGTGACGCTGCTGCGGCGTACATCGAGCCCGCCGAAGGCACGAACGTTCTCAACGGTGGTGGTGGGCTCCTGGACTACGGGCTCTCGCAGGACAACAGAGGACGGCTCTTTTACCGCGACTTCCGCCGCAGTGAGGGTTTAGGCACACCACAGTTGCAGGACTACACCTGGTCACCGCCTTCATCGCAAAGCTACGCCTACGAGGACGGTGGCCGCATAGGCCCCTACACCGCCTTGGCGCGGGGTGACGGCATAGACGGCCAGGTCATGGTGATGGAGTTTGACATTGCAGACAATGGAGAACGCTGGGTCGGGGCCCAGATGCGCCCGCCCAACTTTGCAGACCTGGATCTCTCTCAGGTAGGCCGTGTTGAGATAGAGTGGTACGTACCGGATGACCTTGGGGGAGATGTAGAGGTCTACCTGCAGCTTGGCGCCTTGGAGGAAGACCTTGACGGTGACGGGCGCCTGGACCGCGGCAGCAGCCGCTTGCAGCCCCAGTTCCCCTTCCGTGACGCCGGGCGTGGCATTGAGCTCTTGGCGGGCGACGGCATTCCGGGTGCGGTGTTTGTGAACTCCGAGGACGGGAACCGCAACGATGTACTGGACGGCGAGGCCCCGGGCCAGATTGTTACCCGCCGGATGGCGTCATCGAACGCCACCCTCCCCACGGCAGGGTGGCGCCGCGACAGTTTCCACTTAGGCCCAACCGAAAGGGCGCGCCTTTCCAAGGTGCGTGGTGCCCGCATTATTGTGGTACGTGACTCAGGGACTCCGGTAGCGGGCCGTTTACTTGTCTCTGAGCTTAGGTTCTTGGGTGGGAGCATTCCGGTA
>REEM01000036.1 GCA_007695055.1 Spirochaetaceae bacterium | reverse complement strand
GTTGGCCTACCTCAATGCTGAGTTCGCGCGGAGCGTAATGGACGGGATTGAGGATGAGTTTAGTCGGTCTTCGCTGTATGTTCGGCTGGTTCCGGTCTACGTTGCCGCTGGTGCGGGTGTTGAGCTGGAACTTGACGCGCTGGAGCTCCGGGAAGCCTTTCCGCGGTTCCAGCTGTTGACGGCTCTCTCGCGAGAGTACGCTCTGCAGTCCGCGCTGGCAGATGCCCGGCGCCCCTTAGACAGCTTGCGGGCTGACGAGGCAGTCTTTGCGCAGGCAGGCGAGTCGCTGCTTTTCCGTGTGCTCCAGCAGTACGTGGCCTTGTTCCTGATTGAGGACGCGCTTGCGCTGCTCGCCCACATTGAAAGCCCATTTCTCCGTGCTCGTGCGTTCACCGCCATTGGATCTGCCCGCGGAGCAGGCGGAGAGTTCTATTCCGGCCCTATTGTTGTTCCGTGATAGGTTCCGCCGGACAGGAGTTTGCCTAGGTTGTCCAGGTCGCGCCCCGCGGCAACAACCACCTTGAGTCCAAGCTCGGCAGCCCGGCGGCTGGCAATAGGGTCAAAGGGCGCGTTGGCGCCGGGATTCCAGTCTTCACCTACGAGCTTGCGGAACTCTGTCCAGTTCATGCGCTCAAGCGGAGTTGCATTGGGGTCAAGTTTTGGGTCGGCGGAGTATACCTGTTCAATGTTGGAGAGGTTAAGCACTGAGTCCGCGCCAAAGCGTTCAGCCAGCACCACCGCGTCAAAGTCGGTGGAAAAACCGGGTTTCCACCCTGCCGCTACCACTACCGCGTCTCCGGCCTCCGGGTCCGCCTCATAGGGGTTGGTAACAACGGCCTGCGTGCAGTCCGGGCCGAAAACCGCGCGAACAAGCTCGGCATTGAGCCAGGTAGCGCGAATTCCTATCCAGTCTGCGGTTTCGTTGTCCGCGTCGGGGTTCAGCTCCCTATACGCCTTCTGGTAGCGCCGCGCGGGCCCCCCACCTCCAACGACAAGTACAAATCGCTCACTATGCCGCTGTATGCGCTCTCGTAGCAGCGTGCGAAAGGACGCAAGAAACTCGGTGTCGACGCCGTCGGGCGCTACAATTGATCCACCAAGCGATATTACCGTTGTCATGTTTCCTCGCTTTGTGTCGCCTGTCCGGGCAGCTGCCCTTGCCAGCCGAGTATGGCCCGGTTGCGTGCGGAAATCAAGCAGTGTTGCACTGAATCAAGCCGTGTTGCCTTGATATCTATGGTCGATATCGTAGCAGCAAATAGCTGACGCGCACCCCCAATCATTACTATATTCGTAGTATGGACCGTGATATTTCGGTGTTATTAGCCGACTGGGAGTACGACCCAGAAAACCCAACCCGCATGATCAACGCCGCAGATGGTAGACTCATTCTGCAGGTGCGCCGTCCCTTGGGTATTGAACAATTTGAACTCACTGGACGCCCCGATGGAAAGCGCCCCGGTGGGCATGTCACGGCACTTGAGGCGGTTGAGGCTCGACTGCGCGCCTACACCGAGGAGAAGGGTGGTGATGAAGGGTTTGAGCTTGAAAGCGGCGAGGTGCAGGAGCTGCGGGACGAAGGAATACTGTTTTACTACCGCTACATCGTTCTGTTTCAAATGAACCAGTTCACCCGTGTGATTGACGACACTGAGCATAATCTCCGGCTGTGCGATGTGCTCCGGCGCTACTGTAGCGAAGAAGACGAGCGGAACTCAGTGCTCCAGTTCGAGCCATATATCGTTCGTATGCATGCAACCGCGCGTGCCATGACGCTTGTAGAGGCGGAGAATATTGAGGTGGCCGAGACCGTGATCAACAACGCAATTGAGCGCATTGAAGGGCTTGATCATATAGAGTCGCCAGCCTTTCAGTTTGAACGCGTGCGTTCGGTGAATTATTTGCGGTCGGTTATGGAACAGGTTCACCGGCGGAATCCGAATCCCTTAGAGGATCTCAAACGCGAACTCGAGCTTGCCGTTGAGCATGAAGACTACGAAAAAGCCGCCGAACTTCGGGATCAAATTAGAGATCTCTCCTCATAGCCTTTTTCCGTGCTACGGTCTGGCAGAGTTGTCGGTGATATGATACAGTAATAGAGAAACTGGTTCTTGACAAAGAATCATGAATCCAACAGCATGACGCGAAGAGTTCCAACCTGAGGTGTATATCCACGTGAGACGGTATAGAATTGCTATTGTGTGTGCAGTCATATTTCTTGGTGCCGGGCATAACCTGGTTGCCCAGGAGATACTGACCGCGCCTCGTTTTTTTGAACAGGTGGCGGCAAACTACGCCGGTATTGTTGACTACATTGCCAACATCCGGGTCAGTACCGAGGCCGAGACCATGGAAGGGGAGCTCTTTTATCGCGCCCCGAATCTCATTCGCATTAACTTCACTCGTCCTACAGATCAGGTGCTTGTCTCTAATGGTGAGGTGTTCATGTTGCATGTTCCACGGTACAACGTGACGCTGCAGCAAGAACTTCGTGCTCGGGGCACCGAGACTCTGGCAAACCTGGCATCGGCGCAAGGGCTTGGTCTTCTGCGTCGCAACTACAGCATTGCATATCTAGACTCGCCCGCGCCACAGCCGCTCTCGGAAGAAAGCGAACTCATGGTTACCAAGCTTCGGCTCAACTGGCGCACCACGAGCGAAGGGTTCCGACAGCTTATTCTTTCTATAGATGAAGACATGGTTATTCGGCGTATCGAGGGCGTCACGGTAAACTACGACCGTATTGCCTTTCATTTCGACAACGTGCGGCTTAATCAGAACATACCGGTAACTCGTTTTGACTACGATCCGCCTTCCGGCGCAAATCGGTTTCACAATTTTTTGTTTGAGGGTGACAGTTAGCACGAGCAAGGGTCGGAGTAGACGAGTATGGAATCAGTTGGAGCAAAGCTAAAAAATCTCCGTGAGGAGAAAGGCTACTCTCTCGAACAAGTGGTACGTGAAACGCACATTGCACGGCGGTACATCACAGCTTTGGAAGATGAAGCTTTTGATGACTTCCCCGCCGAGTCATATCTTCTCGGTTTTCTCCGCAATTACAGTCAGTTCCTGGATCTTGATCCGCAGGAAATGGTGCAGTTGTACCGTAACATGCGCTTGCAGGAGCAACCGGCACCTATTGAGGAGCTCATTCATACGCCGTCCAGGCGGGTTCCAGTGACCCTCATAACCGCCATTGCGGTTGCTGTGCTCCTTATTGCAGGTGGAGCATTCTTTGGCATTCGCATGCTGTTGGGGCGCAACGCAGAGTCGGCTCCGGTTGCAATCTCTGGCCAGGAATACACATTCTCCAACGACTTTCTTGAACAGCGCTTTGGGGTTGGTGACACAATATTTCTCAACTTGAATGGGCAAGACTACTCCCTTGTGGTTGCCTCAAGCGACAACGGTCTACTGCTTGAGAGCCCAGGTGAGAGCTTATCCGTTACCGAGGACGCCGAAGCTTCGCTGGACGTCACTGGCGACGGGCGCCCGGACCTAAGGGTGCTGGTGCGCAACGCCCAGTTAGACGGGGCCCGGCCCAGCGCTGTCATTCGTTTTGACCGCCAGGTAGCATCACCCTCCGGGGCAGCTGCAGCGGCAAACGTTTCTACCGAGGGTGGCGGAATCGGGCTCCCGCTCGGTGATACCAATGTAAGCTCCAGGCGCCAACAGCCGCAGCTCGTTGTTGAACGCGCGCAGCCACAGCCCTATGAGCTTCGCATGAGTTTCATTGGTCCAACTATGCTGCGTTATCTCACTGCTGAGGGCGAACGCGTTGAGCGTTGGTTTTCAGCTGGTGAGAACTTCCAGCTTACTCAGGAAGACGAGCTTCGTATCTGGCTTTCAAATGCTGGCGGAACAAACCTTGAAATTGATGGGCGCAGGCTCACGCTGGGCGAAAGTGGCGAGGTCGTAGCTTTCCAGACTCGTTGGGTGGCCGAGGGTGGCTCTCAGCGTCTCGAACTCCATCCGGTCTATTAAGCCCGTCGGACAATGCACGGCACTCCTTCATCTGCATCCATGAACACACCCGACTTACTTACCGGACTCAACGAGGCCCAACAGGCAACTGTTCGGCATCACGGAACGCCCCTCCTTATTCTGGCCGGGGCAGGTTCCGGCAAAACCCGGGTCATTACCTACAAAATTGCCTATTTGTTGCAGGAGCTCGGCTACCATCCGCGGGAAATTCTGGCCGTTACCTTCACCAACAAGGCCGCACGTGAGATGAAGGAGCGGGCGGTCAGCCTCTGCCCCCAGGCCTCTGACGTAATGATTCGCACCTTCCACTCCTTTGGCGCATGGCTGCTGCGAAGGTTTGCCGAGGATGCCGGGCTCTCGAAAAACTTCACCATCTACGACGACGACGACATGGTCTCGCTGCTCCGGGGCATATACCCAGAGGAGCAACGCAGCGCCCTGCGGCGGGTTGCGCGGAAGATATCTCGGGCCAAGGATCTCTGTCTCAGCCCGGATGACGACCTGTCACCCATTGGCTTTGACTCGCGCTTTGGAGCAATGTACGCGGCCTATACTCGGCGTCTGAATGAAATTGGCAATGTCGATTTCGGTGACCTCATTCTGCGCCCTATACGGCTGCTTGGCAGTACCGGGGCAGGCGCGGGCTCTGGGCCGATCTCGGTTGGCGGGCTTATTCGGCAGCGGTTCCGTGCGGTGCTTGTTGACGAGTATCAGGACTCAAACCGCGCCCAGTATCAGCTCCTGAAGACCCTTGTTGGCCCCGACACCTATATTTGTGTGGTAGGTGATGACGACCAGTCCATTTATCGCTTTCGGGGTGCCGAGGTTGGAAACATCTTAAGTTTTCCCGACAGTTTCCCAGGAGCAGAGATCCACCGGCTAGAACAAAACTACCGGTCCACAGCTCCCATTTTGTCGGTCGCGGACGCGGTTGTGGCGCGCAACACCGGGCGGCTTGGCAAAACACTGTTCACAACCCGCACCGACGGCCCACTCCCACGCTTAATCATGCTGTCAGACCACGAGGCCGAGGCAGAGTTCTGCCGCACATTGCTGGCGAGTGACCCCTCTGCGGCCGCCGGAACCGCCATTCTCTACCGCACCAATGCGCAGTCGCGCCTATTTGAGACCACCTTTGCCCGTGCTGGTATTGCGTATCGCATTATTGGCAGCCTGCGCTTCTATGACCGTGAGGAAATAAAGGACGCCATTGCCTATCTGAAACTCTTTGCAAACCCGGCCGACGAGGTCGCCTTCCGCCGCATTATTAACAAACCCAGTCGGGGCCTGGGCGCCGTGTCGGTAGAACGCATTTTTTCCGCCTTGGAAGATGGTGCGGCCGGGCATGGGTACAACCTTATTGCCGCAACCGAGTCGGCAGCCCCAGGGCTTTCACGCAAGGCTGCTGCGGCTGCCCGTGATTTTGTGAATGCCTATCGCGAGCTTGCCTCCGGCCTTGGTGGCGGTTTGCTTAACGAGTTTGTTGCCCAGGTCTTTGAACGCTTTGGCCTCATCAACTACCATGTTGAGCAGGACGAGGACACAGGGCTTGGCAAGCGTGAGAACCTGGAGGAGTTTCTCAATGCAGCCTCTATGTATCCAGCAACGCCTGAGGGCCTGGTTGAGTTGCTTGAGAACTTGGAACTGGACTCGGGGCGTGAGGCAGAGGCAGAAGGTGATGCCCGCAACGCGGTGACCCTCATAACAATGCACAACACAAAGGGCCTGGAGTTTGACAGGGTCATTATTACCGGCCTTGAAGACGGGCTATTTCCGCGCAGTGACGACGACCAGGAAGAGCTTGAAGAGGAACGCCGCCTGTTCTACGTGGCTGTTACTCGGGCCCGCAACGAAGTCCTGTTCACCAGTTGCCGGAGCCGCATGGTGAATGGCAGAACCTTAGATCTGTACCCCTCTCGTTTTTTGCAGGAGATCCCGCAAGATCTGGTCGATGTAGAAGAACAACACCTGCGTCGACCTCGTGCACGTTTCGGCGAACGCGGCGCTTATGCGGAGCGCGCGACGTATCGGGCGGGGAGTCGAACTGGGAGTCGAACTGCGGAGCCCGACGCTCGTTTCCCGGCAGCATCGGTGGTGTACCATGATGAGTACGGCACCGGCATGGTGGCAAAGGTATGGTGGAGTGGCGCACAAGAAATGGTTCTGGTGCGTTTTGAGACCGGACGGGAGCTTCAGTTTGTTGCCGAGTATAGTGGGCTTGAACGAATCAGTTCGGACTCGTTCTGAGAACAAAGATTCAAGGTGAAGGAGTAGATATGCAGGCCGGTTCTTACCCGGAATTGCGCCGTGCCCGTGGGTACAGGCTCTACACTCGTAGTGGCCAGCGCGTACTAGACCTTTATCAGGACAATGGTCGAGCCTTCCTTGGGCATGACCCAAAAGGTGTCTCGCGCGCCATGAAGGCTGAGATGGACCGTGGTTTGCATGCCGCAAGCCCCTCTCCGCATCTGCGTCGCCTGCACCAGGAACTGACCGCGTTGTGGCAAGGCTTGAGCGGCCGCACCGCGGACGGGGGCGCTCCCTTGCTTGCTGGCCCTGGGCGCGACTGGCTTGTTTTTTCCAGCCGCGAACGGTTCAGACAGGCGGTCGGCGAGCTCTCCTGCGTGCTCTGGCGCCCAGGCCTTGGCCTGCTCAATGTCGGCGCACTTGATACCGACGGCAGCGGCACGCCCGGCACCCTCGGCGCGCCCGGCACCCCCGGCACCCCCGGCACGCCCGGCACCCCCGGCCCAGATGCCGTCATAGAGCTTCGAATCCCGCTCCCCGGGGCCTACTCACCGGTTGTGGCCGGGTTTCCCGCAGGCGCGCCTGCCAGTGCCGCGGAGCTGGCCGGGCAGTGCTCACCCGTGCAGCTGGCCGGGCTCCATCGGGTGGTGAACCTGCTGCGCACAGACCCGCGCGTCTGGGACGGCCGTATTAGCTGTGATACACTGGAGGCTGCCTGGAGAGGACTCAGCACCCCGCTCTTTGTTCGCCAAGGGGCCTACCTGCAGCCACAGCTGCAGGAGGCGCCGTATATGGCCCTTCATCAGGCCATGCTCGAACGCGGTTTTTT
>REEM01000216.1 GCA_007695055.1 Spirochaetaceae bacterium | reverse complement strand
GCCAGCCAGTTTTGTTCGAACTGTACCGACATTGTAGTCACCGCTCAGGCTGAGAACAATCTCACCGTAACTGGTTGCAAACTCGCCACTTGAGTTATCACTGTCAACATCTGCGACAGCACGGGTGCGGACGAATCCACCAAAGCTTACATCGGCCACAAGGCCTACTGCGGCGAACAGCATCATGACTGTCGCCAGTAGAAGAATTTTCTTCATAAACTATCTTCCTCCATCTTCATTTTACGAGGGCCAACGGCTCTCTTTTTCCACTGTAGTTCGTCGCAGTATAGCAACGCCTAAATTCGCTGTCAAGTCGATATTTTCTCTTTGGTAATTCTATACCGAATAATGGAAATAGACTCGGTCTGTGGCCGACTGAGTCGGCCGAGCGAATATGAGGTGAATTGCACTGCAGGTAATACCGGAACACTCTGTTCATGGCTTCTGCTCATAAGTCTATGCACAATAGTTACATCTGTAAAGAGTAGAAATGCGGAATTCTAACATCAGTATATACTCGGTTCACGACCGCCTTTTGTGAAGAGAAACTGCCTCAAGGTCGATATTTTCGCTGCAGCGGGGCATTCGGGGGTGCTTTTGGGGCTGTTTGCTCCTTTTTTGAGTGTTCCTCTTCCGGTTTCCGGCCGTGCCGGTGTATCATTAGGTGCGTAAGGAGGCGGCATGAGTGAGCTCACCCGGGCAGTGGCCGGTGACTGGTTTGACATACGTGAGGCGGCACGGAGCCTACACGCCCTCACCGACGAGCTGAACCCCGACCACGTTATAATGGCCGAGCATGCGGGGATCCTCCATCTGGCAATGGAACAGGGCGTGGTGGAGTATAAACGTACTGTGCTGCGCGGTTTCTTTAACTGCCTCTCAGATTTACGCTATAAGGCTATAGAGACCGACACCCTGCTTGCACAGGAGCGGCGCCTGGCGGTGCTCATATGGGTCACCCTTGTACAAAAGCTCATGTGTGACGGCAACCTGCCCTTTGGTGCCGCCGAGCCCCCACCCGAGGCCGGTGAGCACAGCCTGGAGGTGAGTGAGATCATTAGTGAGATCCTGGACGCGGTAGCACTGGACCCCGGCACCAAGAGCCACCCGGCGGTGAAGAACATTATGCTGCAGGTAGGCAAGTACCGCCGTGAGACCGAGAACCTTAAGAAACTGCTCGGAAGCGCCCCGGAGGACAAGCGGGCCGCAATAGTGAAGAACTCCAAGGCCATTTTTGCCGAGATCTTTTCCAGTATAAAGAAGAACTACGCCGAGTTTGCCACCGAGCAGGCCCAGAAGAACCGGCCCAAGGTGGTTAACCCGCTCTCGCCCGCCGACCTCAAGCCGCTGAGCAAAATGTTTCTCAGCCAGGCCGAGGAGTTCTCACGCCTGCGCTCAACCGTGGCCTTTGCCCGCCGCGAGCAGACCGGCATTAGGGAAATGCTTGCAAGCCTTGAGACCCAGCGTGAAAAGACTATTGGAATGGTGGAGCGTGAGGCCGAGGCCTACAAGGTGCGGGCCGGGAGCGCAGACGCAGCACTCCGCATAACCCGCGCATTTGCGGTAGATATCTGCACCCTCATTGAACGCGAGGGCAAGGACTAAGGCGCCACGCCAGGGTTGGCCCATGGGGCCTGGCGGCGTCCCGCGCCCGCGCGCAGCCAGGCGAGAGCCCTACAGCAGGTCTTCGCGCCCGTCTACCTCTATCTTGCTGACAATATCGCGCACAAGCTGTGACTCACCCTTGCTGCAAATCAGAACCGTGCCGTTCTTCACCACCACTATAAGATCCGACACACCACACAGCGCTACCGGCATGTCCGACAGCACGTAGTTGTTCTCTGACTCGGCGGTGTAGAGCGGCGCCGGGTTGGCAGCAGTTGTACCAGAACCTATAGAGCCCGCCGAGGCGGCCTCAGCCGGGGTCACCGGTTCCCGCTGCAGGGCGGCAAGCTCGTCCCAGCTGCCGAGGTCGGTCCAGTCAAAGCGTACATCGACCATAGCTGCGCGTTTGCTTGACTCCATGACCGCGTAGTCAATAGAGATCTTTGGCAGCTCATGGTAGAGCTCCTGCAGCTCGGCGCTGGGTGAGACCAGGCCCGCCCCGTCCAAGGGCTCCACAACAAAGTCACTCGGCAGGTTCTGAAAGCTCTCCCAGACCTCGGGTGAGTAGGTCAGCAGTTCCTTGCAGAAGACGCTGTTCCGGAAGACAAACATGCCGCTGTTCCAGTAGTAGTTCCCGGATGCAGCGTAGCGTTCGGCAATTTCCTTCTCAGGCTTTTCCCGGAACGATGCACACAACATGCCTTCATCATGCTGGCTCCCGGCCTCTATGTACCCGTAGCCGGTTTCGGCACGCGTGGGCGGTATGCCAAATATGACCACAAAGCCCTCGGCGGCCAGTGACTCGGCGCGTTTTACGTCGGCAGCAAAGACTTCCAAAGGGCGAATAAGATGGTCGGCAGCCATAACGAGTGAGAACTCATCCATTCGGTCGCGGCTGCGCAGGTAGGCGGCCGCATAGGCAATGGCTGGTGCGGTGTTGCGCCCAAGCGGCTCGGCCAGCACCGTAACCGGCGGAGCGTCCGGGCCAAGTTTGCGCGCCTCGGCGGCCACTGCCTCGGCATGGGCTGCGTCGGTTACTACCAGAATCTCACTCTGCACCCCAACGGCTATGGCTCGGTGGAAGGCCTCCCCCAAAAGGGTAATGCCGGTGCCGGGGTCCATGAACTGTTTGGGAGATTCACGGGTGGACGCGGGCCACAACCGAGTTCCCGTCCCCCCTGCCAAAATAATTGCCGAGTCTATCATGCCGCCTCCTCTTGCGCTCCAGTATAACACCCTCTCCCCACCGCGCAAGGGCGGAGATTATAGCATTGCGCTCCTGCAGATGACGTGTGACACCCTAATGTTCAGCTTGACCGCGATGGCTGGCTACCCGTACAATTGCGCCTACCCCTGAACCGAAAAGGAGGCCCTCATGGCCGGCGGATTTACGCTTTCAATGTATCCTTGGGTGTATCTTGCCCAGTCTCAGCCCGACGGGAGCTGGAGTGAGGAGTACCGTGAGCAACCCCACATGACCCCTGCAGAAGAGGCAGCGCTGCCCGCCGAGGAGCGCGAGGAGCTGCTTGCTCAACGCAACTCCTTTCCCGACCTACCGCTGGTCAACTACACCACCCAGTACGGCATGGGGTGTTTTGAGGGGCTCAAGGCCTTTCCGCAACCCAATGGCAAGCTGAAGATCTTCCGCCCGGATGAGAACGGCAAGCGCATGGCACGCAGCATGAAGGGCCTCATGATGCCGGTGTACCCGGAGTCAATGTTTGTGGACTCGGTGCGGGAGGTCGTGCGCCTGAACAAGGAGCTGGGTTTTGCGCCAAAGTACGACGCGTCCTGGGAAAAAGACGGCTTTGTCACGGCCGAGGCAGTCTATATACGCCCCTTTAGCTTCAGTGAACCCGGCATTGGCCTGAACCTCTCGGTGCGGCCCTGGGTTGTGACGGTCACTACCCCGGTTGGCTCGTATTTTGACCTTGACGCCCCGTCCAAGGCCATAACTACCTCATGTGTCCGCGCAACCCACGGAGGTACCGGCTGGATTAAGTGTGACGCGAACTACGTCATTCCAACGCTTGAGAAAAAGCGTGTGCAGGCAGAGGGCTACATGGAGGCGGTGTTCCTGGACGCCCGCGAGCAGCTCTACATTGAGGAAGGCTCGTCCTGCAACATCTTCTTCTATCTGAAGAGCGGCAAGCTGGTAACGCCGGAACTTGGCGACACCATTCTGCCCGGAATTAACCGTGCAAGCGCTATTGAACTGGCCCAAGATTTCGGGGTCGATGTAGAAGAGCGGCCCATTACCATAGATGAGGCGATGTCGGAAGGCACCGAGTGCTTTGTCACCGGCACGGCCGCTGGTGTTACCTATCTTGAGTCGCTTGAGCACAAAGGTACCACCCGCGTATTCGGTGACGGCACCATAGGCGAGCTGACACGGAAGCTGTTGTACACCCTGAAGGGCATACAGTACGGAGCCGAGCCGGACAAGCACGGCTGGATGCTCAAGGTTTAGGCCTCTGAGTCGCTGGCAATCTGTCGGCGGAGTTCTGTTGGCTTAGAAGTCCAGGTCGCTGAAGTCGCGCGGAATGTTCTGGTAGATTTGCAGCTCAAACTCGGGCCGCGGGTACAGGGTTTCGCGCATGTTCAGGAAGGCTAAGCTGGTGGTTGCGGTGCGGCGCCCGGTCTGGGGGTCGCGCCGATAGTTCTCCGCAAACTCCATGGAGCGGGTAAGCTGCACCATGCCCTCGGAGCTCTTGTTCGGGTCGCCGGTACGCTCCCCTATGCGCTGTTGCGTCACGCCCAGGTTGTTGTTCACCCGTATTATGTACTCTATAACGTTGCGGTGACGCGGGTCTTCATCTACGAGCAGGTTCCGAATAAGGGACCGCTCACGCTCCATGCGGTCACGCAACTCAAAGTAGTAGCCTTCAGCCGAGAAGAAGTTCTCGTTGTTGTACAGCGTGTTTGCGGTTGCGTACAGCAGGTTTGGGTTCGCGCTGAAGCTGCCCGCAGCATTCATAAACTCGTCCAGGGCCTCTTCAAAGCGCTCACGGTTGTAATGCACAAAGCCCTTTTTGTAGGACAGCTCCCGGGTGCGATATCCGGCAGACTCCGCCTCTCTAAAGCGGCGCAGAGCTGCGTCTAACTCACCGGCAATGTAGTAGTGAATGTCGCCCAGGCCAGCGTACAAGGAACCAAAGCGTTCCTCGGGCTCCAGGAACCCAATAGAGCGCGCCTGCTCGTAGTGGGATATTCCGTCGCGGAAATGCTGTTCAGAAAGCAAAAAGTCCTCACGCTCATAGTGGTAGCGGCCTGCCCGGCCGTAGGTGTCCACCAGCATGCCCGCCTGCCGGGGTGTCAGCGGCTCGGTCTGCTCAAAGAGGCTAATAGCGTTGTTGAGCGCCGTCAGCTGATCTGTGGGCCTGCTCACACGGCTAAAGTAGCGAGCAAGGTGAAAGTGCAGTTCCGGGATATCAAAGCGCTTATCAAGCACCCGGTGCAGTACATCGCCCGCATCATCTAGCTCGTCGTAGTCCATGAGGTAACCGCCCAACTCAGCGTAGATGTAGGGGTCAATTTCTGCCCGCCGGTCGGTCTGGAAGAGATCCTTAAGCGGCATGACCTCACGGTAGTTGTCGGTGCGTATGAAGTACAGCAGCATGCGCATAAGCAGCAGGTCAGTCTCGCCATGCACCTCAATAGCGGTGGCATACTTTACCCGTGCGTCCTCGTAGCGAGCAATGTCCTCACGGTCGGCCCACAACATGAAGTTGTCACCCTGTGCAACCAGTACATCAATATCATTGAAGTTACGGAACCTGTACGCATTCTCAAGCCGTTCGGCCCGCCGTACCGCACGGTCACCGGCAGCAGTCCCCTGTTGCGCTCCCTCACGGACTATCTCCAGGAGCTGTTCCTCGCTGTAGCCACGGCGGTAGATCTCCAGAATTTCATGGGCACTCTCAAAGTCAAACCGTTGCCTGGACTCAAGAGCGGCGTAGTCCAAAAAGCCGCGCTTGTCAAAAGGGTACTCCATAAGCAGCCGCTCATACTTTGCCGCAGCCAGGGAGAACTGACGTTCCTCGGCAAAGGCCTCGGCATATCTGTAAAACCACGGTCGCCGGCGCCACAGGGAGAAGGCCTGGTCAAAACGTTGGTTCGCGGCGCTGTACTCGGCCTCCGGAATGAGCTCGTAGCCCTGCCGGTACAGGAGCTCTGCGTACACAGGCCTATACACAAAACGGTAGCTGAGAAATACCACCAGCCCTAGGACGGCTCCGGCAAGGGCGGCCACCTTGAGTACCGGCAGCACCTGCTTGCGAAACCGGTAACTGAGGCTGCGTTGTTCCTCTTCAAACTCAATACCGGACTTTTTGCGGTAGTCCTTGGGGATATTGATCTTCTTGCCCAGGATGTTTCCACACAGCTCTGCAAGCTGCTTGGGCGATGTCCCCTCAATGAGCCGCCGTACCAGATTCTGCTGCTGCTTAGGTGACCCTTTGTCCTCCGCAATAATCCGCTCGGCAGCAATCTTCAGGTTGAGCGGGAGCGCAGCAAGCGTCTGTTTTACGCGTTCAAAGTCGCGTTCCGATATTTCAAATCCGGCAAAGGCAACGGCAGCGGCCTCTTCCTCGGCCGCCTCGTCGTCCTGTTCCTGCCCCTCTGCTGCCGCAGCATCATCGCCGTCATCCAGCACCCCAAACTCGGCGCCAAAGTCCCCAAGGCTGAACTCATCGGACTCAAAATCATCATCCGGCCCGTCGCCCTCGTCGTCGCCAACTTCCTCTGCTTCCTCGGCGTCGTCATCCTCGTCGTCAAAGCTGTATTCCTCGGCAATGGGAACCGCCGCGGCAATGTCGTCTTCATCATCAAAGGTGAACTCATCTGCCTCGTCATCAAGCAGCAGTTCTTCGGGCATGTCGTCCGGGGCGCCTTCGTCTGGGGCGTCCGCCTCTTCATCTAAGCTGAATTCGTCTGGGGCTTCGGGCTCACCGCCTCCGGTGTCGGTGTCGGTGTCGCCTCCGGTGTCGGTGTCGGACAGGTCGTCAAAGTCACCGATATCCCCAAAGTCAGAGCCAAGGTCAAAACCGTCGCCAAAGTCGTCCGCGCTCAAATCTCCCACGTCACCTAAGTCGTCAAGCGCATCAATCTCGTCACTCTCGCCGGGCTCAGGCTCGGCAGAGTCAGGCTCCGCCGTGGGCTCGGCCGCTTCTGGGGTCTCAGGCTCGTCTGGGACGTCCAGCGCCTCTGGAACGGCATCCTCCACAGGGGTGTCAAAGCCTTCATCATCCGGCAGATCCAGATCCAGTGGAGCATCCGCGTCGGAGAAGTCGTCAAGATCAAACTCGTCGAGTGAGAACTCATCAATGGCAGTGTCAATTTCGGGCTCGTCGGGCTCGACTGGGGTGTCGGGTTCGGGTTCGGGCTCGGGTTCGGGCTCGGGCTCGGGCTCGGGCTCGGGCTCGGGCTCGGCGTCTCCATCACCAAGGTCGGGTAGATCGTCCT